>PMCE01000031.1:0-365 GCA_003154025.1 Syntrophaceae bacterium
GCCCTGGAGATCGGCCGGGAGATGCGCTACGACATATACGACATTTTCCTCGAACTGCCCCGGCCTCTGGTGCCCCGGAGGCGGCGGGTGGAGGTCGCCGAGCGGCTGGACAACAAGGGCCAGGTCTTAACCTCTCTCGGCCCGGAAGAAGCGGAACGGGCGGTCAACCAGCTTCTGGACCTGGGGGTCGAATCAGCGGCCATCTCCCTGCTGCATTCCTTCCAAAACCCCGTCCACGAGCGGATGCTCCGCGACTTGATCCTGGCCAAACGCCCGGGCTTTCCCGTGTCGCTTTCCTCCGAGGTCTCCCCGGAAGTGCGCGAGTACGAGCGCACCTCAACCACCGTGGCCAACGCCTATACCAT
>PMCE01000031.1:401-4666 GCA_003154025.1 Syntrophaceae bacterium
GGGGGAGCCCTGGCCGCCGCCTGGGTCGGGAGTCAAACGGGGCAGGCCAACGTCATTTCTTTCGACATGGGAGGGACCACCGCCAAGACCTGCATCATCCAGAACGGCGCCCCCCTCCGGGTGAACGAATTTGAGGTCGGCCGGATCTACCGCTTCAAAAAAGGAAGCGGCCTGCCGGTCAAAATCCCGGTCATCGAAATGATCGAGATCGGCGCCGGGGGAGGGAGCATCGCTTCCATCGGCCCCCTAGGCCTTCTCAAAGTAGGCCCGGAAAGCGCCGGGGCCGACCCGGGTCCGGCCTGCTACGGCCGCGGCGGAAAGGACCCCACGGTGACCGACACCGACCTCATCCTGGGCTACCTGAACCCCGACTTCTTCCTGGGCGGGGAAATGAAACTGGACTTGAAACTTGCCCAGGCCGCCCTGATGGAAAAGATCGCCAAACCGCTCAACCTTTCCCTGGAACGGGCCGCCTGGGGAGTGCACGAAGTGGTCAACGAGAACATGGCCAANNGTGGCCGAGAAGCTGAGGCTGGAAACGATCATCGTGCCGGCCGCCGCCGGCGTGTGCTCCGCTTTTGGATTCCTTTTGGCCCCCATGTCCTTCGACTTGAGCCGCAGCTACATCACCCGGCTGGAAGAGCTGCGGTGGGAACGTTTGAACTCCATCTACGGCGANNGTTCATCCGCTCGGCGGACATGCGCTATGCGGGGCAGGGGTTTGAAATCAGCGTCAGCCTTCCGCAAGGCCAATACGGCCCCGGGCAAATGGAAGAGTTCCGCCGGGCCTTTGAAAAGGAGTATCAGGATATCTACCAGCGCCTTTGCCCGGAAATCCCCATCGAGGGAGTGAACTGGCGACTGGAGGCGACGGGGCCTCGCCCGAAGATCGGAGCGGGGAGTTGGTGGTCCAAGGGCGCGAGCCCTGGCGAAGCGCTNNCCGGTCGGGGTCCAGATCGACGGGCCGGCCATCGTGGAAGAGAGGGAAAGCACGGTGGTCATGAACGGACCGGGAACCGCCTGGGTGGACCCCTCGGGCAGCCTGATGGTTTGGCTGCCCCGGCATTGAAACGGAGCATCCGTACGGGCCTGGCGAATGGAAATCGATGCACGGATTAAGCACCAAATCCCAAGCACCAAATCCCAAATAATGACCAAAAATCCAAAAATCAAAATTAGAAAGTAGGTTGGATCTTTGGAATTTGGAGCTTATTTGGAATTTGGATTTTGGAATTTGGGATTTCGAGATTCAGAAAGGTATAATGGAAACGCGGTATGAAAACCGATCAGTTTGATCCCATCACTTTAGAAGTTCTCTGGAACCGGCTGATTTCCATCACCAACGAACAGGCCGCGGCCCTCATGCGCGCGAGCTTCACCACCGTGGTGCGCGAGGCGGGGGACCTTTCCGCGGGCGTCTTCGACGCCGCCGGGAACATGATCGCCCAGGCGGTGACCGGGACGCCCGGCCACATCAACTGCATGGCTACCTCCGTGCGCCACTTTCTGCGCGAGTACCCCCTGACCGGCCTGCAGCCCGGCGATACCCTCGTCACCAACGACCCCTGGCTGGCCTCCGGCCATCACCACGACTTTACAGTCGTGACGCCGGTCTTCCATCGGGGGCGGGCCATCGGGCTCTTCGCCAACACCTGCCACGTCATGGACATCGGCGGTCGAACCTTCGGCGCCGACGCCCCTTCCATCTACGAGGAAGGGCTGGCCATCCCCATCATGAAGCTGATGGACCGGGGGCGGATGAACGAGGACCTCATCCGCATCATCCGGGCCAATGTCCGCGTCCCCCAAACGGTATTGGGCGACGTCTATGCCATGATTGCCGGCAACGAAGTGGGCGGCCGGAAGCTGCTGGAGATGATGGAGGACCACGGCCTGTCCGACCTGGAGGGATTATCGGCGGCCATCGTCGAGCGCAGCGAGCAATCCATGAGGGAGGCCATCCGGGCCATTCCCGACGGAACCTACCGGCACCAGATCGATATGGACGGTTTCGACGAACCCATCGTGGTGAAGCTGGCCATCACCATCTCCGGGGACCGCCTCACCGCCGACTACACCGGGACCTCCCCCCAGTCGGGGCGCGGAATCAACGTGGTCTACAGTTACTGCCACGCCTACACCACCTATCCGATCAAGTGCTCGGTGAGCCCGGAAGTCCCCAACAACGAGGGGAGCTTTCGCCCGATCACCGTGACCGCGCCGGAGGGTTCCATCCTGAACTGCCGGCGTCCCGCTCCGGTGGGGGCCCGCCACATCCTCGGCCACTTCCTTTCGGCGGCGGTCTTCGGAGCGCTCAGCCACGTGATCCCCGACCGGGTCGTGGCCGAAGGCTCCCAGGGCCTCTGGAACACCCAGTTCGACGGCATCGATGAGCGCGGGGAGCCCTTCTGCTATGTCTTCTTCTCCGCCGGAGGGACCGGCGCCCGTCCGAACAAGGACGGCCTCTCGGCCACCGCCTTTCCCAGCGGCATTCACGGAGTCCCCGTGGAAGTGGTGGAAAACGTCTCCCCCCTGTTCATCGAGCGCCGCGAGCTCATCCCGGACACCGGCGGGCCGGGAAAATTCCGCGGCGGCCTGGGCCAGCGGATGGTCCTCAAAGTTCGCGGGGGACATCCCTCCCAGCATTCTCCCATGTACGACCGCATCCGCTTCCCGGCCAAGGGGTTCGCCGGCGGGGCTGACGGGGCGAAGGGCCGCATCTACCTGGATGACGGGACCGTGCCCCATTCCAAGACCAAGTACATCCTCAAGCCCGCTCAGCGGGTCACCCTGGAGCTTCCCGGGGGCGGAGGTTTCTACCGGCCCGAAGAACGCGCTCCCGAATTGGTTCGCGAAGACGTCATCGACGGGCTCGTGAGCCTTACCCAGGCACGGGAGGTATACCGGGTCGCCCTTGTCCCTGCGACCCTGGAAGTCGACACTCAGACGACGGAAAAACTGCGCTCCGGAATTTGATAGAAATGCAAAAAATCGAAACTTATTATCCGCAGATTACACAGATTACGCAGAGAATATCCGGGCCTAAAAACTAGGAGCAGAAAACGATGCCCAGCCAAATGTTATCCGCAAGAGTCCAGACCATCGGGTTCTCAAAAATAAGAGAAATGATGGGCAAGGTGGAAGAGGCCAAGCGAAAGGGCATTGAGATCACCGACCTCTCCATCGGCAGGCCCGATTTCGACACCCCCGAACATATCAAGGAAGCGGCGGTGAAAGCCCTTGCAGAGGGAAAGGTCCACTACACGGCAAGCGCCGGCACTTTGGAACTGCGAGAGGCCATCTGTTACCGTTATCAGGAAGACTATGGGATGAAGATCGATCCGGGAGAGATTCTCGTCACCACCGGGGCGGCCGAAGCGATTTTCATCGGGCTCCTGAGCGTGCTGAACCCGGGAGATGAGGTCCTGGTTCCCGAACCCATGTATGTCTACTATCCGGGCTATGCCGCTTTAGGGGAGGCGAAGTGCGTTCCGGTACCGCTCAAGGAAGAAAATCAATTTTTGCTCAAAGCGGAAGAAATCGAAAAATATATTACCGATAAGACGAAAGTTTTAATTCTCAATTCGCCCCACAACCCGACGGGGCAGGTTTTCCTCCGGGAGGATCTGGAACCGATCGCCCGCCTGGCCCGGCGGCACAATATCCTGGTGGTGGAGGATGATATTTACACGGGCATGCTCTATGACGGCGCCCGACACTTTCCCATCGCCCAGGCGCCCGGGATGAGGGAAAGGACGCTGATCATCGGCAGCTTTTCGAAAACCTATGCCATGGACGGCTGGCGGATCGGCTATCTCATCGCCCCCCCAGAAGTGATACCCCAGGCATTGAAACTTCATCAGCATATCGTCAGCTGCCCGAACACCTTCGTTCAGACCGGGGCTCAGGCGGCCTTGACCTCTTCGCAGGATTGCGTCCGCCGGATGACCGCCGAATTCGACCGGCGGAGGAAGAAGTTGATGTCCCTGCTCGACCCCATCGGTTTGACCTATGCCCGCCCGCGGGGCGCCTTTTACGTCTTTCCTTCGGTAAAGAAATTCGGTCTCACCTCAACTCAATTCGCGGACTTCCTGCTGGAAAAAGCCAGGACTGCCGTCGTACCGGGAAACGCCTTCGGCCCCCAAGGAGAAGGTTACATTCGCATGTCCTACTGCGCCCCCCTGGAAGAGATCGAAATGGGGATGGAGAGAGTCCGGTCGGCTTTGGCAGAGCTATAGTCACCCATTGGCGTGTCACCCAGTGGA
>PMCE01000133.1:0-1704 GCA_003154025.1 Syntrophaceae bacterium
TCCGGCAGTATCCAGAATACGCTGATATGATTCGTGCGCTGACAGCGGAAGTGTGATCTCATGGGTTTGGCAGGTGAGTGGAAATCGTGAACGGTCTTACAATTTTGAACGGAAATTATACTCGAGAGGGGAGAGATAAGTCCCGGGTATTAAGAGTTAAGCACGTAATATTGAGCACTTAGGAAGTGGTAAGGCAAAATTCATTTTCCGGCATGAATCTTGGTATTGGATTATTCCAAAAATCATAAGAATACAAGTATATGTCATCGGTGAAAAGCCAGAGGGAATCGCGGAAAGGTCAATTTTATGGAAGGGGATAAAAGAAACCGGAGGTGGAACATGGCCGTGTTGTTTTTTCTCCTGGGATTTTTTCTTTTGTTAGACTACGATTCTTTTGCTCAGACTTACAAGTATGTGGACCGGAAGGGAACGATATGCTTTACCGATAACCCGCCATCCTTTCTTTTTAAGGATGAAGTTGCCAACGGAGAAGCAAAAACAAAACAGGTAACCCTGGAACAAGGAAGAACCAGAGCTCAAATAAAAGATATATTTCAGCTGGGGCAGGAGATGCTCGAAAAAGAATTAACGAAACCCGCGGGGAAGCAAAATCTTCGCTTGATTAAGGAATTGGGGGAAAATTTATACGGGGATGTATCCGGACGCAAGGACAAAGAGGCACAAGTATCCTCAAAACGGTGAGACTTCCATGGCAAAGAAAGAGTCTGGAGTCAGATTTTGGAAAATAATTATCGTAGCTGTGGTTGCGAGAAATGGGGAGAAAGGGGCACCCGTAAATAATTCAGTTGATGGAAAAGAGCTTTTTTGAGAATGGGAAAAACTCCTTAAACCGATCGTCTTGACCCCCTCGGAGCTTACCTATTGCAGGCCTGCCGTAGGGGCGGTTGCGAACCGCCCCCACAACGGGAAAACCCAAATATCTGCCGGAATAATCTGATTTACTTTGGATTCAGCCTGCCTTAAAATTAATTTAGCAGCAAGAACGGTTTATTCTTTAGCAGCCAGCTCAGGGGAAAAGGCGGCATGAAGATCATTCGGGAAGTAGTCTGTACAAAGTGCGGAAAGAAGCAGGTCACGGATGTAAAGGACCTATTGAGGAGCGATCTCTTCTGGCGGGTCTGCGAGTTCTGCGATAGTTATGGTCTGGAAATCATCACTCGGCGGAAAGCGACCTTCCGGGAATATATGGAGGCCTTTTACAACACCATGGGATTCCGGGTTCATCAGACGGAAGCTTTCATCAAAGATCTTTTGAAGGATAAGACTCCTCTTTAAACTCCGCCTTTTCACGATGGGGGAGAGAATTCATGGGTAAAAAGAGGGACGGTCTGTAAACGGCTTCTTTTTAGCCAGAGAATGCAGGAAACTGCATTGATCCGGGGTCCAAGAGCCGGTAGGTTGGAAAAAATCCATGGGGCCGATGGAGAGAGAGATGAAGGTTCCTTTTCTTGTTTTCCAGACGAAACTGGGGTGGATGGGGTTGGTGGGGAGCGAAAAGGGCGTGACCCGCATCTACCTGCCAGAGCCATCGCGTGCGGACCTGCTCCAGCGAATTTATCGGGAATTCCCGGGCTGTCAGGAAGGAAGCGAACTCCTGGCGGCGGCAAAAAAGGAAATCATGGAGTACTTCGACGGTCGAAGGGACACATTTGACATGCCCCTGGACCTTTCCTTAGCCACACC
>PMCE01000133.1:1858-7798 GCA_003154025.1 Syntrophaceae bacterium
GCGTAGAAAAAGGAAAAACCAAACCCATTGCCGATTGAAGACTGCGGGCGGAAATGCTTCCCTCGTAACTCCTGCAATCGAAAATCCGAAATCTTAAATCTGCAATCTGAAATCTGAAATCACTTCTTCCCCACCGTGGCCAGATATATCGCCGTCTCTTCCTGCCCATCCACCCCCACCAGTTCATTCACCTCGTCGTCGAAGAAGGCCGCAATTCCGCAGCAGCCCAGATTCAGAGCCTCCGCCGCCAGGTAAAGGTTCTGGGCGATGTGGCCGCAGTCCAGGTAGATGTAACGGTAGGCGCGCTGCCGGTATTTCTGGCGGGAGCGCTGGATGACCGCCACCCAGACAAAGACCACGGCCGCGTCCGCGGCCAAATCCTGGTTCAGGGCCGCCTCGGCGATGGACCGGGGAAAGGCCCCCGCGCGCTTCAACGCCAGGGAAAATTCCACGACATCGAAGAAATAAATCCCGGGTTGCAGCCCTTCCACTCGGTTGACCACCAGGTAGGTGTCGATCGGATGGAGGGCGCCCGCCGAAGGAGACGTACGGTACCAGGGCTCAAAAGACTTCTCCGTGATGCCCTGGGCGGCCCACAGGAGGTTAGAGAGTTCTTTCTGGGAGAGAGGAAGGGGACGGTAATCGCGGAACGAGCGCCTCTCCTGCAGCGCCTTCCACAGCCCCGGTCCGCCCTCGAGGGAAGGCGGAGGCAAAGGGATGGCCTTGGGGGGAGCGGCGGGCCGGTCTTTTTCCGGGGGCCGGGAAACGTAAGAGGGGCGGAGATATTTCGTCTCCTGCTGGAAACGCTGGCCGATCTTCGCTTCGGAAGAATCCATACTTAACCTCCCGCATGGGAATTTAAGAAAAGTTTACTCCATAGCTGCAAAAAAGCGTTAGCAATCTTTGCAAACTGTTTTGCAGGGATGCCTAGAAGCGGATTTCTTGAACATTTGAGGAAATTTCTTTCCTTGACCTTTCCCTTATCGGTATAATAAACACGTCTCTATTTCCCAAGGAAGAAGAATGAAGAACNNGCTTCCGCGTTTGCCTCACGGAAATTCCCGAACCTCAGGCGGTGCGGCGGGGTGTGGCCTTTTGTGAAGCGGTATTCGAAGGCCGGAAAGAAGTGGATGGCCTTGTCGCCCGGCGAGTCACCGGGGAGAGGGAAATCCTCAAGGCCTGGGAGGAGAAAATGATTCCTCTCGTGGTGGACCCGGAGTGCCGAATCCGGGAAACTTTGAAACCGCCCATCCTGGTCGATGCCATTCTGGCCAAAAGGAATACGGGAACCCGGCGGGAAGATGCCCCCCTGGTGATCGGGCTGGGCCCTGGGTTTCGCGCCGGTCAGGATGTCCACTTGGTGGTGGAAACCAACCGCGGGCACAATCTGGGAAGGGTGATCGAAGATGGGGGAGCGGAGCCGGACACGGGTGTCCCCGGGGAGATTGGGGGACTTACCCGGGAAAGGGTTTTACGGGCGCCGGCCGCCGGGAGGTTCAGGGCCCATAGGCAGATTGGCGATGCGGTTCTGAAGGGAGAACGGGTCGCTGAAGTGGAGGGGGTCGGCGTGGACGCCCGGACCGCCGGAGTCCTGCGGGGAATCCTCCGGGATGGTCTTTTCGTCCCCCAGGGGATGAAAGTCGGGGACATCGATCCACGTGGGGTCCGGGCCCATTGCTTCACCATCTCGGACAAGGCGCGGGCGATCGGCGGGGGAGTCCTGGAAGCGATTTTGATGCGCTATTACCGTCTTTAGGAGAGAGCGTCGATGCATGATCTATATGAGGAGATTGTAAGGATTAAATCGGAAGGCAGGAGGGGAGTCCTGGCGACGATCGTCCGCGCGCAGGGCTCGACGCCGCGAGAAGTGGGGGCGAAGATGCTGGTCTATGAAGACGGCTCGATCCTGGAGACCATCGGCGGAGGACGCCTGGAAGCGGCGGTCATCAAAGAGGCTTTAGACGTGATGGGCGCGGGAGAGCCCCGCATGGTCCACCACGACCTGACCGGCCCCGAGGCCTCCGAGGTGGGGATGATCTGCGGGGGGACCCTGGATATATACCTGGAGCCCGTCCTATCGGGGTCCAAGGTCTTTCTTTTCGGGGGGGGCCATGTTTCGCTGCCCGTAGCCCGGCTTTCCAAAATGGCGGGTTTTCGAGTCGCGGTGGTCGACGACCGGCTGCAATTCGCCAACCGGGAGCGGTTTCCCGAAGCCGAAGAAGTGGTGGCCGAGGAATTTTCCCTGGCCTTGAAAAAATTGAAGACCGACCGCGAGAGCTACCTGGTGATCCTTACCCGGGGCCATGCCTTTGATCAGGAAGTCTTGGAGTGGGCCTTGGGCACGGAGGCCCGGTACATCGGCATGATCGGCAGCCGGAAGAAGATCCAGACGGTTTTCAATAACCTTCAAGAAAAGGGCATCGCGGCGGGAAAATTGGCCGCCGTCCACTCTCCCATCGGTCTGGATATCGGAGCCCTGACCCCCGAAGAGATCGCCGTGAGCATCGTAGCGGAAATGATTCAGGAGCGGCGGAGAGGGAAGGGCAGGGGAGCATGATTTCGGCCATCGTCCTTGCCGCCGGGGAATCCCGGAGGATGGGGGGAACGAAGCAACTCCTCCCATGGCACGAGAAAACCGTGCTGGGGCACCTTCTGGATACCCTTCAGTCTTCGTCCGTCGGTGAGATCATTCTTGTTTTGGGGCATGAAGCCGAACGCATCCTGGAGAAGGTCGCCATCCGAGAGATCAAAGTCGTATTCAATCCAGATTACCAAAAAGGAATGAGTACCTCCCTCCGCCGCGGTCTCATGGCCGCGAACCAGGCTGCCGATGGTTTTCTGGTGGTTCTGGCGGATCAGCCGGCCATCACCCCGGAGATCATTGATCGACTCATAGACAGCTTCGGCCGAGTCCAGCCGGGAAAGAACATTGTGGCCCCTTCCTTCCGTGGACGCCGGGGGCATCCGGTCCTGTTCGGCAGAAAGTACCGCGAGGAATTCGGGGGGTTGACCGGTGAGGTCGGCGGACGGGAAATCCTGGCTCGACACCCGGAAGATATCCTGGTGCTGGAAGTAGATACGGATGCGGTCCTCATTGACCTGGATACTCCCGAAGACTACCGGAGGTATTCAGCCGGATAGCGAAATTGAACCGAAATTGTAGGGGCAACCCTGCGTGGTTGCCCATCTTGCGGGCGGCCACACAGGGCCGCCCCTACAAAAATTTCTTCTTTCCGGTTATGCTCGGCTAGGCATTCCGAATTTTAGGCACTTTCTTTGATGAGACTGGAAGAGGCTTTCGGCCTTCAAGGGAGAGAAGTCATCAGCTTGGCGGGTGGAGGGGGAAAGACCACGCTTCTCTTCGCCCTGGCCGAAGAAATTTCATCCCATCGTCGAGGGATCATCCTGACCACCACGACCAAGATTTGGGAGCCGGAGCCTTCCCCTTCCTTTGGCCTTTATTTATCCACCCAATTTTCCCTATTGCACCAATGGATCTCCCGCCATCTGGAAGACTATCCTTACCTGATCGTCGCCCAGGAAAAACTGAACAACGGAAAACTCCGCGGGATTCCTCCCCAGTGGGTTGAAAGCCTGGCGTCCATACCCGGGGTCTCCAATCTCCTGGTCGAGGCCGACGGAGCGGCGGGCCGCTCCCTCAAGGCCCCCCGGGAAGATGAACCGGTCCTCCCGGAGAATACCAGCCTCCTGGTTCCCGTAGTTGGAATCGACGTTCTTGGAAGTCCCCTGGATGAGCAGCATGTCTTCCGTGCGGAACTGGCTGCCCGCCTCCTTCACCGCCAAACGGGAGGGGAGGTGACTCCGGAGATCATCGCCGGTCTCCTGGGGCTGATCCTGAAAAGGCGCCCTTCCGGCGCCCGGGTGATCCCCTTCATCAACAAAGTTGACCTCCCCGGGTCGCTGGAGAAAGGCAAAGTCTTGGCCCGATATCTCTTAACCCATGGGTCTCTCCAGGTCGCGCGGGTGGTCCTGGGGAACGCCCATTTATCTCCCCCGGTGATAGAAATACTTGATAATCCGAAACCCTAAAGATCCCGATCAGAAGATTGCTTTTCCAATCCGCAATCCCAAATCCGGCATCCGCAATCTGAGAAGGCTGTCCTTTCAATCCGCAATTCGCAATGCGCAATCGACCGGGGTTGTTCTTCCAATTCCCAATTCGCAATTTACAATTCGCAATCGCAAGGGGGTTTTCCCCTTGACCCTGGCCCCTCGGTCCTCCTATACTCTTCAAGAGAGGAATTTCTCAACCGAGAGTACGGACGATCGATGCCCTGCCGCAAATGCTCGATTCCCGGCGGGGTGCCCGAATAAGGAGGATAGAAAGTGGAGAAGAAGTCGCGGGTTTTTAAAATTAAAGAAATGAAACCATTAGACCGGGGGCCCGGTTTGAAGGGCTGGCCGCTGATCACCGAGGACGTAAAGTCAGAGCATTTAACCACGGGCATCACCGAATTTCAACCCGGTGCAAACCTGGCTATGCACATTCACAATTGCGAGGAACAGGTCACCATGCTGGAGGGAGATGCCACGGTGATCATCGACGGGGTCTCCTACGAGGTCTCCGCTCCGGATACCACCTTTATCCCCGCTGGCGTGCACCATCGTTTCATCAACACCAGCGGCAAGCCCATGAAGATCCTCTGGGTCTACGCTACGACCAAGATGACCCGTACCTTCGTGGAAACGTGACGGACCGAAGATTACCTGAAGGATTGAGGAAGAAGGGAGAGGCTTCCTTACCATGGAATATGTTCGACCTTCAATTGCGGCGATGAAAGGCTATGTCCCGGGGCTTCAACCCGACCCCGGCCAGAGATACATCAAGCTTAACAGCAACGAGAATCCCTATCCCCCTTCCCCGAGGGTCAAAGAGGTTCTCCGAAGCCTGAATTATGACGACCTGCGAATTTATCCCGACCCGCTGAGCCTGGAACTCCGGGAGAAGCTGGGAAAGCTCTGTGGGTTTAGCGCCGATCAAATCATCTGCGGCAACGGCTCCGATGACATTCTGAACATCATTGTCCGGACGTTCGCCTCGCCCGGGGATGCCATCGGGTTCTATGAACCGGCTTTCCCTTTGTACAAAGTGCTTGGACTGATTCAAGGGGTCCGAAATATCGCCATACCGCTGGCCGAGCCTTATGATTCGCCTCCTGTCCCGCCTTCGGGGGTGAAGGTATTTTTTCTGGCCAACCCCAATTCCCCCGTGGGTTTTTTCTATCCCCTCTCCCTGGTTCGCACCCTGGCACGGGAAGTAAAGGGAATCTTCGTGGTCGACGAAGCCTATGTGGAATTCGCGCCGCAAAACGCCCTGGCCCTGGTCCATGAGCTTGAAAATGTGGTGGTGGTGCGCACGGTCTCCAAATCTTATTCCCTGGCCGGCGCCCGGTTGGGATATGCCATCGGGCGGGAAGAATTCATCCGGGAGATGCTCAAGGTCAAAGACCCTTTTAATGTGACCCTTTTGACCCAGGCCGTCGTGTCCGCCGCATTGGACGACCAGGAATATTTCCGGAAAAATATCTCCAGGGTGGTTGAGGTTCGGGAATGGTTCTCCAAGGAGGCCAGAGCCTTGGGGTACCGGATCATCCCGTCGCAGGGAAATTTCGTGTTTCCTCGCCCCCTCCGGAAGGGGAGAGGGGCTTGGTTTTATCAGGCCCTTTTCGACCGCAAAATCCTGACTCGCCACTACGACGAGGACGGTTTGAGGGACGGGGTCCGGATGACCATCGGGACGAGGGAAGATATGGCCTTCGCGCTCCAAGCTTTAAAGGAGATCCTTCCTTTGTAATACAAGACCAACCGGAGTGCTGGAATATTGGAATGATGGAATGACGGGCAGGGCTTTAAATTTTTAGTCCCCAATATTCAATTCTTCTACCATTCCAATATTCCAATTTCCTTTCCGAAGGAGCA
>PMCE01000229.1 GCA_003154025.1 Syntrophaceae bacterium
AGTTATTTCAACATGTTCTGGCCCCCGGCTTTCGCCGGGGTGACGACCCAAGAGACTTTTTACGAGACCATCAAGATTGCTTTCTGAAGAATTCCCTTTTTCACCCTGTCACCCCCTTGCATTTAACCCTATTCTTCCATCCTTTAACCAGGAACCATGCCAACGGCTGGGGAAATAGATATTTTCTTTCTGGACGGGAGTTATGTTTGCCTCAAAGATATTCCGCCATTTTCAGAGCCGAATTATTCCTTCACCACGGGACCGATTATCGTCAAGCGGGAATTTATCCTGTCAGGCAAGACTGCCCGTGGGCTTTAGACAATCTTCGGTGAATTCGTTTTTTTTAATTCCCTTTTCGCCCCAAGCATGAGGATGACCGGCCAAGGATTTTATCCTAACAAGGCATAATAAACGGGCAATTTCTATTGAGAATCAATGAAAGGTGAAGGATCGGAAAGGGAATTTGCCGCCAAAATGATATTTTTCCGTTCGCGGGCAAGTTATTTGCAGAAATTTCCTCCGGCAAGATAACCACCCAGATGGGTCTTCACCTCTCTACAAGCTCAAATGAAAGGCGGAACATTCCATCGGATTAAGGAACCCCTCAGTTGACAAGGAATCGTAATTACTTTAATTTATTCTTCGAAACCGACATGCGGGGAAATTCCGGGTCCAAGTTCGAAGTCCTCCCCCTTCCCCACCGGCCCCTTGGCGGAAGAGCGGCCAGGAGGTTAATATTATGCTGAAACCTAAGACAGGCCCCGAAAAAACTGGGATAACGCGTCGCCCGAGGGCCCCCCATAAGGACCCCGAGCGCTGCAGGACCGAGGGCGTGCTTCCAGGAAACTCAGTTTCTTCGCCCCAGGAGGAACGGGCCTTCCGGCAGGCTGTCGAGGATTCGGTCATCTTGGGAATCGCCGCCTTCGATGCCGAAGGCCGGCAGACCTATGCCAACCCGGCTTTCTGCAAAATGGTGGGCTGGAGTCCAGAGGACTTGTTGGAAAAGGAACCCCCTTTCTCCTATTGGCTGCCGGAGGAGAGAGAAACCAA
This sequence comes from Syntrophaceae bacterium, assembly GCA_003154025.1. The sequence goes on from PMCE01000229.1 coordinate 1,051, forward strand.
TCACCGGGCCTTCCGGAACATCCTCGGCGGAGACAAGCCCAAAGGGAGCCTGGAAATGCCCTTTCAGCGTCGTGGCGGAGACCGCTTCGATGCTCTGATTCTCTATTCGGCGCTGAACGATGAGGAAGGCAAACGGAAGGGTTGGGTGATGTCCGTCGGCGACCTTACCCAGCAGAAGCGGGCGGATGAATTGGAGTTCAGGGTTAGAGAACAGACCCGGGACCTCACCGACCGGCTGAAGGAGATGAACTGCCTCGGCACGGTGTCAGGCCTGTTAAATCAGGAGGAGACCTCCCTGGATGAGGGACTCCGGCAAGCGGTAAAGGCCATTCCTCCTTGTTGGCGGTTTCCTGAAATCGCCTGCGCCCGGATCATCGTGGAAGGCCGGGAAATAAAAACGGAGAACTTTCGAGAGACTCCCTGGACTCAGACCAGCGCCATCGTTTCTCAGGGAAAGCGGGTGGGAATTCTGGAGGTGGGGTATCTGGAAGAGAGACCGGGTCGGGACGAAGGCCCTTTCTTGAACGAGGAGAGGACCCTCCTGGATACCCTGGCAGGCCAGATCGGCGAGTATGTGGAACGGCAGCGGGCCGAAGAGGCGCTCCGGAGATCGGTTTTGTACAACCGGACCCTCATCGAAGCCAGTCTCGACCCTCTGGTGACCATCAGCCCGGAAGGAAAGATCACCGATGTGAACCGGGCCGCGGAATTCGCCACCGGGGTTCCCCGGGGAAAATTGATCGGGAGTGATTTTTCGGATTATTTCACCAACCCCGTCGAAGCACGGGAGGGCTATGAACAGGCCTTCCGGAGGGGGTCGGTCCGGGATTATCCTCTGGCTATCCGGAACGTCTCGGGAAGGGTGACCGAAGTATTGTACAACGCCACGGTCTACCGGGACGAAGCCGGCGAAGTGCGGGGAGTATTCGCAACGGCCCGGGACATCACCCAGCGGAAAGCCATGGAGGAGGAGCTTCTACGCCTGGCGGCGGCCGTGGAAAAGATCTCCGAAGGGCTGTTGATCACCGACCGAAGCGGGAAAATTCTCTACCTGAACGAGGCCTTTGAAAACCATCATGGCCTAAACCGGAAAGAGGCAATGGGGAGCTCTTACCTTGACCTCATGCGCTCCGGAATGGACAACGAGACGAAGGACGCCCTCACCCCTGAGTATATACACGGAAGCAAGGGATGGAAGGGCCGTCTGAAGAAGACGTCGAAAGAGGGGTGGAGCGGGGAACTGGAGATAACCATCACTCCGGTCTTCGATCCCTCCGGAGAAGTAGCCAACTATGTGGCCGTGGAGCGTGATTTGACCCAGGAGCTGAAGCTTCAGGAACACCTCCGCAGGCGGCAGAAGATGGAGGCCCTCGGCACCCTGGCCGGAGGCATTGCCCATGATTTCAACAACATCCTGATGCCTATCCTGATCAACACCGAGATGGCCCTGCTCGACGTGAAACAGGGAGTCCTTCCTTCCCCGAATTATCTGCAGCTCGTGCGGGACGCTGCCAATCGCGGCCAGGAACTGGTCAAGCAGATCATCACCTACAGCCGCCAGAAAGAACAACCCCGCAATCCCGTGGAAATCCTTCCCATCGTGAAAGAGGCCTTGAAATTCCTCCGGGCCACCATCCCCGCGAACATCGAAATCCGGCCGGCCATCAGTATGGAATCGGGAATGATCTCCGCGGACCCGACCCAGATCCATCAGGTTCTGATGAATCTCTGCAGCAACGCCGCTTATGCCATGAGGGAAGAAGGCGGAATCTTGGAGGTCTCCCTGGCCAAAGTGGAGGTAGCCCCGGAAATGGCCGGGAAGCATGATGACTTGAAGCCCGGCCCGTACCTTCGGTTGACCGTCAGGGATACCGGCCAGGGGATGGACCGGGCGGTCCGGGAGCGGGCCTTCGATCCTTTCTTCACGACTAAAAAACCGAGCGAGGGCACCGGGATGGGGCTGGCGGTAGTTCATGGAATCGTAAAGAATCATGAAGGGGCCGTCACCCTGGAAAGTGAGGTCGGGAAAGGGACCACGGTTCATGTGTTCCTTCCCTGGGTCCAGGCAGCTCAAAAAAGCGAGTTCATTGCCCCGGGAGAAATTACCCGAGGCAACGAAAGAATCCTGCTCGTGGATGACGAGGAGATTCAGGTCCGGAGCCTGCAGCACATGCTGGAACGCTTCGGGTATCGAATCACCGGGAAAACGGACCCCCGGCAAGCCCTGGAAGCGTTTCGGACCCAGCCGGACGCCTTCGACCTGGTCATCACCGATCAGACCATGCCCGAGCTGACCGGTGCTGTGCTGGCCTGGGAGCTTCTGCGCCTCCGGCCCGACCTTCCCATCATCCTCGCCACCGGATTCAGTGATGCCATCGACGAGGAAGGAGCCCGCGCCCTGGGAGTGCGCGATTTCGCCATGAAACCCCTGAACGTGCGGGATTTGGCCGAACGGATCAGGAAAGTACTGAAAAAATAGTTTCGGGTTTCGAGTTTCAGGTTTTAGGTTAGAGTGGAGGATGAAAATGACCACCTTCAACAGCTTTGAAGAGATTGAAGTATGGCAAAAGGCAAGAGAGCTTACCCGGCAAATTTACGAGCTATCAATCAAAAGTCTGCTTGCAAAAGATTTTGGCCTTCGCGACCAGATAAGGAGGGCCCGTATCTCAGTCATGTCCAACATTGCCGAGGGGTTTGAGCGAAGCGGGACCGGAGAATTCCTTCAGTTCCTGGCTGTAGCCAAAGGGTCCATTGGTGAAGTCAGAACCCATCTTTACATCGCCCTCGACCAGGGATATCTTGATAAGGCAACCTTTGATCAACTTTCAAACCAGACCAGAGAAATCAGCCGAATGATCGGAGGCTTGATGAATTACCTTAAGAGGACCAAATTAAAGGGAACCAAATATAAAGCCTGAAACTTGAATTTATGCCTCTGCCCCGAAACCCGAAACTCGGAACCCGAAACTGTCAAAGGTAATTCTATGGCCAATATTCTGATCATCGACGATGATCCTTTGATCGGCGACACCATTTCTCACCTGGTGAAACGCATGGGGCATCAGCCTGCTTATGCTTCCACCCTTCAGGCGGGTCTGGCCTCCGTCTGCTCCCATCCGTTCGATATGGTCTTCCTGGACGTGAGGCTGCCCGATGGGAACGGCCTGGAGGAACTGCCCCGAGTTCAGGCGGCCCCCTCCCTGCCCGAAGTCATCATCATGACCGGCTTCGGGGACCCCGACGGGGCCGAGCTGGCGATCCGTCACGGGGCCTGGGACTACCTCCAGAAACCCGCCAACCTGGACGCCCTGACCCTCACCCTGTCCCGCGCCCTCCAATACCGGGAGGAAAAAAGGGCCCAGAAAGATCTGACCGCCCTGAAACGGGAAGGAATCATCGGCAACAGCTCCAAGATTCGAGCCTGCCTCGACCTGGTATCCCAGGTGGCCAACAGCGAAGCCAACGTCCTGATTACCGGAGAAACGGGCACGGGCAAGGAGCTTATCGCCCTGGCGATCCACAAAAACAGCCGGCGGGGCGGAAAAAATTTTGTGGTGGTGGATTGCGCGGCCCTCCCGGATAATCTGGTGGAAAGCATTCTCTTCGGCCATGAAAAGGGAGCCTTTACGGGCGCTGACCGGGCCCGGGACGGGTTGGTCCTACAGGCGGACGGGGGAACCCTTTTCCTGGATGAAGTGGGAGAGCTTCCTCTAGCCCTGCAAAGGAGTTTCCTGCGGGTCCTGCAGGAGAGGCAATTTCGACCGGTCGGAGGAAAAGCCGAGGTCAAGAGCGACTTCCGGCTCCTCGCGGCCTCCAACCGGGATCTGGACGAAATGGTCCGGCAAAATCAGTTCCGCGAGGACCTCCTATTCCGCCTCCGTTCCTTCTCCATCGATTTGCCTCCCCTTCGGGAAAGGAAAGAAGACATTCCGGAGCTGCTGGTTTTTTACGCCCAAGAGCTGTGCGAGCGCTTCGGCATCGAACCGAAAGAATTTTCCCCTGAATTTCTGGACTTCTTGGCCAACTACCCCTGGCCGGGGAATATCCGGGAGCTGATCAATGCCCTGGAGAGGACGCTGATCTCCGCAAGATACGAGCGGATTCTCTTCCCCAAGCACCTCCCCACCCACATCCGGGTTCACCTGGTCCGGTCTTCCCTGGGGGAAAAAGGGCCGGAGGAAACTCCAAAGGCGACGCCATCTGCTCAGGTCTTACCCCCCATCCAGGAGGTGAGGGAGAGAGCCCTGGAGGAGACGGAGAGAAAATATATGCGTGAACTCTTATCCTTTACCAAGGGCAACATCCCCGAGGCCTGCCGGATCTCCGGTCTTTCTCGCTCCCGTCTTTACTTGCTGTTGAAAAAATACAGCCTCTCCAAGTCTTTCCCCCTGAACTGAGTTCCACCGGACCGAATCCTTCCCGGTTGACCAGAATCCTGTCCGGCAGGATTTTTTCCGTGGCTTCAGGACGGATTTCCCTTCACCTAGCCCAATCTATTCCATGACCCGATGGAATTATTGAGGAAAATTTTTTTGTAGATTGGCATACTTCTTGATCATTTACTGGAGAAACGAAAGGGGATTCTCTGTATTTCCGGTGGGGAAAGGGGCTCTCCCGGAGCAAGACAGAGGATGTATTTTTCAACTTTCCATGCCTCCCCCAAACGTTTTACCCAGGAGGTCGCCATGAAGTGCCGTCGTTGTCAAGGATGGATGGTCAATGAAAAATATTACGGAGCCGGGTTCCCCTTCTGGGGATGGCGGTGTGTTTCCTGCGGCGAGATTCTCGACCCGGTCATCTGGGAAAACCGGAACCATCTCCGCAAACTCGCGCCTTCTGAAAGTCAGGGAATCCCGGGAGAAAGGAGAGGAAGATGACCAACCCGCAAATAGGAGAAATCTTGAAATACCTGCGAACCGGGGGTCTCTTTGAAGTCAAAAAGGTCACCAAAGACTTCGTGATCCTCAACTCCCGAGACGGGTCGAGCCAGATCATGACGGGAACGGGAAGTTTTGATTTTCTTTTTGAAAAGATTCCTCCGGCGGAATCCCCCCGGAAAGACCTGAACCAGGGGTTCAGGTATCCCTTTCTTGCGAGTGGTCTGGCACGTTGAAGGAACTCGTTCCCAGTTCTCGTCGCCGGTTGCCGGGGAAAGAGGAACGGGCGACGAGGAACAAGCGGCGAGTACCGAGCTCCGACCGGCAGGTCAAAGAAGCAGGCTTATGTTCGCGACTCTCTTCCCGGGGATTCAGCACCTCCAAAATATCCATCCCCTCTTGGTCCATTTCCCGATCGCCTTTCTGGTCGGGGCGATGCTCTTATATGGGCTGGCTGGGATTTCCCCCCGATTGAACTTGGGCGATACCGCCTTTTTCCTGCTGATCCTCGGGACTCTCTCCGCCACTGTGACCGTTGGGTCCGGTCTTTATGCCGAAGAGGGAGTCAGGGTCTCCCCTTCCGTCCGGGACCATCTCCTGGAGGTCCATGAAAAATTCATGATCGCCACTTCAGCCTTGGGTGTCGTTTTATCCGCCTGGGCGGTCGCGGCGAGGCCTTTCCCCCGGCGGGGCAGGCCGGTATTTCTCCTCCTTTTACTGGGCCTCCTGATCCTTATGGCTCTGGGCGTGGATTACGGTGCCCGAATGGTTTATGACTACAATGCCGGGGGAAGCGCTTGTTCGCAGCCCATCGAATTTACCCGGTAAACGGTTTCCCCCTCCGAATTCATCGGCTGGAACGACGAGCTTCCGCGGGAAGATACGCGGAAACCTCCCATTGCCCAAAATAATACCATTAAGGAGAAAAGCTATGGCCAAGACGATCCGGTGGGAAAAGGACAAAGACACAGCCCTGGCCCGGGCCCGCAAAGAAAAGAAAATGGTCCTGCTCGATTTTTTCAACCCCGGCTGAATCGGCTGCCAGCAGATGGGTGCGGTTACGTACCCCGACGAGAAGGTGGCCGAATTCGTCGAGAAGCACATGGTCCCGATTCAGGTGATGTTTGACGCTCAACCCCTGGCTGCGGACTTCAAAATAAAATGGACCCCCACGGTGATCACCCTGGACGAGGAGGGGAACGAGCATCACCGCACCGTGGGTTTCCTGTCGCCCGAAGAATTCATCCCCTCGCTGATGCTGGGCATGGGCAAGGCCCACTTTGACCGGGAGAAGTTCGAGGCGGCCATGGCTCTCTTCGACCAGCTCCTGAAAGGTTACCCCAAAAGCGACGCGGCCCCCGAGGCAGTGTATCTGCTGGGAGTGGCCCAATACAAGAGTTCCCATAGCGCCAAGCCGCTGAAGGAGGCCTATGAAAGACTTCATACCGAATACCCCTCGAGCGAGTGGACCAAGCGGGCCCAGCCTTACAGGCTCTTATGAAGCTGGAAAAGGATCGCGGGTGGGGGTGCGCCGGAAAAAAGTCCTTCTTTACACCCCGGGAACCGAAGAATCGGGGAACAGGATCCAGAGCCTTTTGGAGATGTATGTTCCCGAGCGTCAGATGGACGTGTATCACACCATCGAAGGCTTAGCGGAGGGGCTGAAGGCCCCCCATGAAGGCGAAGTGGTCGCCGTCCTCCAGGCGAACAGCCAGGAGGATCTTTCGGCGCTTCTCTCCATCCGTCATTGGCTCCAAAATATAAAGACCATTCTCCTGGCCCCCAACCGGGAGGAGGAAACCATCGCCCTGTCCCATCAGTTACGGCCGCGATTCTTGAGCTACATCAATAACGACAACGACCTCTACCACGTTGCTGCGGTGCTGGAGAAGATGCTGAAAGACCATGGGTAAGGGGAGAGCCTGGCCTGCGGCCTCCCCGGGAAAATGCAGAGCCCGGGGAGGGCCCCGCAGGCTTGGGGAAGAAAGACCCGCATGAATCGAGATAGCGAAGGGAGAAAGCGATGTATCAAAGGATCTTAGCCCCCCTGGACGGTTCGCCGCTGGCGGAATGTGTTTTTCCCCATCTGGAAAATCTCGCCGCAGGTTGTCAGGTAAAAGAGGTGGTTCTGGTCCGGGTTGTCGAGCCCTTCCGTCAGGTCACTTCCTCGGAGTACGTGTTCAAACCCGAAGATGTGGCCCGCATCGACGAAGAAGCAAAGGCCGCGGCCCAGGCCTACTTGAGGGCGGCAACCACGAAAATCAAGCTGAACGAAACCGCGGTCAAAACGGAACTATTGACCGGAAACCCGGCCGAAGCCCTGGCCGCTTATGCCGCCCGAAACAAAGTGGATCTGTTCCTCATCGCCACCCATGGCCGTTCCGGGGTCAGCCGCTGGGTGTGGGGGAGCGTGGCCGACCGGATTTTGCGCTCGGCCTGTGTTCCGGTCCTCATGGTGCGCGCCCCGGGATGTTTCCCGGGAATCTGACCGTAGATGGCGGCGGCATGATTCGGAAAGCTGAACCGTTCAGAAGGAGGCACCCGGAATGAAGTACCTGGTTCATGGATCCGAAGGACCGGGATTCGCTTCCCCCGAGGAGGCGGTGCAGGTGTTGGAAAGAGTCGTCCTTCCCAGCTTTGACGCCCTGATCAAACTCGAGGAGGCGAAGAAGATCGTCGCCGGAGGGCTTCCCGTCGGGGACCGGGCGTTTGTGTTCATCGTGGAAGCCTCCTCCAATGAAGAAGTCGATCAGTTATTGCGCTCGATTCCCATGTGGGGAGTGCTGAGGTGGAAAGTCACCCCGCTTCAAACCTTTGCCGGAAGGGCGGCCCATGAGCGTAAGGCTATCAAGGAACTTAAGAAGGCATGACCTTGAAGGAGAAGCTTCCCTCGAAGAAGGGTTGATCCATACGAATCGCCGGGAAAGGCTTCTTGACCGGGTCCGCAGGTAAAGCAAGAGAGAGGCGGGGAAAATACCCTGCTTCAAAGCCCTGGAATAGCTCGCGGATAAAGACGCTCGAAATCGGGAAGGAGTTTGAAAATGAAAAAGGCCCACCGATGGCCGAGGAGGAAGCTAAATCTTCCCGAAGCGCTCAAAGGCCCGCCCCCCCTGCGAATTCCCGGAACCGTCTGGATGGCGGATTTGAAAAAGGCCGGGGAACGCGCCGAATATCTCTGCTCCCAGAACCGGAAGAAAGAAGGCCCTTGAGATGCAGGGACAGAAGAACTTGAACGGGGTCAACGTAGACCAGTTATTCAACATCATGGACCGGGTCAAGCAGAACCCGGATATCGCCAAATTCAGGTTTCGCGCAAGAAACAAATGGACCCAGGGTACCCACAATCGCGCGACCACGAACGGTTTTTACGGGGCTCAGGGGAAGGACAGATCGAGGAACCCCATGGTTTTCGACCTGGATGAACCACCGGTTTTGCTGGGAAAGAATCAGGGGGCCAACCCGGCGAGGACCTTCTCCTTGCCCTGTCGGGCAGCCTGACGACCAGCTTGATAGCCCATGCCTCCGCCCGGGGTATAAAGATCAAAGGAGTCGAATCCCGGTATGAGGGCGAGTTGGATTTCCGCGGCTTTTTGGGCGTTTCGGAGGGGGTCAAGGTGGGATATCAGAATATCCGCGTGTCCTTCAAAATCGAAGCTCAGGTCTCCGCGGAACAGAAGGAAGAACTCATCCGGACGGCCCAGAGATACTCCCCGGTCTACAATACCATCGCCCAGTCGGCCCCGGCCTCCGTGCAGTTGGATAGACAAAAAATCTTGGACGCTTCCTTCTCCAAATTTGAATTCCAGCGGATGTCGCTGATGCTGTCCTTGCGGGACTTCTTTTCCGCTCCGGAGAGCACCCTGGCCGAGGTGGATATCCGGCCGGCTTTTACGCGCTGGATTATGGCTGCGGCTCGGGAAGCTTCACCCAGGCGGCCACGGGGCTTCCCGACCTGAAGCCCGGCGACCTGGTGAACGTCTGGATTACGGATCAGGTGATCACTGCCCTGACCAAGCTAAGCTGGAGCCGAAACTGAAAAGGGGAAAAACGAATGGGAAGGGTATTGATCTTCAGCGAATTGTTCGAGATCCGGGAACTCCTTGCCCAAGATTTCGCCGCCGAGGGGCATACGGTCGTCGTCACCGGCAACCCTGCCTTGACCCAGACCCTGCTCACGGACCTCAACCCCGACCTGGTCCTTCTCGATCTTCACCTCAAGAAGGCAAGCGCTTGGAATGTGCATCACCTCATTACCAGGAAATCTCCCCAGCTCCATGTCCTCCCCTTCGCCGCATACCCAACCACGGATGGAAACTTCCAACTGACCCTCGCCCGTCCGGAGGGGGGAGAGAACCTTTCTTTCCAAGCTTTCAAGCAGAAAATGAATATCCTCCTGAACCCCAACCTCACCTCCGAGAAGGGGGAATCCGAAGAGCAACGCCTTTACCCGGAGAGCTGAGATATTTCGGTTGGAGGGGGCGGTTCCGCGCCCGGTAGGAAATCAAAATCATTCATCCATTCTGTTTCCCAAGGAGGAATAAAAAGTGAAGGCCATCCACCGCGCCGTTATATTGCTTTGCCTGGCTCTGCTGCCCCTCTTACCCGCGATCCCCGCGCGGGCGCAGGAAAAGCCCATGGACCTGAGCATGGCCATCATTCAGGTAGCCAGGCAGACGATTCCTGCCGTGGTCCATATCGAAGTGACGGAACAGCAGGAAGTGGTCAACCCCAGGCTGCCTTTCCAGAACGATCCCTTCCTGCGGCGGTTCTTCGGCCTTCCCCAGATGCCGAAGAAATTCAAGAGAGAATTAAAAGGATTGGGCTCCGGGGTGATCATAGATGCCCAGGGCCATATCCTTACCAACCATCACGTAGCCGGCGGGGCGACCAAGATAGAAGTGATCCTCTCCGACGGCCGCCATTTCTCCGCCAAGCTGGTGGGCACGGACCCCAAAACCGATCTGGCGGTAATTCAGATCTCCGCCCCCGGCCCCCTTCCCTTTGTCAAGTTCGGCGACTCCGATAAAACCGAGGTGGGAGAGTGGGTGGTGGCCATCGGCCATCCGCGCGGGCTGGACCAGACGGTCACGCAGGGGATCATCAGCGCCAAACACCGGAGCGGGATCACCGACCCGAACAGTTACCAGGATTTCCTCCAGACCGACGCGGCCATCAACCCGGGAAACAGCGGCGGCCCCCTGTTGAACCTGCGGGGAGAGGTGATCGGGGTCAACGCCGCCATCGCCTCCGAATCGGGAGGCTTCGAAGGGATCGGGTTCACCATCCCCAGTAACATGGGCCTGCACATCGCCAAAACGTTGATCGCCCACGGAAAAGTGCAGCGGGGATGGCTGGGAATCAGTATTCAGGATCTTACCCCCAAACTGGCCAAATCCGTCAAGGCGGAAAACGTCAAGGGGGTCTATGTGGCCAACGTGATGAAGGGGGGGCCGGCAGATAAGGCAGGCCTGCGGGCGAAAGACGTGATCGTTTCCTATCAGGGAAAAGAAGTCTCCGACTCGGGAACGCTCCGCAACGAGGTGGCCGACACGCCCATCGGCCAGGAGGCAAGAATCGCCCTCCTTCGAGAGGGCCGCAAGGAAGACATCAGCGTTAAGGTCGGAAACCTGGAAGATTCCACCCGAATGCTGGCGGCGGTCGGCAAGGACCGGCTGGGGGTGGAGGTAAGGCCGCTGACGGCCCAGGAAACGGAAAAATACGGGCTCGAATCCGATCAGGGCGTGGCCATTTCCCGCCTTGATTTCAAAGGCCCGTTGCGGGAGGCCGGGTTTGAGGTAGGGGACATCATCCTGGCCATCAACGCCCAGCCCATCCAAGGGGTGGAGACCTTCGCCGCCCTCGTGAACCTTCTGAAACCCCAAGAAAAGATCACCATCTCCGCTCTCGACCACAAAAGCGGGGATACCGGCATGGTTCAAGTCACGGTGCGGTAGCCGGGAGGCCTTCAAGGGGGCCGGGGGAAATCCGAAAGGGGAAGAAGGGATAATCAAACTGAGACGAAGCAGCGAACAGAAAGCCCGGCCGTTGAAGAAGCAGAGTTTTGGGCCCGTCCTTGATCCATTAATCGACGCTCTGCACAGCAAAGACGGAGAGGAGCGTCAACGGGCCCGTTTATCTCTGGTTTCCCTGGGGTCTGAAGCTGTCGATCCCCTGATTGAATTGCTCCCCGACCCCGATCACGAAGTGCGGTGGGAGGCGGCTAAAGCGCTCGGGGAGATTGCCGATCCCCGGTCCGCCCCGGCCCTGGTGGAGATTTTGGAGGATGCCGGGTTCGATATTCGATGGCTCGCTGCCGAAGGACTGATCGCCCTTGGAAGGGCTGGGCTGGAACCCCTCCTGGAGACCTTGATAATAAAGGCAGATTCGCTTTATCTACGGGAGGGCGCCCACCATGTGATGTACGACCTGTCCCATAGGGGGCTCAAAGGTCCGCTGGCCCCGGTCATGGCCGCACTCGAGGGGGTGGACCCGGAAATCGAAGTCCCGGAGCCGGCCCGGAAAGCCCTCCTTGCGCTGAGGGGATAAAGACCCGGGAGAGGTTATCCTCTTCGGAGGATCCTTTTCTATCATGGATGGAAGGAGAAGATGCCACCCTATGAAAAGAAAGAACCAGGGAAAATTTACAGGATCAGATTCGTTCCTTCTTCGGTCCCCCAGACACGCAGAGTAAGAAGGATACCTTGCCCCTTAGAGCACATTTCAGCATCTGGTATTTCCTGATCGCCTTCCTTTTATTTTCTTGCCTGCAATAATACTATATCAGCGGGTAGGAGATTGTGGAGATGTTCGGCGGCGATGGACCGGGATCCTGGCGAAATCTACCACGAACTCACCCGCGGCTTGGGTAAGCCGGTTTACGACCGAGTTGAGGCCCCGGCCACTCCGGAGCAAAGGGCAATGCTGGAGAGACTCTCTGGTCGGCGGGTCCGGCTCACCGACCTGGCTGAGGAAAAAATCCAGACCATCCTCACTCACGCGCCGGGCAACCGCGCGTCAGTCAGGGACGGAAGACATCCAAAAGATTTATATGAGAGCTTCCGTGGAGCGGATCATCTGCGCCGCATCTTGGAGCAAGAGCAGACCATCGTCAGCGCTGCTTTGGCTCCGGCCCCACAGCGGTCAGGGCTTGCAGGCAA
>PMCE01000449.1 GCA_003154025.1 Syntrophaceae bacterium
AAGGGCGATCTTGATGGGCTCCGCGGCCCAGGCGGGGATCGTCAGGATCCCGATCAGGATGCCGGCCAGAATAACTACTGCGAAATTCTTTCTGCCAATCATGAAGTTTCCTCCTTTCAAAAATCGGGCATTTTCTAGCTACCCGTTTCACGGCCTCTATATCGATCTCCCTGGGGGAATCTTTTGCTTTGCCTCATCGACCCCGAGAATTCCGCCTGCCCCTTAATGACGTTTCAGGAATTCCAGGACGGTTTGACTCAGCGCCGACGCTTTTTCGATGTAGAGAGCATGCCCCGCCCCCTCCAGGATCTTCCATTCCGACCCGCGGATGGACCGGTGGATCTGCTCGGCGAGATGGAGGGGGGTGAAGGCATCTTCCCGGCCCGAAACGACCAGGGTGGGGAGAGCGATTCTGGAGATCTGATCCTTAAGGTTAAAAGCCATGCAGGCATCCGTCGCCCGGCCGATGGCCACGGGAGAATTGATCTGAATCCTCTTTTCCTTCAATTCGGCGATCGGGCCGGGGTTCGCCGCAATATACCTGGAAGTGAAGGCCAGCTTGAGCACTCCATCGAAAAAGGCCGGATATCCTCCCTGGGCAAGGTTTTTCTTCAGCCCTTCGAAGGCCCCCCGCGCGTGGTCGTCGATATAACTGAACGTAGAAACCAGGACCAGGGAGCGAACCATTTCCGGGTGGTCAAGGGCGAACTGCTGGGCAATCGCCCCGCCCATCGAAAGCCCGAGAATATGGGTCTTCGGAATCTGCCTCTTTCCCAAGAAGCCGAGCAGGTCGTCAGAGAAGCCCTTGATCGAGTAAGGCTGGTCGGGCTTGCTGGTTCCTCCATGCCCCCGCACATCCACGGCCAGGGTCCGGTAGTGCCTGGCGAATTCAGGCATCACCAGAACCCATCCGGTGAGGTCGCCGTTCAATCCGTGGACCAGGACGAGGGGAAACCCTGCCCCCGCTTCCTCGTAATTAACTTCAATATCCCGGACCGATATTTTCGGCATCTCCCTGTCACCCCGGCACAAAATTCGAAATCCGAAACTTTGTTGTGTTCGAATCTGTTCAACTCGAAACTTGAAACTCGAAACCCGAAACTTGCATTCATTCCACCAGCAACAGCCCGTACCGGTTCATTTCTTCGGAATAATCCTTCACCACCTGAATGGGATACCCCACCATCCGGGCCGTGCTGTAAACATCAACCCCGAAGGCTTCCAGGGTAGGACGAGACTGGTAGGGCTGGCGGCATTCCTGCGCGGTTCCGGTGCAGTTTTTGCATAGCCGGCAGGGGGCCTGGGGAAAGACGAAGGCCTTCTGGAAGCCCGCGAGAAAAACTTTCCTTTCCAGGTCGAGCATCATCTGGTTCACTTCCTTGGACCAGGGGTGCCGCATCTCCGGGTCTTTGAACTTCTTGGCGAAATGGAATAGCAGCCCCCGCTTATACTCTTTGAAGAACGCTGCGCATTCCTCCACGGACGGGACATAAGGAGGACAGGTTTTCCTTTTCCCGTAGCCGGGACAGCCGTAACTGCATTTCATCCTCACCCAGTGCCCGATGATCATTCTCCCGGGATCCATCCACTTGAAATCCTTCAACCCATGAGCGACGGCCAGTTTTTCAATCTGCTTCTTTTCGGTTGAATTCATCTCTTCCCCCTCGGACATGGAAAGCAGGAATAAGGATTAGACTCTTTTTCCTATTTCCTTGTACCTCGTACCTTGCGCCTTGGGCCTTGTACCTTGAACCTTTCGCCTTGGGCCTTCTTTTAAACGATCTGGTTCCGAATCTCGCCCAGTCTCTCGATCTTGGCCTCCACCACATCTCCCGGCTTCAGGAACCACTGTTCGGGGTCAGGCTGCCTGAAAAAGGCGACTCCCCCGGGGGTCCCTGAAGTGATGATATCCCCGGGCTCAAGGGTCATCTGCGACCAGTAAGCGATCAGGTCGGGAACCTTGTAGATCAATTGGTTGGTGGAGGATTTTTGCCGCGGCTCCGCTTCCTGATTCACCCAGAGTTCCATTCTTAGGTCGTGGGGGTCGGGGATCTCGTCCGGAGTGACCAGCCAGGGGCCCACGGGAGCGAAACCGTCCAGACTTTTTGAGAGAAGGATGAGCCTTTTCTGCATCTCCTTATGCTGAACATCCCGCGCGCTGAGGTCATTCATGATCATGTAGCCGGCCACGTAGTCATAAGCTCTTTCTTTTGGTATATTCTTGCCTTTCCTGCCGATCACGATGGCCATCTCGATTTCATAGTCCAGCTGCTTGGTTGACCCATGGGGATAGGGCACCGAATCGTAAGGGCCGGTCACGCAGGAGGCGGCCTTCAGAAAACCCACCGGCAGTTCGGGGATGGGAACCTTGTTCTCCTCGGCATGGTCCCGGAAATTCAAACCCATGGCGACGATTTTCCCGGGCCGGAGAACGGGCGCTTTCAGGGAGACTCGGGAAAGGGGGAAGATCAGGGGTTCCTTGCGGAGGCCGACCAAAGCTTTCTTTTCGGTCTTCCGCCATTGGGATATGAATTTGAGAGTCCGCCGGGCCAGGTCCATGGCCTTTTTCCCCTGCCCCAGGAAACCCGCCATATCCGCGGGAATGTACCGGGAGGCCACGGTGTATGGATCTTTTTCCTTTTTCCCCTTCAGGTAAAGCGCGGCCGCCGGCTGCAAGTTCAAAACCGAATGATCATCCAGAAGGGCTCCCAGCATGGACTGCCCTTTTTTGCCGCCCTTGGCCTCAAAAGTCACCAGTCTCATGGTTCTTCCTCCTTAAACGTTTTCCTGCGTGCGTGGGAAACCTTTTAAAGTGTACCCACTCGGGGTTGAGGAGTCAATAAAAGAGATTTCAGATTTTGGATTGCAGATTT
>PMCE01000171.1 GCA_003154025.1 Syntrophaceae bacterium
CGGCCCCCCAGAATATTTTTCCCTCATGTGCATGGGACTCGTCGTCGTGACCTATCTCGCCAAGGGATCTCTTCTCAAGGCACTGGTCATGGCCATCCTGGGGCTCATTCTCGGTGTGGTCGGGACGGATCCCATATCGGGGAAGTTGCGCTTTACCCTGGGCTTTGCGGATCTCGCCGACGGCATCGATCTCGTCCCCCTCGCCATGGGGCTTTTTGGAATATCCGAGGTCCTGACGAATATCGAAAAACCCATTAAACGGGTGATATTTGAGGCCAAGATCGAGCATCTGCTTCCGAACCGCGAAGATTGGAAACGTTCCACGGGACCGATCATTCGCGGGTCTGTTCTCGGCTTTTTCCTCGGAATCCTTCCGGGCGGCGGAAGTATTCTTGCCTCCTTTGTGTCTTATTCCATGGAGAAGAAAATCTCGAAACACCCGGAACAGTTCGGTACGGGGGCCATCGAAGGGGTCGCGGGTCCGGAAACGGCCAACAATGCGGCGACGGGGGGTGCCTTTGTTCCCCTCCTGGCCCTCGGCATCCCTCCCAATGTCGTCATGGCCCTCCTTTTTGGCGCCTTACTGGTCCACGGAGTCTATCCGGGACCCATGCTGATGAAACAGCATCCGGAAATCTTTTGGGGGACGATCGCCAGTATGTATGTCGGCAACGCGATGCTCCTTGTTTTGAACCTTCCCCTGATCGGCCTTTGGGTGAAACTCCTGAAAGTCCCCTACCGCATCCTTTTCCCCTTGATTTTACTTTTCACCTTGATTGGGTCGTACACCATCAACAACAAGACCTTCGACGTCTTGGTAATGATCTTTTTCGGCGTAGCGGCCTATATTCTTCGCAAATTCGAGTATGAAGAAGCCCCCTTGATCCTGGCCTTTATTCTGGGGCCGATCCTGGAACAGGCTTTCCGTCAAAGCCTGATCATGTCCAACGGGAGCTTGACGATCTTTTTGAGCCGGCCCATCGCCATGGGCGCCCTGGCACTATCGGCCGTTCTTCTGGCCTCGACCCTCGTCGGTGTTTTTCGTCAGGCCAGGAAACGGGTTTCGGAAATTGAATGAACGGAAAAAGAAAGAAGGGTTCGAGTGAATCCCGGCCCATCGCCGATGGTGGATTAACGGGAAACATCGTTCTTTTATTGAAAGGAGAGAGAAAATGAGAAAAGGATTCCTCTGTAGTTCGGGGGTGGTCTGCCTGGCTCTCGTGCTGATTCAAGGTTTCATGGGGGGAGCCATCGGGGCAGAAAGAGACTATCCAACTAAAAACATCGAACTGGTCTGCCCCTACGGGGCCGGGGGCTCGACCTCCATGGGGGCCCGGATCATTGCCGGAACCCTATCGGAAATGCTGGGGCGGACGGTCGTCGTGAATAACAAACCGGGAGCGGGGGGCTCGATCGGCGCGGAATACGTGGCCAAAGCCAAGCCGGATGGATATACCCTCTTTGTCTTTAACTCCGGAAGCAACGGAGTAACGCCGGCGACGCGTTCCGTGCGCTACAAGAACGAAAATTTTGAACTCTTCGGCCAGTACGCCATTCAGGCGCTGGGCCTGGTCGTGAAAAGTGACGCTCCCTGGAAGTCGGTGGAGGAACTCGTCCAGTATGCCAAGAAGAACCCCGGGGACCTCAAATTTGCCACCTCGGGGATCGGGACCTCGGGGCATTTCTGCATGGAGCTTTTCAAGAAGGTCGGCGGGGACCTAAAGATCGAGCATGTCCCCTTTAAATCGGGGCCCGAATACATCGCCGCCTTATTGGGCGGCCATGTGCAGATGGGGATCCTCTACCTGGTCGATGTCAAGGGCCCCGTGGAAGCAGGAAAACTTCGCTTGCTGGCGGCCGCGACGGAAAAGCGTCTCGAGGATTACCCGGATGTTCCCACTTTCGCAGAAAAGGGGTTTCCGGAAGTGAAGATGACCGCCTGGTACGGAGTTTCCGCTCCCGTGGGACTCCCCAAAGAGGTCTCGGAAAAATTGAAAGCCGCCCTGACCAAAACCTTCCAGCATCCCGAGGTGAAAAAGATGCTGACCCAAATCGGCTACAGCCCGATCTATAA
Source organism: Syntrophaceae bacterium (assembly GCA_003154025.1). The sequence goes on from PMCE01000171.1 coordinate 2,075, forward strand.
GGACCCGGAGGAATTTTCGCGGTTCGCCAAGGAAGAGGAGAAGAAGTTGCACCAGATCGCCAAAGAAGCCAACATCAAGATTGACTGAAGGATCTAAAATGTTGGCCGGCTTGAAGCAAGTCCATAACGCGCCCAGCACCGTCAAAAAGGCCCTGGACATCCTCGAAGCCTTGGTGGATGCGGGCCAACCCCTGGGCGTAACGGAGATCAGCCGCAGGTTAAAGAGCCATAAAAGCACAGTCTACCGGATCCTCCAGGCCCTTTTCCAGAAGGGGTATATTCACCAGGATCCGGGGAACAATAAATATTCTTTGGGTTTTAAAATTCTGTGGATGGGAGCCTCCCTGCTGCGGCAGGTTCCCTTGCGGGAGATCGGCAAATCAACCCTGGAAGCCCTGGCCCAGGAAACGTCGCAAACGGGCCGCCTAGCCTTGTTGGACCGGGACGAAGTCGTTTACGTCGAGCACGTGGAGGGGAAAGACCCCATCCGCCTCCACCTCCAGATCGGTTCTCGCGGCCCCGTTTATTGTACCGCCGCCGGAAAATCGATCCTCGCGTTCTTACCGCCAAAGGAGAAAGAGGAGATTCTTGCTCACTGCTGCTTTCAGGGCTTCACCTCCAAGACGATTACCGATCGGGGGAAATTTGAAAACGAACTCGACGGGGTCAGGAAAAATTGGTTTGCCATCAGCGACGAAGAGTTCCGGGAAGGGGTGCGGGCGGTCGGGGCGCCTATTTTCAACATGGACGGCAGGGTGATCGGAGCCATCGCCATCGTGGCCCCGTCTTTTCGGCTGCGTCAGAAGGATTTTCCCCTCTTTGGCCAGCGGGTGAAGAAAGCCGCCCTGGAGATTTCCCAAAAAATGGGGTATTCCTTTTCCGCGACTCAACGGAAGGATAATGGGGGAAAGTGATGATTCGGATCGATGAGAAAATCTGTACGGGTTGCCGGACCTGTGAATTTGCCTGCGCTTTTCAGCAAAAAAAGTCCTTTCATTATGATTTTTCTTTAATCCGGATTGAGAAGAAAAAAGAGGAAGAAGGGTTCTTTCAAGTTACAGTATGCCGCCACTGCCCAGACTACCCCTCAGAAAGGGAGGAAGCCGCCAAATTTTGGGCCAGACTATCTAATTGGGGGGCCAGAAGTAAAGGCAATGATCTAGATTCCAGGGATTTGTCTAGAAGTCTCATTTTTTTGGCGATGAACTCCAAATTAGGGGGAAAATCCGAGAAAGAAGGGAATGGCATGTTGCGGTTAAAACAGGTTTTGACCAACCCTGCGGGGCATACGGACGATCGCTGTNNGGATGATGGACAGGAGGATGGTTTCCATGGGCCAGGAATGAGCCATGTAAACTCCGGCGCTGGTGTGCATTTTGGCCGGGTCAAAGAGGCGATCGAACGCTTGCTGGTCTTCCTTGCTCAAGGCCCGCCGAAATGGTATGCAGCGCGATAATCTGCAAGAAGTCCACTTCGAGTGTCCAAAAGAACACAGAAGAAAGGAAAAAAATATAGGAATTATCCTCT
>PMCE01000515.1 GCA_003154025.1 Syntrophaceae bacterium
CGGTCTTCCCAGTCGAAGCCCAGCCATCGAACGTCCCGGATGATCGAATCCACGTACTCCAGGGTCTCCCCTGAGGGGTCCGTGTCGTCCATGCGCAGGTTGCAGGTCCCGCCATACTGGGCGGCGATGCCGAAATTGAGGCATACCGACTTGGCGTGGCCGATATGCGGGTAGCCGTTGGGCTCGGGCGGGAACCGGGTCGCCACCCGCTGGCTGAACCTGCCGGTTCGGTTGTGTTCATTGATGATGTCGCGGATGAAATCGGTTGTAGGGGTTGTGGGTTCCATATTCGTCCATCCTGTCCTTCATTTGATTATCGAATGGGGTCTTCGATTCTTTTTCCGTCTTTGTATTGAATTATAGCTTCGAAATTGAATTTTTCCTATGCCCCCACGAAACCTTGGGGCCTTCCCTGCGCGGGTCATTTCTCCAGCCATACCCCCCAGAAACGCGGGAAGTTGGTATTCCACATTTTGTATCCTTTCAGGTATTTCCAGTAAGCATGAAAGTAATTGTAGTTGAAGAACACGATCGCGGGGGCCCCTTCGTAGGTAAGGCGATGCGCTTCTTCGAAAAGCTTTTTGCGCGTTTGAAAATCGACCGTCCCCTGGGCCTCCTCCCGGATCTGTTTCATCTTGGGAAACTGGTCGTCAAAGCCGTTATACTTCAGGTAAATATAGCATGAAACCGGGTCGGGCCGGGGGCTGATGCCGAAGGTGATGATCTGATAATCCCCCTTGTATAAGAGGTTCAAAAGGTTGGCCCATTCGACCACGGTCAGTTTGGCTTTGATCCCCGCCTCGACCAGTTCGGATTGCACCGCGATCCCAATGTTGTACATCATGGCGTATTTCTTGGTGGTGACGATCTCGACCTCTTCCCCGTTGTAATTCGCTTCCTTCAGCAGCTGCTTGGCCTTTTTTAGGTCTTTCTTGTACCAGTTCTTATGCACCGGGGAGTAATAGGCGTTCTGTACGTCGATGAAGGACGGGTTCCGGGCCGCATACCCCCGGGTGGCTGCCTGGGTGACAAATTCCCGGTCCACGGCGTAGGCGCAGGCTTGCCGGAATTTCACTTCTTTGGTAATCGGGCTCTTGCAGCCGAAGAAGATCTCATACCAGGACTGCCCCGGGATTTCGTCCACCACGAGTCCCTTCCTGGCATAGTCGGTCCGGAATTTCTCCACATCCTTGAAGGGAACATACTGGAGAAAATCAATCTCCTTGTTCAACAAGGCCATGGTGGCCACGGATTCCTCGACCACCGGGATGAATTTCAGGCGGTCCACGTAGACGGCCCTCTCCCCGCCGAATCCGTTCACCGGTCCGGGTTGGGGCTTGTAGGCCTCAAATCGGTCCAGGATTAAATGACGGTCGGGCTTCCATTCCGTGAATTTAAAGGGGCCCGTGCCCACCGGCTGTTTCATGACTCCCCCCTGCTTCTCCACCTCTTCCTTGGGGACGATGGCCGTAATGGGGGCGATGTAGGCCAGGGAATAGAAGAGGGAAGCATCTTTTTCCTTCATGTGGAAAATGACCTTGTATTTCTCCGCCACCTCGATCCGGTCTATCTTCTGGAGGGCATCCCGCCGGGGATTTCCCGTTTTGGGGTCCAGGATCCGCTCGATCGAGTACTTTACATCGTTGGCCACCATCTCCCGGCCGTTATGGAAGAGTTTTCCCTTTCGCAAATGGAAAGTGATGACGCTATAATCCGGGCTGACCTCCCAGCGCTCGGCCAGAACCGGGACCAACTCCATCTTCTCCCCATGACCGACCAGGGGTTCGAAGATATGGTTCAGGACCGTGGCCGTTACGAAGGCCGTGGTGACATGGGGGTCCACCGCGGTCACGTCCGTGTTCAGCCCGACGGTGATCGTCCCCCCTTTTTTCGGCTTGGATTGGGCCCATCCTTCCATTGCGAAAAGGCCCGCCCAGAGAAAGGAAAGAACCACCAAAAAAATGACCTGCCTTTTCATGCTCTCCTTCCCCCAAGCCTGCCTTTTGCCATGGCTGCCGGCGTTCTCCTTCTTTTCAGGATAACGCAGGAAGAATAATTCATTTTAAAAAATTTGGCAATTCATTTCCACCGGCAAGCGAGTTCCTCGGAAGCCAGGCCGGAAAGATGGACGGCCCCGGACAGGAGTGCATCCTAGGACCAAATCTCTGGGGGAGAAAAGGGGCGGTGGTTGAATTTGAAAGGAGGGGAAAAGCCCCTCCCTCGCCTATTTTTTNNGGCCATCCCGGTTTTACCCTTTGCCCGGTAACCCTGCATGTCCTCCAGCCGGAAGGTGGAATTTTGGAAAAATGGAATGTTGGGATAATGGGTTCGGGAAAATTTGTTTCCTTCCCCTGATCTTCCTTCGGTTCACCCATTTTTCCATTCTTCCATCATTCCATTTTTCCGTTTTTTATAGCCCCAGGTCCTCCCCGATCAGAAAGACCGAAAACTCCGTCTGCCGCGGCCTTTTCGCCAGGGTTACATAGGCATTGCAGATTCTTTCCGGCGAGGAGCAGTCTGCACACTGCCCCGTCTGACCGCAAGGGGGTTTATAACCCAGGCGTTTCACGTTCATCGGAGCGACCCATTCCTGGACTCTCTTGTGGGCCTCGGCGAGGTCTTTCACGATTTTATTGACCCCGCATAACAGCACCACCTTCTTGGGTCCGAAGATCATGGGAGCGACCCGGTTGCCGGTCGCGTCGATGTTGTACAGCTTTCCGTCCTCCGTTACCGCGTTGCTGCTGCCCACAAAGAAATCGGCGAAGAAGATCTCCCGCCGGATCCGGGCCCCTTCCTCCGGGGAAAGACCCTTGGCCATGGGGTTGAGCAGCTTGACCGGACGCTTCTGAACGGCCTCATGGAAGCCGATCTGGTTCAGTGTGAGAGATCCCCCCACCCCCACGGTGGCCCCTTCGGGGATCATTTTCCAGAGCGCTTCCAGCGCCTGCGCCGCTTTGGGAAAATACTGGGCGTCAAAGTTGTTCTTCTTCAAAGCCTGGATAGCCCTCTGGGCCTGCATTTCGCCGTACCACTGATGAAACTGTGTGCTCATCTTACCCTCCTTAAAATAGCGTTCAGCTATCAGCGCTCAGCTGTCAGCTAAAGAATCATTATAACCCTGCCGGGGAGGGAACGCACAATATTTCCTTGACCCTCCTATTGACTCACCCGACTGCCGTGCTCAGGTGAAAGGACGGGCGGCGGCTCGCAGGGGCCATCGACTTGAGAGTGGAAAGGGCCAGCCCGTGGGTCCGGAGGACTTTCTATTTTTTGCCCTTTTTCAACCTGTGGGAATGGAGGAAGACAAGAAGCAAAGGGAAAGGAAGATCGGAATGAGGTCCGGCGGGAACGGCTTTTGGGGAAGGGATGAGGAAATGGGCGGAAAGAACGGATGTTCTGATTCAAACCAATTCAACGATGGGCTGAATTCCAAAACTCGGATATCAACCAAAACTTCCTCCCCTTCGGGGAAAAAGGAAGGGCCGAGCAAGCGGATGGAGTTGGGGGTCAATTCCGGTCAGCAAATCCCGCTGGTTCGGGTAAATGTACCTCCACCGGTTGCCCC
>PMCE01000349.1 GCA_003154025.1 Syntrophaceae bacterium
CGCAAGAATACGAGCTGAAGTTCGATCGAGTGCTCGGTCTTATGAACGAACTCATCTTCGTAGAAATCGACGGGACAGCCAGTTTCCACCGCCGACAGGAATTCCCGATCGGTCTCCACCCTCCCCCAGGGGGTCTGGAAATCCTTCCGGGTCAGGGCGAAGGGTTGACGGGTTGCCGAATGGGCGGTTCCCAGGACGACAAAAAGATCGGCGGGTGAGGATTCTAAGATAGCCCGGTGGGCCCAGGCATAGCAGGGCCCCCCGCGGCGGTAATCGATATGGGGAGAGACGGCCCCGACCAGCCTCGAAGGCCCCGGGGCCGCGCAGGGCCATCCAGGGCCTTCCGGGTCGCGGAAATAGGATTCGACCGTCATTTTGAGCTGCTCTCCATCTTCTTCGTAGGACTCCCCGGCCAAAGCCGAGACCCGGACCGGAGAGTTACGGAAATCCTCAAGGATCTTCTGTTCCGCAAGACGGAAACGCTCGTTCTCCAGCAGGAAATTCTCATCCAGCTGATCGATGATCTCCTGAACTTTTTCCCGGTAGAGCATCTCGCCGAAACGGCGCAGGAACTCGGTCTGGATGTCAACCACGGAATGGGATCCGTCGAAATGGCTGATGATGAAGAAAAGCGGGTAGGGGATGAAGAGGAGCTTTCCCGACAGATTCAAAGGATCCCGCAGGCAGACGACTTTCTGGCCTGAGACTTCCGCCGGGAAAGCATCCACCCCCCTCATGCGGGGATAATTCAAATCTTCCCCCATCATTCCTCCTCTGCCATGATACTTCGCCGGGGAAATCGGCCGGTTTCCAATTCAAGGTTTATATATAGGCTTTCCGGATTGAAGTCAAGGGAGATTCCATCCTTGCCGCCCCTCCCTTTATAGATCCCTTTTCTCCTGGCCCGCGCGCACCTCCGATGGCCAATGCCAGGGCGGGGTAACCAACTGCAATTCGAACCCGCCCGAACGGCGCGGGATGGGCGCTGGAGAGGAATTTTATTGGGCAAAGACCGAGAAGACTCTTCCTCCCGCTGCCTACCGCTTTTTTCTTGATAAATCCGCGTATCCCAGTAGAATGGCACTCATCGAGAAAGTTATAAGGAGACACGATGCCCTATTCCCCATATCCTTTGATCAGCGCTGAAGAAGCAGCCTCGAATATCCCTTCCGGAGCGACCGTCGCCTTCAGCGGGTTTAGCAGCGCCGGTGCGGCCAAGGTCGTCCCCCGGGCCATCGCCAAACAGGCCAGAGAATTTCATCGCCATGGAGAAGCCTACCGAATCCGCGTCTTAACCGGCGGGTCGACCGGGAAAAGTATCGATGAAGAATTGGCCGGGGCCGAGGCCATCTCCTGGCGCGCCCCTTACCAGAGCAGCCCCATTCTGCACAGCCAGATCAACCGGGGGGAAGTGGAATATGTCGATATGCATCTATCCCACGTCCCCCAGATGGTGGCGAACGGTTTTTTTGGAAAATTGGACTTTGCGGTCATCGAAGCGACCGAGATCACCCCGGACGGCCGGGTTTTCCTGACCACCTCTATCGGTTCCTCCCCCACCTTTTTGAAGTGTGCGGAACGGGTCATCATTGAAATCAACCGCTACCATTCGCTGCGGCTGCGGGAGATAGCGGATATTGCGATTATGCCGCCCCCATCGCACCGCAGCCCGATCCAGATCCACGACCCCCTGGCCAGGATCGGCTATGCCTACGCGGCCGTCGATCCCCGGAAGATCATCGGAATTGTGGAGAACCAGGAAGCAGACCTGGTGGCCCCCTTCGAGCCTCCCAGCACGTTCAGCCAAAAAATCGCCGGACATATTACCCGATTTCTTCTGGAAGAGAGGAAGGCCGGCCGTTTGCCGGAACAACTCTTGCCCTTTGAGGCGGGAATCGGCGACATCAGCAACGGAGTGGTCTCGACCTTGGGCCAGAACGAGGAGATTCCCCCGTTCAAAATGTACACGGAAGTCCTCCTCGATGCCCTCGTGCCGCTGATGGAGAAAGGGAGAGTCCTTGGAGCCAGCGCCACGGCCTTGACCGTATCCCCGGAAACCCTGAAGGGAATCTATGAGAATATGGAGTTTTTCGTTCCCCGCGTCGTGCTCCGTTCCCAGGAGTTTTCCAACAATCCCGGCATCATCCGCCGCCTGGGGGTCATCGCCATGAACACCGCCCTGGAAGTGGACCTCTACGGGAACACCAATTCGACCCACGTCTGCGGGTCGGATCTCATGAACGGAATCGGCGGCAGCATGGACTTTTCCCGGAACGGCTATATTTCCTTCATCATGTGCCCTTCCATTTCCAAAGGGGGGAAAATTTCCAACGTGGTTCCCATGTGCTCGCATGTGGACAATACCGAACACTCGGTTTCGATTATCGTGACCGATCAGGGGCTGGCGGATCTGCGGGGCCTCGGCCCCGCCCAGCGGGCCAAAAACATCATCGAAAAATGCGCCCACCCGGCTTATCGCCCTTATCTGTACCGTTATCTGGAAAAAGCGCGGATGGGCCACCTCCGGCACAATCTGCGCCAGTGCTTCGAACTGCACAACAACTTTCTTGAAACCGGCGCCATGCTGCCTGATTTGGACCTTTCCGAAATCGAACGAATCTAATAAAAGAGTCAAAGATCAATAAAAGAATAGCAAACTGCCCCCATAGCTTGGGAGAAATGATCGGAAACCCACCCTGCCGCCACAATACTGTCGAGCGTTGATTTCTGAAGTTGTGTTTTTCGAGTTTCTCCCAAGAATGAGCCATTTCAAACGCAAATCATCGACTTGGACTTGAAGACCCATGCTATTTCCAAGGCAATTTTCTCCTTGACTGTCGGTGAATAGGAGAGTATTTTTTGATCAATTATTCCTATCTTTTCCTGGTTAACCAACAATCTGCCCCTTGGCCTTCTGGAGTAAAGGATTGTGCTAACTACCAGATCATGAGATAGGGAAAAGGGTAGAAATGGGTGACACTCTCTTGTGGGAGAAAGGGAGTGTCAAGATGGAGAGTGTCGAGGAAGTCAAGAGGAAGAGTAAGGGGAAAGAGAGTCGGTTTGGGAAGCGGTATGGGTTTGAGTTGAAACTTCGTTGTGTGAAGTTGCGGTTAGAAGAAGGGTTGCCGGTTTCTTTGTTGAGTAAGGAGGTGGGAGTAAGTAAAGACGTAGTTTATCGTTGGGTGAAGGCGTATCAGGAACGGGGAGAGGCGGGGTTACGGAATCAAGTTAGGTCGTCGGCGAGCCGGCGGAAACTTCCCGGTCCGGTGCGCGAGAAGATTGTCGAGATCAAGAAGCGCGAGCCATTCTTTGGAGTCCAGCGGATATCCCATCTATTGAAGCGGGTGTTCTTCCTGAGCGCCTC
>PMCE01000555.1 GCA_003154025.1 Syntrophaceae bacterium
GGCAGAGGTGGATCCGGATAAAATATGGGAAAGCCTCTGCCGCTGTATTCCTGAAATTCTCGCGGGAACACCTCCCTCGCGAATCGCCGCCGTCGGGCTGGCGAGCGCTCTCGGATATCTCTTCCTGGATGGGAAAGGAACCCCCCTCACCCCGGCCCTGCTGTGGATGGACCGGCGGGCCCCTGCCGAGGCCGCCTGCCTTGCCTCCCAGATCGATGAAGGCCGCCTCTATGAAATTACCGGCCGCCGCCTGGACCCGGAGATTTTCCTGGCCAAGCTTCTTTGGATCCGCCGTCATGAGCCGGAAATCTTCTCCCGGGCTTCCTGCTTTCTGGGCATCAAGGACGATGTGATCCGGCGCCTCACCGGCACCATTGGCTCAGACTTCACCCATGCATCCTACACCATGTTGTATGATGTCTCCCGCCGGCGATGGAGCGATGAACTTCTCAGGCTGACGGAGATACCCCCAAGGCTTCTCCCTGAACTCCGCCGGGCCGATCAGGTTGCCGGGAGGGTCACCCGGGAAGGCTCGGCCGCCACCGGCCTTCCCCAAGGGACTCCGGTTGTGACCGGGGCTTCCGACGGAACGGTCGGTTGTCTGGCCGCCGGTATCGCCGAAAGCGGAACGGTGGTCAACGTGACGGGGACGAGCGATGTCTTGATGACGGCGGTGCCCCAGCCCCTCACCGACCCGCAGCGACGGACCCTCCTCAATCCCCACCCGGTTTCTGATTGGTGGATGGTGGGTGGGGTGATGGGGACGACGGGCGGCGCCCTGAAATGGTTTGCGGAAAATTTCTGCCCCGATCTCACGGGCCCAGATCGTTACCAGATCTTAGATCAGGAAGCGGGGGAAGCAGGGGTCGGCTCTCGCGGCCTCATGGCCCTTACCGGTTTGTCCGGAGAGCGGGCCCCCCTCTGGAATCCGGCGGCCCGGGGAGTATTTTTCGGCCTCGACTTGAGCCATGGCCGCGGAGATTTGGCCCGGGCGATTTTGGAAAGCGTGGCCCTCTCGGTCAGGGAAATGGTTGAGGTGATGCAGCATATCGGAGCCGGGGTGAAAAAGCTTCAGGTGGTCGGCGGGGGCGCGGGAAGCGATCTCTGGAACCAGATTCGGGCCGATGCCACGGGCCTTCCGGTAGCCCGCCCGAAGCTTACCGAGGGAACCGCCACGGGCATTCTTCTCCTGACCGGACTGGGCATCGGTCTATTCACGGACCTCGCCGAGGCTGCCCGGACGATCGCCCCGATCAAGCGGGTTTACCATCCGAATCCGGAGACGCTTCATCTTTACGACCGCCTGGCGGCTCTACGGCGGAATGCATATGAGAGCCTTCAGGATCCATTCACCAGCCTGGCTGAATTTCGTAAAGGGTTTTTATCATGAACATTTTTCCCAGCGGCATGATCGGGTCCGGGAAGACGGCTCTCGGAACCCTTATGGCTTGACGCCTCGGATGGTCTTTCTTTGACCTGGACCAGGAGATGGACAAGGAGCTAAGCAGTAGGGGCGATCACGCGAAGCGCGTGACGGGTCGCCCCTACAACTCCCATGGTCTTGTCCGGGAACAGGGCTGGCTGGTTTTCCGGTAAGGTGAAGAGTCGCAAAACGTTTCATTTTCCAGCCTTAAGGTCTTTCCGTGGCGGCTTCTCCACGGTGGAAAGATTTTTGCTCTCCTCCCCGGTATCGCAAGTGGGGGCGGATATAGTTGCCCTTTTTTTCTTTCCCCCAAAGGCCTCGTAAATCAGAAATCCAATAAGGCCTAACCCGGAAAAAATAAAGATAGGAACCAACAGACTGCGCGGAAGCAGGTTGGAGAGACCTGATAAGCCGAAGAAGATAAAGATGAGGGCCGCCACCCATTTAATGAGCCGTTCCGGGATCTTTTTCCCCAGAACGATCCCCACCCCGATTCCTATGGCGTCGGCGATCAGCATGCCCGTTGTTGTTCCGAGCCACACGGCTAGGATCGATTTATATTCTGCCGCCAGGGCCACGGTGGCCAATTGGGTCTTGTCCCCCATCTCCGCCAGGAAAAAGGCCACCGACACTGTCCAAAACGGGCTGTAGTTGAATCGTTTATCCTCCCCTTCCAGGGTGTCTCCGTGTAAAGTCCAAAATCCAAATAGAATAAAAGAAGCGGAGGCTGCCGCCTGAACGTAATACAGGGGAATGACTTTGGTTAGATAAGTTCCGGCAACCACGGCAAGAAAGTGGTTGCAGAGGGTGGCGGCGAAAACCCCCAGCATGACCGTCTGCCAGCGAAACCGGCAGGCCAAGGCCATGGCCAATAACTGGGTTTTGTCCCCCATCTCCGCCAATACGACCAACGCGGTTGAAGCCAGGTATGGATTCATTGAGAATTCTCCCCCCCGCCAAAAAAAAACGAGACGCTTCAGTGTTGGGGTAATACCGCCACACTAAAGGTCTCGCTTGTTGGTTGCACCCAACGGCAAGGCCAGGGTCGCCCCAGCATGTTGACCTTGCCTGAAAAGCTACTCCCCTTTAGAATTTAAATCCTTATACCATGATTCATGAATGATCGCAAACTTCCAGGAGCATAAATCTTCTTCCCCACCCTGCTGCCCCCAATCCAAACATTCCTTGATTTTCGGGTATTCTTAAAGCTAAAATCTTTCACCCCCTGAACCCTGTTCCTTTTTTCCTGGGAGAAAGCGGATGAATAAGATCGAGAGAGTTCGGGCCATATTGGCCGGCAAGCCCGTGGACCGGCCTGCCTTCTCCTTCTGGTCCCCCTTCGGGAAACAGCATGCTTCCCCGGAGAGCGCGGCGGAGGCCCATCTGGCCTTTTTCGAGGGTTACGATCTCGACCTGCTCAAAGTGATGAAGGGCTACGACTACCCCATGCCGGAAGGCCTGGCGGGGGTCAAGACTCCGGAAGACCTGAAACGCATCGGGCCCGTGGATATTTCCCGGACTTCCATGGGAGCCCATTTGAAGACGATCGAGATCCTGTCCAAGAAACTCAAAAGGAAAGCCTTGTTCGTCGACACCCTCTTCAACGCCTGGAAAACTCTGGAGCGGACCCTGGCCAAAGAAGCCCTGCCCCGCCTTATGGCCGAACATCCCGAGAGTGTTTTGGCTGCCCTGAAGGTGATCAACTCCAACCTGATTCAGTACGCCCTGGCCAGCCTGGAGCGCGGAGCGGCAGGGATCTTCCTTTCCGTTCCGGCGGCGGCCGAGACCCTCAGCGAAGAAGAGTATGAAACCTTCATGCGTCCCTTCGACGTCGGCCTTTTGAAGATCCTCCAGGGAAAGGGGGAATGCCACATCCTCCATGCCCATGGAGCAAATCTGTTCCTCGACCGCATGCTCGATTATCACGTTCAGGTTCTCTCCTGGGCGGACCTGAACGGCGGCCCTACGATCGCCCAGGCCCGCCAGAAGACCTCCTTGACCCTTATGGCCGGGATTGACCATATCAATTTTCCCTATATGTCCGTGAAGAAGGTCAAGGATCAAGTGGGAGCCGCCCTCGCCCAGGCGGGAGATACCAGATTCATTTTGGCTCCGGGCTGCGCCCTCTCAACTTACAACTTTCCCCCCCTGATCCGGGCGGTGTGGGAGGCGCTCCGGGAACACAATCCCTATTGACATTCAACAGGCAGGCACTTATTTCCTGTGGGTCAAAGACTACAACGGCCGGAAGCACCCGGTGGAGAGCTGGGCCGCGGATATTTAGCGGATGGCAAAAAGGTCGCTTCCCTGGCCGCTACCGGCAACCCGGGGAAGGAGAACTGGGGATGGCATATTGTTTCCAGGGTCGAGCTTTCGGCGGGCAACCACATCCTGATGGTGAAAAAACAGGCCAGCACTCCCGCGCCAGCATTGCTCGATGCCTTCTACCTCACTCCCGATCCCTCTGACCGCCCCTCGCAATAATATTTCTAACCCTCAACGCATGTAGGGGCGACCCGTCACGCGCTTCGCGTGATCGCCCCAATAACCGACTCTCAACTCCCAGCTTCCGAGGTTTTTTCTTCTTCCCCCTCGCCCCTCGCGCCTTGCGACTTGCGGTATTTATGCCAGCCGCTTTTCCCCGCTGGCCAACTCCTCCAAACCCTTCCGGTCCAGAATCCGAATCCTCCGTTGGCCGCTCAATTCGATGAACCCATCCCGGCTCATTCTTGCCAGAATCCGCGATAACGTCTCGGGAATGGTCCCCAGAAGGCTGGCCAGCTGGTTCTTGGAAACGTCCAGGTCCACCTCGGCAGTCTCCTTTTTGCCCTCGCCCAAATAAAGGAGATGGGCTGCAAGCCGACCGGGGACTTCCTTCAGGGAGAGGTCTTCGATCAGGGATGTGAATTTGCGCAGCCGAAGGGAAAGAACGGCCAGCATGTTCAGGGCCGCCGAAGGGTATTTTCGGATCAAGTCGATAAAGGCCGGGCGGGGGAAGAAAAGGAGCCGGCTCTCCTCCAGTGCTTCGGCGTAGGCGGGAAATTTCTCCCCGGCGAAGACCGCCACTTCCCCGATGGGCTCCCCGGCGCCGAAAAGATGAAGGATCTGCTCTTTCCCTTCGAGCGAGAGCTTGAAGATCTTCACCCTCCCGGAAATTACCACGTACAACCCCGTGGCTTCATCTCCCTGGGAAAAGATCATCTGCCCCCGGGGAACAACCTGATCGATCACGATCATGGCCAGTTCATCGTAATGCTTCGGGGTGAGCCCGTGGAAGAGAGGGATGCCGGCGATCTGGTCGGTCAGTTTCACGGGTTTTTTCATGCTTAGGGGAAATATCACTTTTTTTGACTTAAGTCAAAGCCTGTCAAGGACATAGGTAGTAGAATAAAGGTATCAGGGGACAAAAGGAGTGAGGGGTGAGCGGTGAGGGGTCGGAAGTTTTCATTCTTTCTGTTTTTGCCCCTCATTCCTCACTTTTCACTCCTCACTACAGGCATTCATGAGGGGCCTTTATGAGGTGGTCCAAAGAAGCGGAAGAAGCGATATCCAAAGTCCCCTTCTTCGTCCGGAAACGGGTAAAGAAGAGGGTAGAGGAAGAAGCCGCTCGAGGGAAAGCCAAGGAAGTCACTTGGGAGCACGTTCAGACCAGCAAGAAGCGCTTCTTGAACCAAATGGAAGACGAGGTCAAGGGATATCAGGTAGAGACCTGTTTCGGGCCCGCCGGATGTCCCAACCGGGCCGTGGACGGGGAGATTTCCAAACAGATCGAGGAGCTCCTCGAGAAGAGGAATCTGAAAGCCTTCCTGAAGGAAAAGGTGCAGGGCCTCCTCAAGCTCCACCACGAGTTTCGAGTCTCCATCTCCGACTGTGCCAACGCCTGTTCCCGCCCCCAGATCGCGGACCTGGGATTGATCGGGGCCCGCCGGCCCCAAATCTCCGAAGAAGAATGCGTCCAATGCGGCGCCTGCGTCGAGACCTGCCGGGAGGGAGCCATTCTCCTTGCNNCAGGTGGGCGGCAAACTGGGCCGTCATCCCCGTCTCGCCGAGGAGTTGCCGGGAATCCATTCCCTGGGGGAAACCCTGGAAATCATCGACCGCTGCCTGGACCATTACCGGAAGCATTGCCGGCGCGGGGAACGGTTCGGGGAAATTCTGGAGAGAACGGGGATAAAGGAACTAGTGCCTTAAGTGCCTCAAGTTTAAGATTTAACATCGCGGTTCGAA
>PMCE01000115.1 GCA_003154025.1 Syntrophaceae bacterium
CGGCACCCCCGTGCATGCAAACCCAAGCGCCTCGGCAAACCAGTCCTGCCATCCATGGTAACCGCAGGTCAGCACAATGCTCCGGCCGGTATGAAGGCGGGCAAGTCTGACGGCCAAGGTGCAAACATCCGATCCGTTTTTGCCGAAAGCCACCATCTCCGCGCAGGAAATGTCCTCGCAAAGCATGCGAGCCACTTCCATTTCGACTGGATGGGGCAAAGGCAATATGGCGCCACTATCCAGGCACCCGAGCACGGCTTTCTGGACCGGCGGGTAAGCGTGGCCCAACAGCGCAGAACCCCAGCCCATGGTGTAATCGATATAACGCCTGCCTTCCGTATCCCAGACGTGACAGCCTTGCGCGCGCTCGATGAAGAGAGGATAACCGGCTCCATCCCGGCTGGAGGCCACCCCGGAACTTGGTTGGTAGAACCAGGAATCGAGGTGGAGAGCCGTCTCGTATAGCGCTGAGCCGATCGGCTGAGACCCCTTCTGGACCTCCAGATCGAGGCGGAGGGGCTCCGAACCCAGTTTCTCAAAGAACTGCACACCCTCGTGAACGAGGTCGACTTTGAGCGCGTGTCTGCCCGGATCCATCGGCGCAGGTACTGCTAAATGAACGTGGACATCATCGCCGGGGCGAACGGAGGAAGGCAGATCGCTGCCAGCCTCGACACGTCCATCAATCCGAACGGCCACCCGGACTCGGCGGCTCCGCGCCCCGTCCACATCCCATGTGCGGGCCCCTCGGTTTTGAATTTGGAGCCAGATGCCGATCCTCACCCCTGGAGGGGCAACGCTCGGAATCCGATAGTCAACAAAATGAGCGACGTAATCCGGCAGAGGTTCTGCAATCTCAGGATGGGCAGAAAATCCTTCCTCTGAAATCACCTCCGGCCTAACCATCAGGATGTTGGCTCCTCGGTCCTCAAAAAAAGTCACCTGCTGATGAACCAGGTCGAACTTGACCATCAACCTGCCGGGAGCGTCGGGGATCTGAAAATCGATGGGAATGATGGCTGATTCTCCTGGGTGAACGATTTCCGCCGGCAAGTCTATCGTTTGAGCGACGGAATCGTTTATCCACAAAGCGAGGTTGACCGCATGGCCGTCCGTGGGGTCGCGCATCCAGGCAAGGGTGCCCTCGTTCCTGACCTGAACCCACGCCTTGCATCGAGAAGATGCCTGCACCGCTGAAGGAATGGAATGACCGCAATAGGCCACAGCGTATGCACATCGCTCGACGGGAACAGCCGGAGCCTTACTCTTTGACCTACCCGACAAGAGCGCCCTCCGTACCATTCGCCCAAGAAGCGGCCAGGCCTTGAACTTGAGGAACTCCGACTTATTTGCCGTTTTCATCTGTTCTGTACCGGCGAGGCTGAATTATATCCTTCTCGCTAATCCGCAGAGGAAATCGTCCAAGAAAGATTCTTGGCGAAACGTGTCCATTTAAAGAGAATCGCAACCGGAATTCCAGTTGATACTGACCAGGCTGGCGGGGGGCAGACATCTCAAACACAAAATAGCCCCTTTGTCCGGATGGGATATCCCCACGCATTGCCACAAGAAGAAGATTTTCGCTAGCCGCGGGTTTAAAAGCCCTCCGCCACCACCTCCGGACCGGCGGTTTCCATACCGCCTCGAGAGATACTTCCGGTCGTCCCGGCGCGCGATGCCACCCATGGGCGCCGGTATTATCCACCGCGAGCCGAAACTCGCCACTGCGGCCGGCCCTCAGTTCACTTGCCCATTCCCCATAAGCTAGACGAGCCGAATAAGCAACAGGCAGGGCGGGAAGGTCCGCTGGAATCGTTGTAGGCTGCAGGTCCGGCATGCTTTTCATCTGCTCGTGCAGGCCCACCAGGGCGGCGCGAATGTCGATGCCTTGGGGACAATGGCAGGTTACCCGAGCGCAGGTTGAACATATCGCCTCCGGCCCCGACGGAAGAAGCTTAAAGTAGCGAAGGCGGTCAAGAGTCTCAAAAGGCATGGAGCGTGAATTCTCTATATAGGAGGCCCGAAACAGCCAGGAAACGGGGAGATGGCGGCTACAAGTCCCATCGCATTCGCCGCAGCGACTGCACAGAGTCCTTTGCATGGCCCTTACAGCCGCATCGACCGCTGCATGGAGACTGGGGTCTTCAGCGAGTGGGCCGTGACCGGCGAAGGCGTTCTCCTCGGCCTCCTCTACAGAATTGGTGCCGGGTACCAGGCAAGCCACTTCCGGATGTTTGGTCAGAAGCGAGCGGAGAACGTCACGCGCCGCCAACGCGGCGGGAAATTCGTAGAAGGGCTTGAACGCCTTGCCCTTACAGAGCAGTCCGCCCGCCAGAGGCTTCATGAGCATGAGTCCCACATCGCGGGAAGCAAAGAAAGAGAAGAGTTCCCGATTCGCGGCGAGCGATTCTCGCTCCACGGGGGGGTCCGGCTTATAGGAAAGCAGGTGGTAGCCGATCGGATTGTAGGCCATCAAAATGGCGTCGAAGGCGTTCGATTCGACCAGCTTCCGGATGAATCGGGGTGTCCCGTGGGTTGTGCAAAAAGTCCCTGATAGGCGCCCCTCGTTTTTCTTGGCCTGGAGGAACTCCACCATGCCTTCGGCGCCCCAGACATTTTCTCCGGCCATTTCTCGGTCATCCACACAGGCGATTCCGAACATTTCCAGCTTCTTTTTCCTAAACTTAGCACAGGTTGTCTCGAAAATTCCCTCGAAGGTCTCCCGATCGCCATAAGCCTGCGAACACACAATAACCTCCCGCCCCGAGGCTCTCACGGCTTCGGCCACCAAATCGTCCGCCCCCGCATAGTCGGGGGCGGTGTGCACGATGTTGACCCCGAGAGAAAAACTGCGGGTCAGCGCATCGATGGCGCGCTGCTCCGGCACCATGCGCAACTGACATGTACCGAAACCGATTACCGATACCTTTAGGTTTGTCCGCCCCAGCCGGCGGTAGGTCATCATAAATTCATCCGACGCCCGGTCCAAAAGAAAATTGTTCTCAATCGGTAGAGGATGAGAAAATGAAACTCCTCTAAGCGGTCACTCCCGGTAGAAAGGAAGAGGGGAATGTTGCGTTGGTTCTCAAAAGGAGAGCATTTCTTCAAATACCCTTAGATGCTCTCGAGCCGATTTTTCCCAAGTGAAAGAGGAGGCCCGGTCGGTTCCTTTTTGCACCAAAGCATGTCTAAGGCGGTCATCCCGCAGAACCTGAGCGATCCCCTCGGAGATGCTATTCGGGTCCTGGGGATCCACATAATAGGCCGCCTCACCGCAAACCTCGGGCAAACTGGCGGCATTCGATACCACCACCGGGCACCCGCAGGCCATGGCCTCCAGGGGGGGCAGGCCGAATCCCTCATAGAGAGAGGGATAGATAAAAAGCCGAGCCAAATTGTAGATTTTTCCGAGGTCCTCCTCGGGTGCGTATCCGAGATAAAAAACGTCGGATTTCATCTCCCGGATCGAGGACACAAGCTTTTTATTTTCCCATCCTTTGAACCCCACGAGCACAAGTTTCACCTCCTTCCGGGTCGATTCATCCAAATTCTGGTAGGCGAGAAGCAGCCGTTCAAGATTCTTCCGCGGCTCAAGGGAACCTACAAAAAGGATAAAAGATTCCGGAAGGCGGTATTTCTCCCGGATGGGCCCCAGGCCCTGAGGGTCGTAGACTCTGTAGATCTCCGGGTCAACCCCGAGGGGGATGGTGGTTAGTTTTTCGGGGGGAAGGCCATACCGCTGGATGGCCTCACTGCGGATGAAATCCGAAATGACGATAATCCGATCGGCCCGGTGGATCTTCCTCCAAAAGTTTTTGGCATAGTAACAAACTTTATCAGGGGTGTGCCACTCGGGGAACCGGGCGAAGGAAAAATCTGGCACCGTGACCACGGTGCGACGGGCACGGATGTTCAGGGGGATAAAATTCGGTTCGAAGTAGAGGTCGAATTGGCGGGAAGAGAAAAGATTGGCCAGGTCTTTCAGGTCCCGGGCCGCCCTTCCTAGAACGGGGATCTTGCGGACGGCCTCCTTTACGCGGTGGACGGACTTTAGCTGCTCGCCCGGCGAGAAGAGGCGGGGGGAATAGTACCCATAGAAATAGGTGTATTCATGGGACGGAGCGATGGTCCGCAAATTCCGGGCGATCTGGTAGGCGTAGTTGCCCACTCCGGTGAGGGGGGAGAGGAGCGGAACCGTATCGATGGCAATTTTCATTATCCTTCACCGCCAAGGCACAAAGCGCGTAAAGAATTCTTGGCCTCAAAACACTTCGCGTTCTTCGCGTTTTCGCGGTCTATTTATTTTTTTCATCAATCCACTTCAGGTCAGCCTCCACCATCTTTCGGACCAGCTCCTTGAATGAGGTGCGGGGTTTCCAGCCGAGCTTCTCCGCCGCCTTTCGGGGATTTCCCAAAAGAAGCTCCACTTCGGCGGGACGGAAGAATTCGGGAGATACCTCCACCAGGACTTTCCCCGTCTTGCGGTTCACCCCTTTTTCTTCCGCCTCCGAGCCCTCCCAGACGATCTCCACTCCCACCAGTCGGAAGGCCTCTTCGACAAATTCACGGATGGTATGGGTCTCTCCCGTGGCGATGACGTAGTCATCGGGCTGCGGCTGCTGCAGCATGAGCCAGATGGCCTCCACGAATTCCGGAGCGTAACCCCAGTCCCTTTGGGCGTTCAGGTTTCCTAGTACGATGGTTTCCTGCCGTCCCTGCTGGATCCGGGCCAGCCCGTAAGTGATTTTGCGGGTTACGAATTCCAGCCCGCGCAGGGGAGACTCATGGTTGAAGAGGATGCCAGAGCAGGCAAAGAGGCCGTAGGACTCCCGATAATTTACGGTGATCCAGTGGGCGGAGAGTTTGGCAATGGCATAGGGGCTTCGGGGGTAGAAGGGCGTCGCCTCATCCTGGGGGACGGACTGCACCTTCCCGAACATCTCGCTCGAAGAGGCCTGGTAGAATTTAATTTTGGGGTCGATGGAGCGGATGGCTTCCAGGATCCGCAGCGGCCCCGTGCCGGTGACGTCCATGGTGAAAATGGGTTCTTCGAATGAAAGGCCCACAAAACTCTGTGCTCCCAGATTATAGATTTCATCAGGCCGGACCTTCTCGATGGAACGGTAAAGGTTGGTGAATTCCAGGAGCTCCAAGGGCAGGAACTTGACCTTCTCGTCGACTCCCAGGTATTTCATCCGGCTCAATTGCAGGTCCGACGTTCTCCGGAAGGCCCCGTACACCTCGTACCCCTTATCCAGAAGGAGCTTGGAGAGATAGGCGCCGTCCTGCCCGGTGATACCGGTGATCAAAGCTTTTTTCATATTTATTACCCTCGCAAAAATTTTAACCGCTAAGATGCAAAATATAAACCGCCAAGGCGCAAAGGACGCAAAGAATTTTTAAAATTATGATAAATCATTTTTTTATATTGGCTATAGATTCCTTCGCGTTCTTGGCGCCTTCACGGTTCATTTTACCTTTTGGGGCGCAATTTTTCCCACCCAAAATGCCCTTGAAACCATCCCCCCCATCTCCGCCACTCGCCCAGGGGCATCCGGCGGTTGTACCGCAGGAATTTCAGCAGGCTGACCCCGATCAGCCCCAGGATAAAAAGGGCGTTGCCCCAAGGGGTCGTCCGGCTGATCCGCCTGTCCAGCAGGGCATGGCCGTAGCCGTATACCCAGGAAGCGGGAACCGATCCGTGGTGGCGGTACACCATGTCCAGGATCTCCCGGTGAACTTGAACCTTCTGCCCGAGCGTCTTGGTTTCCCCGTAAAACCGGGTGCAGGCCAGATATTCCGGGAGGTATCCAAAATCGAACCGGCGGGCGACCCTGAACCACAGATCGTAGTCCATACAATACCGCAGGGCTTCATCCAGAAAACCGATTTCCAGCAGGACCGCGCTGCGGATAAACACGGCAGGCTGGCAGATGTAGCAGGTTTCGGTCAGCCTTTTCCGGTCGAAGGGCTCGGTGGGGTATCGTTCGATGATCTTCCCGTTTTCTTCGATGTGATACCCTTCTCCGTACACCGCACCGCATTCCGGGTGCCCCTGCAAGAAGGCCACTGCCTTGGAGATGGCCCCCGGCAGGTAGATGTCGTCGGAATTGAGCCAGGCCAAAATTTCTCCCCGTGCCCGGTTCCATCCCTTGTTGATGGCATTCGACTGACCTTTGTCCCTTTCGGAGACCCAGAAAAAGCGATCGCCATAGCTTCCCAAAACTTCCAGGGTTTCATCCGTCGATCCTCCGTCAATAACCAGGTATTCGACGGGTTGATAGTCCTGCGAGAGGACGCTTTCGATGGTTTCTTTGATGAAACGCCCCTGATTATAGGACGGGGTAACGATTGACACCAGTGGATTCAAAACTACCTCAAATCGTTGATGGGTGAAGGAATTATGGGGGGCGCATCCCTAACCCGATTCACTCAGCCCTTGTCACTCCTCACCCCTCACCCCTCACCCCTCACAGTGTATACCCTGCCTTCACCGCGTCTTCCCGAAACATCTTGACCGTATCCAGTGAGAAGGCATGCAGATCTTTCCCGACCAGCTCCAATTTTTTCAGGATGTCGTTAGTCGCGGTGATCACCTGGCACCCCACCTGGTCTGCCTGGAAAATGTTAAGAAGCTCCCGGGGGCTGGCCCAGATCAGTTCCAGTTTCGGGTACGGTCTAAGGATGGTCACGGCCGCAGCCATGAGAGGAATGGGGTCCCGTCCCGTATCGGCGACGCGCCCCGCAAAGACGGAGACATAGGCCTGCGGCCCCCCCTCTAGAGCTTGGGATACATCGCGCACTTGGTCCAGGGTCATCAGGGCGGTGACGTTGACCTTCACTCCGTCTTGGGAAAGCTTGCGAATCAACGGAACCGATGATTCCGCCCGCGTGTTGGTGACCGGGATTTTCACATAGACATTCGGCCCCCAGTTGGAAATCTTCCGGGCTTGGACTTCCATTTCCTCAAATTCATCTGAAAATACTTCGAAGGAAATCGGGCGGTCGGGGATCTCCCGGAGGATCTCCCGGGCGAAGGCGGCGTAATCCTTGACCCCGGCCTTGCGCAGAAGGGTGGGGTTGGTGGTGAAGCCCTGAATGAAAGGCTTGCGGTACATCTCCAGCATGCCTGCCTTATCCGCTCCGTCGGCGAAGATTTTGACGTTCAGCTCGCTTATGGATTTCAACGGCCTTCTCCTTTCGCTGGGTGGCGGAGGACGCAAGCGGAGGCCTCGGACAAAAAACGGACCCGGTAGTCCGGGGGACGCTCGGCTTCCTTCTCGGCGTACTCCCGGTCCAGCAGGATAGTGATACAACCCGCTCGCTGTCCGGCTTCCACATCTTTCCACCGGTCGCCGATCATGAAACTGGCCGCGAGATCGATCCCGTGTCGCCGCGCCGCCTGGCGGAGGAGTCCAGGCTTTGGCTTGCGGCACTCGCAACCATCCGCGTCATCATGGTAGCAGACCAGGATTTCATCCAGGGACAGGTTCTTCCGCAGAAAGTCATGGATGGATTCCACGGTTTCCCTGGACTGTTCACCCCGGGCCACATCCGGTTGATTGGTGACGCAAATCAGAAGAAATCCTGCTTCTTTCAGGGATCTCAAGGCCAGAGGGACGTCCTCTGGAATCTGAAGCTCAGTGAGATTACCCGGAGGATAGGGGCGGCCGCCTCTGATGATGGCCCGGTTCAACACTCCGTCGCGGTCCAAAAATACAGCCCGCCTTCTCATCTCCTTCATCTCACCGTTTCCCACTTCGTCGGAGACGCTTTCAACCGGGGGTGGGAAACGAGAAGATGCCAGACCACGACCTGGAAGGCCTCGGTGTGGGGAGTGATATTTTCCGGGCTCGCTGTGGGGATGAGGATGCAGCAATCCGCCACCCGGGCCGTGAACCCGCCATCCCGGCCGACGACGCCGATCACCCGGCTTCCCGCCTCCTTGGCATACCGAAGGGCGGAAACCAGGTTCGGGCTGACGTTCTTTTCCAGGTTCCCTCCCCCTACCGAGAACACCAGGATGAGGTCGTTAGGCCGGAGCCGGCTGACCCGTAGCCAATTTTCAAACACCGTCGCCCAGCCCTCGTCGTTGGTCCGGGC
>PMCE01000030.1:0-2005 GCA_003154025.1 Syntrophaceae bacterium
GGAAAGGTTGAATTCCACGAACTGCAATTGATTTCCCATCCAGAAAGGAAGGAAGAGATAGAATCGGTCGGACGAGTCGGAGGGGCGGAGATTGAGAACCTGATGGAGTTCAATCTTCTGGAGGAAAGAATCCAGTGTCTCCTTCACGCCCTCCATCTTCAGGAGCTCTTTGGCTTCCAGGTCAGAAGAAGCAGAAATTTCCTTCAGATGGGCCAGGAGTTTAGAGGCCAGTCCTTTGAGATCCTCCTCAATCAGCTGGTCCGGAGCATCCTTCCTTCCCCCTTCGATCCACTGCTGGATCTTATTCTCCCAGAAAAAGCCCGATTGAGAGAAGAGCTTATGCAGAAGTTGGGGACCGCTGGACATGAGCTCGGAGGGGGAAAATTGCTTTAGTAGCTGGAGGAATTGTTTCCAAGACTCTTTCTCTCCGGGGGCAATCCAACGAACCTTTTCCAGGTCCGACAGCCTCCTGGCCAGCTGCTCCAGGGGAATATCTGTGGAGAGGGCCTTTTTCAGGAAGGTGACCATTTTTTGTTCTTCGGTATTTTCCGGAGGGATCAGTTTCAGAAGGGTCCGCGGACCCGTCTCCTCCACCCGGAAGGAGAGGTCGGCTGAAAGGGGGAGAGGAACGTTGCTTTCCACCATCAGCGTCCGGTTTCCTAGCTGGAGGGAGAAATGATGGGGATCCAACTGTTGGAGGACTCTTCCCTGGACAAGGTCTCCCAAACGTAAGGAGGGGATTTTTTCAGCGGAGCGGGATCCTTCCGGGAGGGGGAGAAAGAGGGATGGAAAAAAGATTTTGATCTCGTCCAAGGGAAATGGGGGTGCCTTTTCTCAACCTTTCGGCTCGACCTCCGAGGGCTCGAGGTGGACCCTGACCGCGCCCGGATTCCAGCCCCGAAGAATAAACCCTTGGGCGCGGTCGAAGAGTCAGCCGGTGGTAATCTTCCTCAAATCCAGGATCAGCCGGACTTCTTCTTGGGACAGACCCAAACGTTTGGCAATATCGGAGACTCCGCACCCGGCCAGGGCCATTTCCAAAATCTGGCCGTTTCCCTCTGGGTCCTTCGTCGACAGGGCGTTCGCCGGGATCTTGCCCTCGATTTTCTCCACCAGAAGATTCAGGGCCCGAATTTTTTCATCCAGGGACTCCATTAATTTCTTGATGATCTCCCTTTTTTCCATCAAATTGTTGGAGAGGTCCTGGGAGAGAGTCTCCGACTCCTTGAGAAGCTGGTTGATCTTCTCCAGGTTGGTTTCCAGGTTTTTCTTGCTCTGGGTCAACCCTTTGATTTTCTTCGGGGGGATGATTTTCAGAGTTTTCCTCAAGAAAATGACGATGATGAGCAGGGAGGCCAGAATGCTGGCCTCAACCAGAAGAAGTCCCCATGCATCGCTAAGATTCATCTTTTTCTTCCCTTTCCTTCCTTCAGATGGTAATATCCACCACTTTCCCCACGGGGGTTTTATCTTTTGGGGAGTCCTCCCCTTCTTCCAGCTCGGGGTCTTCTTCCATCGTTTCCGGCCCTCTTTTCCCCTTGAGTCTCCGCGATTTGCGCCGGGGGTCCTTGTCCACCGGCACCTCCTTCGAATTCCGAGTGGATCCCGAAGGGTTCAACTGACTCAGTTGGCCAAAGACGGGAAAATCGTCACCCATTAGGGTCTCGATTCTGGAGCCGGGGATTCCGTTCCAGAGAGAAAGGAGGGCTTCCGAATAAAGCCGCTCCCCTTATTTGCCCTCAAAAATCTTGTTGATTTTCTCCATCAAAACTTCGGGGGTAAAGGGCTTCACGATGTAATTGCTGACTTTGTACTTAACCGCTTCCAAGATATTTCCCTTCTGTCCTTCGGCCGTGACCATCAAGAAGGGGAGGGACTTCCACTCCTCGGTGCTGCGCACGGTCTTGAGCAGCTCAATCCCGGGCATCTGGGGCATGTTCCAGTCGGAGATGATGAACTGGATCTTCTCCCTCTTCAGAATTTCCACGGCGGAGGTCCCGTCATC
>PMCE01000030.1:2068-4818 GCA_003154025.1 Syntrophaceae bacterium
GCTTTGGCATGGATCTGGCAGATCCGGGATTCGGTAAATCCCAGAACCTCTCCGATTTCTTTCAACGTCAGTTCCTCGTAGTAATAGAGAGAGATGACCGTCTTTTCTTTGGGGGTCAGTTCCTCGATCGACTGAGCCAGAACCCGTTTCAGCTCCTCTACCCCGAGGAGGTGCAAGGGCTGTTTTTCCACGTCGTCCATGAGGAGGTTGATCAGGTCCTCCTCGGGAAGTTTGGGGATTTTGTGGCGTAGATTCTCAAAATCCAGCAGGAACACCCCGTTGACCTCGTTGACCAGACCATAGTAGTTGTCCAGGGAGATCCCCATCTCCGCCGCCACCTCTTCATCATCGACCGCCCTTCCTTTTTTCTTTTCCAGGCTTTGATACGCCTTTTCCAACTGGGCGGCCTTCTGCCGTACCGACCGGGAAACCCAGTCCAGGGAACGCAATTCATCCAGCATGGCCCCTTTGATCCGAAATTCGGCATAGGTCTTGAATTGCACCTTTTTTTGGGGATCGAACTTGGTCAGGGCATCCATCAAGCCGATGATCCCGGCGCTCATCAGGTCTTCCACGGAAACGTGCGGAGGAAGACGCATGGCCAGCCGGTGGGCGATGTACTTGATCAAGGGAGTGTATTTCAGGATCATCTCGTCCCGGTCCGTGGGATCCGGCTGCTGCGCCCCCGTAAATTTCAAATTGCCGGAGGATTTCAGGCCGGCCGAATAAATCTTGTGGTTTAAGGCCCGCGATTTCAATCGCCACTCCCCTTCCGTTCGGTTAGCTGTTGACATTGGAACAAATGCTGCCAGAAGAACTGGATTTGCCCGTAGGCTGAAGGAGGCATGGGCTTTTCCATGAGGATCTTGGCCATCTCCATAAAACTCCGGCTGGAAAGAGCCTGGGGGTAGATTTCCAGGACCGGCCGCTGGCGCTTGACGGCGAGCGGAAGCTTCTCATCAAAAGGAATAAACCCCAGATAGTCGAGGGAGGTGCTCCCCAGGAAACGGTCCACGGCCATGCTGATCTTGCGGAAGGCTTCTTTGGCCTCCTGGCCGTTCTGCGCCGAATTGATTAGGAGGGTGAATCGCTCTTTCCGGTATCTTTTGGACAGGACTTTGATCAGGGCGTAGGCATCGGTGATCGAAGTGGGTTCCGGGGTCATCACCACGATGGACTCTTCTGCCGCCATGTTGAAATAGAGAACGTTGGAGGAGATTCCGGCCCCCGTGTCGATCAGCAGAATGTCCACGGTCTCGGCGATCAGGTCTAATTCATTCATGAGGAGAAGCTTCTGGCTCTCATCCAGATCCACCAGTTCCAATACCCCGGAGGAGGCCGGCAGGACCGACATGCCCCCCGGTCCCTTGGTCAGGATTTCAAAGACGGTCTTCTCCCGGTTCAGCAGGTGCTGGATGGTATACTGGGGCGTCAGGCCCAGAAGGACATCGATGTTGGCCAATCCCAAATCGGCGTCCAAGATCAATACTTCTTTCCCCAACCGGGTGAAGGCAAAGGCCAGATTTGCCACCACATTCGTCTTGCCCACTCCTCCTTTTCCGCTCCCCACGGAAATAACCCGCGGCCAGCGGAAGGAAGGACCCTCCTTTTTCCCTTTCCCCGCAGGGCTGGAAGGGCCATTGGTCTCCTGGCGGTTCTTGATCAGCGTCCGTAAACCTTCGGCTTGGTCCATTTATTTTGACCTCATCAGTTCCATGGAATCCGGTTTAAGACTAAGCTGGCCACTCTTCCCTTGGTCGCCAACTCAATGTCTTCTGGGACTTTCTGCCCGTTGGTTAAGTAGGAAAGGGGGCGTTTGAAGCGCAGCAGTTGATTGAAGAGAGAGGCGTATTCCTCTGTTTCATCGATCTTGGTGAAGATGTAGCTCCGGATCGGGAGAAGGCTGAAGCGCTCCACCGTCTGGGCTAGGTCGAGATCCTTGGTCGTGGCGCTGAGGACGAGGTGATTCTCCACCCGCGGATCCACCGTCAGGATGTCCTTCAATTCCTCCAATTGCTCCTGGGAATGGGGATTCCGTCCTGCGGTGTCCACCAGCACCAGGTCCTGATCGCGGTTCCTTTCAAGGATCTCCCGGAACTCCTCCGGGCCGGTAGCGATTTCCAGGGGCAGGCGCAGAATCCGGGCGTACGTCCTGAGCTGGTCGATGGCTCCGATCCGGTAGGTATCGATCGTGACCAGGGTGATTTTCTGGCTCAACCGTAAGCTGAAATGAGTCGCCAATTTGGCCAGGGTCGTGGTCTTGCCCACTCCGGTCGGTCCGACGAACGACCAGATTTTGGCCCCCCCCAGTTCGGGTCCCGTTACCTCCACCGCTTCCATCACTTTCCAACGAAGGTAATGGAAGGAAGACTCCGGGTTTCCCTCCCGGCGGGAGTCTCTTCGCCAGCCTTGGAACTCTTCGGCCAGCCCCGATAGAAACTCCGGGGAGATTCCCGTGGACAGAATCTTCTGCAGGAAAGGATCCTCCGGGGGGGAGGAGGAATCCTTTCGCATTGCCATCTTGGGAAGCCACAGGGGAGAAACCTTCCGGGCTGACTTGGGCTTCTCCGTCACCGGATGCTCGGTGGCCGCCACGACTTCGACCAGGGACGGCCGGGGCATCCGGGTGGGACCAGCTGGCTTCCGGACGGTCTTAGTGGAAAGAATGATCGCTTCGGGACCCAGGGCTTCTTTGACCTGGCGCATCGCTTCCTGCATGTCCGGCGCTTCGAACCTTTTAATCTGCATGG
>PMCE01000256.1:0-4331 GCA_003154025.1 Syntrophaceae bacterium
TGGAAGAGGTAGAAAGTATTCTCTTCAAAACGAAGGAAGGAGGTGGGCCGTATTATCCCTGATGGGAATTATATTCACAAACTGACGTAGGGAAATTATCCTTTATCAAAAATAGACGGCATTTGGAGTCGATTTTGAATTTCAACTTTAGTTTTACAGGAAAGGGGTTGAAAAAAATGAAAAGTAAATTTTGGGTTGCCGCGGCGCTGCTCGGGTTTTTCGCCACGAGCTGCACAGCCATGAAGATGACGGGTGAGGAAAAGTATGGAAAAGAGGTTCCGGTAATCAGCCATACATTCGCTTCCAAACAGGTGAGTTCAGGAGAAACCTGGCGGGTGTACATTAATGCCTCGGATGCAGATGGAGACATGGATCGAATTAACTGTTCAATCGACCAAGTCGGAGTGTTCCCCGCATATCCTTCTGCCGATATAAAGATCGGGCAAGACCAGCAGAAGAATCTATCCGGATATGTGTATTTGAGCACCTCTGGCCTAGACCGTTCTATGGACATTTCTTTAACTCTTTCGATCCGGGATAAGGCCGGGCATTTCAGCGCTCCCGTCACGTTTCATTTAGACATTATTCAACCTTCTGGAAAGCAAAAAGAAATTCGGCAGGAAGATCCTCCGCGAGGTACCTTCGAGGATAAAAATCTAGGCCCTATCATGATTATTCTACATTCAGAAATAGGTTAAGGGATCATCCTCGACTCTTTCTCTGATTCGCCTGACTTGCCGGTGGGACACACCGCGCGAGGAGGAAAATGCCTATCGAGGCCAATTTGGGAACAGGGGGACATTCGTGCGGAATGTGCTTGGCATTTCGGAGGAGGTGNNAGATATCACAAGAATTGATTGAATGGTATGGTGGAAATCGCGAATAAAATATCAAACACGTTCTGCACGAACGTGTCCCTTCCCTTCTGCACGAATGCCCCCCTTCCAAATTTTGACCTTTAAGACCTATCCCTCCGTCAGCTCATCAAGCGTCCTGCCCTTGGTTTCGACGCCAAGGATAAGCACCGATATGGCCACGACGACAAAGACCCCTGTAAGGATGCCAAAAACGATGGGATAACCGGCTACCTGTCCATGGGATTGGTAAATCACCCCGACGACGTATGGAGCAGCGATAGCCCCGACTCGGCCAACCGCGGCTGCCCAGCCGGCTCCGCTCCCTCTGGCCCTGGTGGGATACATTTCAGGCGTATAGGCGTACACAGCCCCCCAAGCGCCGAGGCTGAAAAAATACAAAAAGCAGCCCCATACCAATATTTGCCCAACCGAGGCGCTTTGGCCGAAGAAATGCGCCGCAAGCGCTGTTCCCAGTAGATAGACGACGAGAACCGGCTTGCGCCCTATGATTTCAATAAGGTAGGCCGCACTGAAATAGCCGGGCAGCTGGGCCAGGCTCATAATAAGGCTGTACTCGAAACTCTTGATCAAAACAAAACCTTTGCCGACCATCAGGGTTGGAACCCATATGACGAACCCGTAATAACCGAAATTGATTCCCACCCATAGGATCCACAGGCAAAGAGTACGGCGCAAGAACATACCGGAAAAGAGCTGCGCCAAGGTCATGCCCCCTATTTTGGCGGCGGATGGGGTGGCGACCGCCTCTTTGGGCGGCTCGATTCCGGCTGCCCTCTCCATGTAATTCAGGATTTCTTCAGCTTCCCGTTCTCGACCAACAAGCTCCAGGTACCGAGGAGACTCTGGAATGGCCTTTCTCAGGTATGCCGCATAGAGCGCCGGTACGGCTCCCAGGAAAAAGGCAACTCGCCACCCATACACCGGTATAACGAGATACGAGACCAGGGCGGCTAGGATCCAGCCCCAGGCCCAGAAACTCTCAAGCAGAACGACCATCTTGCCCCGCATCTTGGCGGGTGAAAATTCAGCGACCAGCGTCGAAGCAGTGGGCAGTTCGCCGCCGAGCCCAATACCAACGAAGAGGCGCAAAACCAGCAGCATCACCAGACCGGTAGACAGCCCGGCCAGGCCCGTGGCCACCCCGTAAAGGACAAGGGTGAAAACGATGATTGCCCTGCGACCCCATTTGTCCGCTAACATGCCGGCCGCGGCCGCCCCGATACCCATTCCCACCATCCCGATGCTGCCCACGAGTCCTAGTTGGGATAGCGTTAAACTCCATTCCTTTTGGATTGCGGGCATCACAAAGGAAACAAGTCCCACATCCATGGCATCGAACATCCAGCCGACCCCGGTCAGCAGCAGAATTTTCCAATGAAGGCGCGTTAAAGGCAATCTTTCCAGCCGCTCGGAGATATTCATTCGGCTCTCCTCCCCCTCCTGAGCTTTCGCCTCATAAGCTGATATGGGTGTTTGAAGCGAATGTCTTTTTCCCCTTTTTTAAACTCCTATTTGGTAATCCCTCCTCTGGGACTCCGCTCTCTCCACCCCTTGTCAAGCAAAGATACTTTGTTCCTTTATTGATCTTTATATACCATCTTTTGAGGACATTTTCATACCGGAATAAAAAGTAGTATTCCAGAAATCCAAAAGGAGAGTAAGTTCTAATGAGCTTTCCCGAATCAATTTATAAAATGAGAAATGTCATAAAGAAGGAAAGGCTCTTAAGAATTTGTCCGTAAATAATTTCCCTCCCTTTTGTAAAGGGGGGGAGGGGGGATTTTTTCAGGGCATCCCGAGGCAAATCCCCCTATGTCCCCCTTTTTCAAAGCGGGATCTAAAAGGAACAGCTTATTTAAGGATAAGCTCTAAGTTCTTTCTCGGGGATTCTCTGGCCGCATTCCGTGCGGCTCACTTTTCCCTTTTCCTTGACCCCCAATCAGCTTTTTCGTACAATCATCCTTCTTGGGGGACTATCCTCGTTCTATTTTGTTCGAACCAGGCGTAGCCGCCCAGGGCAGTGAATTCGTGCCCCGCATTCATCAGGAGAGAAGGGTCGTTCACGGAATTTTTTCCTTCGTTTTTTTCTAGCCGCTGGGTTCTTGATCCCATGCGCGATGGTTCGGTTTTGATTCCCCCAAATTGCTGATTGATCGATGATAGATAAAAGCCAACAGCTTCAAGAAAGACACACAGAGCGGCAGCCCGCTTTCCGTCCCCAACCAACCCCCTGGTCTCTCGTCTTGCTTCTTGTGGGGGCCGGGGTCGTAGCTGCCTTCCAGGTGGGCAAGGCTCCGCCCATGCTGCTCTCCATCCGTTCGGAATTCGGGATGAGTCTCTTTCTGGCTGGCTGGATTCTTTCCATCTTCAACGTCATCGGCTTTCTACTGGGTTCCATGGCCGGCGCCGTGGCCGACGCCTTCGGCCATCGCCGCCTGCTCTTCATCGGGTTCTTTCTGCAGGCGTTGGGCAGCCTGGCCGGTTCCTTCGCCACGGGAGCATCCCTTCTCTTGGCCACCCGGGCCACGGAAGGCCTTGGGTTTCTCTTCATCGTCGTAGCCGCTCCAGCCATGGTGGCCAGGGTGACGGCCCCTAAAGACATTCGACTCTCCCTCTCCATGTGGAGCTGTTTCCTCCCCGCCGGGGCTTCCATGATCATGCTCTTCGTCCCATTGGTGATTCTCAGGATGGATTGGCGGGAACTCTGGCAGGTCAATGCCGTCATTCTGGGCGCCTACGCCCTCTGGCTCATGAGAGGAACCGCCCACCTCGCGGGGCGAGCCGCAGGTCCGAAAAAAGGAATGGGGCGCGTGTGGCGGGATTTGCGCCTGACCGTGACCTCCACCGGACCGGTCCTCCTGGCGGCCATCTTCACGACGTACGCTCTTCAGTGGCTGTGCGTCATGGGTTTTTTGCCCACCCTGCTGTCGGAGGAGTACGGCCTCAGCGCGGGTCGGGCTTCCGTCTTCACCGCGGTCATGGTGGCCATGAATGTCCCGGGGAACTTGATGGGGGGATGGCTGCTTCACCGGGGCTTTCAGCGGTGGAAGCTCATTGCCTTTGCCAGTGCGGTGATGGGCTTGTGCAGTCTGGCCATTTATTCCCAGAACCTGCAATTCGGCCCCCGCTATGCGGCGTGCCTTATTTTCTCCTTGATCGGCGGATTGCTCCCTGCTTCGGCCCTGGGAGGAGCGCCCCTGTACGCACCCTCCCCGCAGCAACTGGCCACGACCAACGGGCTGATCATGCAGGGAGGGCAGTTTGGGCAGGTCATCGGACCACCCACGCTGGCCCTGATCGTCTCCCTGGGAGGCGGCTGGAAGTCCGCCCCCTGGCTATTGGGAGGATCGGCTGCCGTCGGGGTCGTTCTCTCTTTTGGGTTGGCCGTGCTCGAAGCGAAACGGGCTCGCCCCCGGACCACGCCCCCGGCATCCCGGAAAGGTCAATCCCTGT
>PMCE01000256.1:4336-4526 GCA_003154025.1 Syntrophaceae bacterium
GCTGCCCCGCAGGGGCATCTTTTCCGCGCGGGGCCCTTGAAAAAGCCTAGTCCTTAGGAAAAAAATCGGGGGGAAAATGGTAACCAATTGTAGGGGCAATCACGCGAAGCGCGTGATGGTTGCCCATCTTGCGGGCGGCCA
This sequence comes from Syntrophaceae bacterium, assembly GCA_003154025.1. The sequence goes on from PMCE01000256.1 coordinate 4,478, forward strand.
CTTTGGGCCGCCCCTTCAAAATCCTGTTTGGTTCCGGCTTGGCCGGGTT
>PMCE01000297.1 GCA_003154025.1 Syntrophaceae bacterium
TTTTCAAAGGGAGGAGAGCTTTGGGAAGATTCGACGGAAAATCCTGCCCTTTTCCTTCTGGAATAGGCCGCCCTCTCACCCCTCCTCTCCCGTCGGGGAGAGGGAAGGGTGAGGGGTCAAAGGTCGCCGCGGGTAATATTCAGCAAGCGAGCGGAAAAGCCATTCGCACCCCATGCAAACAAGGCCGTAGAGCACTTTGCGGAGATTTTTTGCACCTGTGGGTAAACTGTTGCTCAAAGTCGTTCAAAGACGGCCGCGATCCCCTGGCCGCCGCCGATGCAAAGCGACGCGATTCCATAGCGCCCATTTCGTTTGTGCAATTCCCGGATCAAGGTCAGCGCGAGGCGCGCTCCGCTCATCCCGTTGGGGTGGCCCAGGGCGATGGCTCCTCCGTTGGGATTGAGCCGATCCATGTCCACCTTCATTCCCTGGTTCTCCAGCTCTTTCACCACGGCCAGGGTCTGGGCGGCAAAGGCTTCATTGCACTCAACCACGTCCATCTGTTGGAATTTCAGGCCGGCCCTCTGCAGGGCCTTGGGAATCGCATAGGCCGGGGCGATGCCCATGATCCGGGGGTCCACCCCCACGACAGCCGAAGAGAGAAGCCGGGCGATGGGTTTGTACCCGAGACTCGCGGCCTTTTCCGCGGACATGATCAACAGGGCGGCTGCCCCGTCATTCAGGCCGGAGGAGTTTCCCGCCGTGACNNGGATGTTCATCCACCTCGAAGGCAAAGGGATCCCCCTTGCGCTGGGGAACCATGACCGGGATGATCTCTTCTTTGAAGCGGCCCGACTGAATCGCCTTGACCGCTCGCATCTGGCTGTGGTAGGAAAATTCATCCTGCCATTCCCGGCTCACCTTCCATTGCTCCGCCAGGTTTTCAGCGGTAATCCCCATCCCCAGGTTCCACTCCGGCCGGGGTGCGGTTTCCCAGTTGATGAAACCCGGGGGATTATACTGGAAGGCTTGGGTCGGGCGGTTAACCTTGTAGGGAAAAGTGGTGTGGCTCTCGGTTCCCCCGGCAATGAACACTTCCCCGTCTCCCGCCAGAATCCGCTGACCCGCCAGCACCACGGCCTGGAGCCCCGATCCGCATTGGCGTTCTACGGTGAGCCCGGGAACGGAAAAAGGCAGGCCCGCCTTCAAGACCGCCCAACGGCAGAGGTTTACGGCGGAGTGCCAGGAGAGGGCGATCCCCATGATGACGTCTTCGATCTCCTGCGAGTTGATTCTGGTTTTTTTGACCACTCCTTCAATAGCCAGCGCAGCCAGATCTTCGGCCCGATAATTGGCCAGGCTGCCGCCCATCCGGCCGATGGCAGTCCTGACCCCATCCACGACCACGACTTCGCGCATCATAGACCTCCAAAGGAAAGAATAGTGACAGTGTGAATGCCCGTGTGAATAAAAAGTACTTCATAAACAAAGGTTCTTAGCTGACTGCTGAATGCTGATAGCTGAAAGCAATTGATAAATTCCCCCATCCTCCCCGGGGGCCGGCGCGGCAGTCTACTTCCACCGGGTGTTATAAAACTGGGGCAATTCATCGGGGGTCGGCTTGAATTCCAGGTCCTTGTTGTACACATAATTCATGTTGATCGTATACATGGGCAGCCAATAGACTTGATCGGCGATCTTCTCGTAGGACTTGGCGTAATTGGCCAGGCGGACCTGGGGATCCAGGGAGTTGTCCCCGGTCTTGAACCAGCCGGCGATTTCCTGGTCATGGGTCATATCGTCTTTGTCCACGTTGGGGATTTCCACCTGGGAAGCGATCTTGAGGGTATCATCCTTATTGCCCGCCTGGGCCGGCGAGGCCAACGCCATAATCGCTACCATCAAAATCCCCACCGAGGTCCGATGTAGGGGAATGGGTCTCATGTGCGGTCCTCCTATGCTCGAATTCTTTCCCCACCCACCCAAAGAAGGCTCCTTTTTGCCTGCCATGGATTCTCAGGGCAGGGGAGACCGCTTTCCAGGGGAGGGAGCTATGTAAGGGTTCCTCGGCCTTTACTCTCTGCCCCATGCTCTTCGCCCAAGGCTGCTTTATTTGTAGACTTCCGCATCGGCAATCCGGAGGCACTTGTCGAAGACCTCCATGGCGAAGTCGATCTCCTCTTTGGTGATGGTCAGGGGCGGGGCCAGCATGATGGCGCTGGAAACGCCGCCCATGCAGTAAACCCCTTCCTTAAACGCCTCGGCGAGGATTTTTGATTTCGCAGTAGGCGGACGCGGGCCTTCCCACAAAGGCTCCTGGATGGGCTCCTTGGTCTTGCGGTTCTTCACCAGCTCCATCCCCACAAATAACCCTTTGCCCCGCACATCCCCCACGCTGGGATGTTTGTCCATGAGCTCCATGGCCTTTTCCATGAGGTGCTTCCCTGTCTCCGCGGCCCGCTCGATGAGCCGGTCTTCCCGGTAGGCTTCGATGGTGGCCACTCCCGCCGCCATGGCCAGGGGCTGTCCGCTGTAGGTATGCCCATGTCCGAAGGGATTCTCTTCGAAAGCTTGAGCCACTTTCTTGCCGACGCTGGTGGCGCCCAGGGGAACGTACCCGCTGCTGATTCCTTTGGCCATGGTGATAATATCGGGTACGACTCCCCAGTGCTCGATGGCGAACCACTTCCCGGTGCGGCCGAAACCGACCATCACTTCGTCGCACATCATGAGGACCTCATGGCGGTTGCAGATCTCCCGAATTCTCTGCCAGTATCCGTCGGGGGGAGGAATGATGCCGTTGGCTCCCACGATGGTTTCGGCGGCAAAGCAGGCCACCCGCCCGGCGCCCCCTTCGAAGCGGATCACCTCCTCCACATGCTTGGCGCATTGAAGGTCGCAGTTCGGGTAGGTCAACCCGAAAGGACAGCGGTAGCAGTACGGGTCCAGGCAGTGAATGACGCTGGGAATCGTCGGCTCGACGGGCCAGTTGCGGGAGTCGTTGGTCAGGGCCATGGCCCCGTAGGAGGACCCGTGGTAGCTGCGGTAGCGGGCGATGATTTTTTGTTTGCCCGTGGCCATGCGGGCGAGTTTGATGGCCGCCTCATTGGCTTCCGCTCCGCTGGAAGAGAAGAAGGTCTTGTGAATATCCCCGGGGGTGACCTCCGCCAGGAGTCTGGCCAACCGGGCCTTGGCCTCGGTGGCAAAGGGCGAAGCGATGGTGGAAAGGCGCTTGGCCTGCGCATAAATGGCGTTGACGACCCGCTCATCCCCAAACCCCAGGTTGTTGAAGACAAACTGAGAGCTGAAGTCCAGNNTTGTGGGCCATCCAGGGGTAGAGAACATGTTCGGTCTCATAACGGAGGATCGTGGCGGGATCTAAACGACCCGCTGTTCCTTTCTTAGTCATTTCTTCTCCTTTTTTGCTTAATAGAATGATGGAAGGAAACAAATGTTTTGGTAGGGACACGGGGCCCCTGCCCCCAGGGGAACAACTAAAAGCCATCAATCGCGGGAATCAAAACTATAGCGCTGATAATCATTCTCGCATGGAGGTCCGGCGGCTACCCACATGACCTTGGCGGTTAAATCCATGATGACCGAGGCGTTGGTCCGCCATTGATCGTACCACGGCTTTTCTTCCTCGGGATGACGGCAGACCGAGAGGGGATACCCGAAATGATCCTTCAGGGCCTCCATGATTTCCTTCGGGTCGAGCTTCCAGGCGCTTTTCCTCAGGAGTTGTTCCAGACGGCGGTCCCGGTAGAGACTGTTCTCCACGCCCAGCCGGATGGTTCCTATGTAACCGGGCCCGGCACCCTTGATATGGTTGGAGTGTACGATCAGGCCGTCTTTGGGGAAGAGGAAATAGGCGGTCTCGGGAGTGGCTTCGATGTCGGTGGCATCCCCCTCTCCTTCCGCCGTGGCCACCAGGTAGTTGCCCGAGAAGGAACGGGGGGTATGGGCGATCGTACCGAGCAGGGCGTAATATTTTTCCTGGCTCAGAGCGCGGCGGCGGATGAGCGTGGTGGGGACCCCCTTTTCCATATTCATCCCGTCCGCCTCACACTCGATATAATTGTTGCAAATCCCCAGCCCCGCGCTGTTCATGCCCATGCGGGTGAGTTGCCCCGCCTCTACGATGGTCAGGATATCCGGCGCCTTCTCCTGGTTGATCTGCAGCAAAAACATCGTCTCTGCGGCAAAGGGTTTATAATCCCAGTTTTGCCCCAGGATCGTGTTGCCCAGCCGGGTGATAGCCGGCAGGGCACAGAAGGAAGTACATCCTTCCGCCTCCGGCAATTTTTTCAGCCCGAAGAGGATCTCCGTCCGCAGGTTGATGACCAAGATCTCTTCCAAAA
>PMCE01000116.1:0-23429 GCA_003154025.1 Syntrophaceae bacterium
GTGGAGTTCTTCAACCTCATCCTCGAGCTCAAGCTGAACGACCAGGAGAAAAAAGACCTGGTGGCCTTCATGAGGGCTCTCTAAATAAGAGCCCCGCGGACTCTTTGCTGAGGGATTGAAGGGAAAGAATTTGCTGCCTCCCCGCGCCCCTGGGTCTTCTATAACCCTCCACCCAGGGGCGGGCCTTTCGCCCTCGGAAGTGCCGTATCGTTATTTCCAAAGGCACCCGTCAACCGGAATTTTTCTTCTTGCCATTCAGCTGGCCCAACCTGATAATAGGGTCATGCTAAGAACCAGGGAATCGCTAAGGCGTTTGCTAGTCCGTTCCATTCTGGCAGATGCTTTAAGGATGCTGGCTTTCAATAAGCCTTGCGGAGGAAGGATCTTTTGACCCGCAAGAGTCTTTTATTCCTGACTTTTTCTTTTCTCCTCTTGCTTTTGGCAGGGGCCTTCCATTACCATCCCGACGGGCTCAATCATGAAGCCTGCTCTGTTTGCTACCTGACCTCCCATCATTCGGAATACTCGAGCCAGGCCGTTTTGCTCTTTGACCCAGCTTCGGGCCCGCTGGAGCTCATTTTACCCGGCGCCCAGCCCTTTTGGGCTTTCCCATCCTTTTCCTTCTGCCCCGGCCGCTCTCCTCCCTCTTTTCTCGCTCTTTCTTGATTTTCCGCGGCCCGCGGGTCTCCGGGGGGAACACCCCTCTCCTCTCCAAAGAGGAAGGACCGGCAGGGCCTGGAGGACCATTGGCGGACGTTCCGATGGCATGGGTGAATTTCCATTGCCAGCCAAGAAGGAGGAGAAATGAACGCCTTTTTCTTAATGCTATTCGTATTCCTGTTCTTCGGGGTTCAGGCGGGATGGGCCGAGACCCCGGAGGAGCGAATCAAAAAATTGGAGGAGACCATCCAGAAACAGCAGGAGGTCTTAAAGGAGCAGCAGAAAGCCTTAGAGGATTTGAAGGAGGAATTCAAACAGAGCCAGAGTGTCAAACCCCAGCCTTCCACGCCGGCTCCGCCCGCGGCTGCCGCGACGACTCAACCGGCGGCGCCCGACCAGATCCAGAAGGAGGTAAAGGAGTTGAAGGAGACGGTGGACCAGGTGGTCGAAGCGCAGAAGAAGTACGTTCCAAGCGTCTTCAATCCTTCCATCGGGTTCGTGGGCGAGACGATCTTCTCTTATAACAGCAAGGGATCGCAGCAGACGGGAAGCGACCGGCCTGGCGGGTTTGACGTGAACCTACGTTCGATGGAACTGAATCTGGCCGCATCCGTCGATCCTTTTGCCCGCGGTTATGCGGTAATCAATGCCTCTGCCGACCCGATTACTGGCGAATCCAATGTGGTGGTAGAAGAGGCGGCTCTCCAAACGACCTCATTGCCCTGGAACCTGACGCTTAAGGCCGGATTGTTCTTCAGCGAATTCGGTCGGTTGGCTTACATCCACGATCATGAACTGCCCTTCGTGAATCGTCCGCTGGTGCTCGACCAATACATCGGAGGCGAATCGAAGACTTATGGGTTACAAGTCAACTACCTGCTGCCGATCTCGCACTACGTGAGCCTGACAGCGGGGGTGGGCACCCAGTTCGGCAGTCCGCCAAACCCTGCCGGCGACTACCGTCAGGCTAGTGAACTAAACTATTGGGGGCGCGCGTCCACGTATTTTGACCTGACACCCGATATTTCACTCGAAACCGGCATGTCAGGCCTGATGAATCCGAATTCAAATGGCCTTGGTGGCTCTCTTGTTCAAACCAACGGCAGCACGTTCAGCGAACAAGAGCGCCGTCTGGTGGGAGCAGACTTGACACTTCGCTACTTCCCGCTGCGTAACAATCAATTCAAAAGCCTCACCTGGGGTACGGAACTGCTCTACAGCAACAACCGCTATGACGTAACTTCATTGGACAGCTCAGTGTCCAGCAGCACCGTTGGCTCCTTTGGCCTGTACTCCTATCTCGCCTACAAGTTTCATCGGCAGTGGACAAGCGGGTTCCTGTTTCAGTGGCTGGAGAACACCCAGAACAACCGAGCCCAAACCTACTCGTATTCTCCGTATATCACGTGGGCCGTCAGCCATTGGAATCAACTGCGCCTTCAATACACGCATACCGACAACAACGCCGCGACGGGCCTGCAGTCCAATGACGCTGTTTATCTGCAATGGACCTGGATCATCGGCTCACACGCGCATGGATGGCAGGAACGTTAATTCTGGAGGGGAGGATTTGAACATGAAGTCGAAGATTTTTCTTTTGTTCTCGATCATCCCGCTTGCCGGGGTGTTGTTTGCGGGGGCGATTCCCGCTCACGCGGCCAAAATCCGCGTCGTCACGACGTTGACCGACTTGGCGGACTTTACGCGCGCCGTCGGCGCCGACTTGGTTGAGGTTCGCAGCTTGGCCACGGGCGTCGAAGACACGCACGGGGTTCCGATGAAACCGAGCTACGTGCCGATGATGAACCGGGCGGACCTGCTGATGTTGGTGGGGCTGGAATGCGAGCACTCTTTCCTGCCCGCGCTGATAGAAGCGAGCAAGAATCCACGGATCCAGAGAGGCCAGCCCGGGTACATAGACTGCTCGCGGGGCATCGTCCCGCGCGAGGTGCCCAAGTCAACCGATCACAATGAGGGCGACGTTCATCCCTATGGCAACCCGCACTACATGCTCGACCCGGTGTTGGCAAAGACCGCGATCGAGAACATCTACAACGCACTGGTAGCCTTCGCCCCGCAGTACCAGGCGGAATTCACCCGCAATCGCGATGCATATCTCGTCAAGCTTGACGCCAAGATTGCCGAGTGGGAGAAGGAAGCCAAACCGCTCAAAGGCGTAAAGTTCGTATCCTATCACGGGCATTGGCCATACTTCGCGGAGCGCTTCGGTATGGACTACTTCGGCACGATTGAACTGAAGCCGGGCATAGATCCTACCCCTCGTCACATTGAGCAATTGACCGCTGCGATGAAGGCCGAGCGCGTTCCTGTCGTCGTACGGGAGCCGCAGTTTCCCGAAAAGGTGCCGAAGCGCGTCGCCGAACAGACCGGCGCGACGATGGTAACGTTGCCCATCATGCCGGGCGGCGTACCGAATACAGAGACGTACATTAAGATGATGGATTACATCATTCGCACAATGGTCGGCGCTGTACCAAGCAGGAAATAAAGAGGAGAAAAGTGGGGCCCGCCCTTGCGGTGCCTGGTGGATCCCACCCAAAAAACATATGAATGAACCGCTGATTACCCTAGACAATCTGAGCATCGGCTACAATGGCCAGGCTGTGCTATCCGGGATTTCGCTTTCCATTGCCCGCGCCAGCTTCACCGCCATTCTCGGCGCGAATGCTTCGGGTAAATCGACTTTACTCAAGACGGTCCTTGGACTTCTTCCGCCGCTTGCAGGGCGTATTGACATGGCCGCATCGGCGGGGGTACCGCTCGTCTTCGGTTATGTCCCTCAATCCATTCAGTTTGATTCGATCTATCTGCTGACGGCGTACGAGGTTGCGCTGATGGGGTCGTATGGGCGCATCCGCCCGGGGCGTTTTGTCCCGTCAATCGAGCGCGCCTTCACGCACGAATGTCTGCGCGCGGCGGGAATGGGAGAGTTTGCGCACAAGCGGTTTGCCGAACTCTCCGGTGGCCAGAAACAACGTGTGCTCATCGCCCGGGCCCTGACGACACGCCCTGACGTCTTGGTGCTCGACGAACCCACCGCGGGTGTGGACCACGCGACGACGCATGCCGTGCTGGAGTTTATTTCGCACATACGCGAGGAGAAGAAGATCACGGTCTTGCTCGTCACGCACGACTTTGGGCTGGTGCGCCGTCACGCCCAGCAAGTCATTTGGCTTCACGAGGGCAAAGTGCTATACGGTACTGCTGACGAACTGCTCACTTCCCAACGGATGACCGAAATCTTTGAAATGGGGGTCGGCTGACATGGAGGCGTTACGTCAGATTCTCTCACCCGATTTTCTCCTGCGTAATTCGGTTTACACCAGCGTGCTCGTCGGCTTCGCTTGCCCGCTCGTCGGTGTTTTCCTCGTAATGCGCAGGCTGGTGTTCATGGGCGTAGCACTGCCGCAGATCTCCTCGACGGGCGTCGCTATCGCCCTCTCGCTACCCTTATGGCTCGGATTCAATCTTGCTGCTCACGGCTCACACAGCGCGCACGAGCTCGCCTTTGTCGGGTCGATCACCTTCTCGCTGACCGCGATCCTGGTACTGGCATTTCTGGAGCGCCGCGGGGAGGGCCAGTCCGAAGGCCGACTCGGCACTGCGTACGTCATGGCCGCCGCTTTGGGCATTCTGTTACTATCAAAAAATCCTTACGGCGAGATCGGCTGGCTCGATATGCTGAAAGGAGAGGTCATCGCCGTCCACAATGCCGATCTCGCACTGACGGCAGCAGCGCTCACGCTCGTCCTTGCGACGCTGGGACTATTCCACAAGGAGTTACTCTTGGTCTCGTTTGACCGGGAGATGGCCATTATACTTGGCAAGAACGTCGTTTTCTGGGACGTGGTCCTCTATTTAATGATCGGCCTGACCGTCTCGATGGCCGTCCTCAGTGTGGGCCCCCTCATCGCATTCGGATTTTTGCTGATCCCTGCGCTTACGGCGCATTTGTTCGCGCGGAATATGGTCCAATTCACGACGCTGGCCTCACTAGCCGGTGGCTCGGTCGCGTTTTTTGGTTTCTGGATCGCATATCAATGGGACTTGCCGGTCGGCCCGACGGATGTCGTCCTCCTTGGCCTGCTTTACGCGGCAGCCTGGGTTATCGTCAAGGTTTTCCCCGGAGGCTCACGAGGATCTCGCAAGGCTTAGGCTGCGCAGTTCTGTAGAGAAGTGGTGGGGACTCCGCCGCAGATGGTGCACTCGCGAAAGCCTAGGCCGTTCCCTTTGAAATAGGAAAGGCTTCCGTATAGGCCATGGAGGAATTTCATATAAGCCTGAGCTCGCTAGTCTGAAAAAGGAGGATCCTGAGATGCGAAATGCGTTGCGATTCCTGCCCATGTTCATAGGCTCCGTCCTACCGCTTTTCAGCCAGCCATATATGGCTGAGCCAGTGGAGCAGAGGGAGATTGGAGGTAAAGGAGTAATCGAAAAATACGATGCTGACTGGTCCACACTCCAACTCAAAGATGCCCAAGGCCTGGTTTACCCCCTTTCTCCGCACAAGTCGCCCATTGTTGTCGCAGAGGAAAGGTTTGTGGATAACGGAAACGGTACGGTTACAGACTCAAGGAGGAAAATAATGTGGCAGAGGGGCGATAATGGAAAGGAGGTCACATTCCAGGATGCGCAAGAGTACTGCAAGACTCTACGGCTGGGTGGCCATGGTGATTGGCGCCTGCCCAAACCTGAAGAAGGGGAGACCGCGGTGGCCGTCGAGTTGATGATGCCTATTCATTCACCCGATACCTATGCCCGTTTTGATCTGTATTGGTCCTCCGACCCCACGGTCTTGATCCCATTCAACTATCAACCCGCTCGTGGGAAAGAGGTCCTGAGAGTATATCCTGCAAGGGGGGGTGGCAAGGCGTTCGTGAGAGCCGTCCGCTCATTGGGGACTGCTAAACCTGACAGCGGTAGCTGACGGGATTTTCCGCAGTCTCGAAGTCAAGATAACCTAAATGATCCAGGAAAATTGCTTCACTTCGTTCGCAATGACACCATACCCTGCATGAGGCGGTAAGCGATAATACCAACGATTAGAGGCTCACTACCCCGGCATAAAAATGAGGGAAATATGTGGATCGCCTTTCTTCTGGTGGCCGGGGCAGGTCTCTCCACGACGATCGGCAGCCTTCTCGGGCTGGTGGTGAAGAAATCCGGACCCCGCTTTATGAGCTTCACGTTAGGCTCCTCTGCGGGGATTCTGATTCTCACCGCGTTTGTCGAGCTTCTGGGCAAGGCCATCCAAATAGAAGGGGTCGGCTTTTTCTGGGCCCATGTGGCCTTTTTTTTGAGGATGGCAGGTTATCTCCTCATAGATTTCCTCTTGCCCCATGACTACATCGGCCAACATGATCATCCGCCGGGAACTTACGACCTCCGCGTCCAGCGATCCCCGAAGGATCTCAAGCGTACCGGTCTGCTTCTGGCCCTGGGGGTATCGGTACACAATTTTCCGGAGGGAATGGCTACCCTGAGGCCCTGGAAGATTTGAACCTGGGACTCGTCATCGCAGTAGCGATCGCCATTCACAACATCCCGGAGGGGTTGGCCATCTCCGCATCTATCTATGGAGCCCAAGGCAGCCACCGGGAAGCTTTTTTTTGGTCTTTTCTTTCAGGGGTCTGCGAAATTGCCGGGGCGGGGTTGGGGGCATTGATCCTTCTGCCCATTCTTACAGAACGGGTCATGGGTTTTTGCCTTGCGGCCGTTGCCGGGACGATGGTGCTCATTTCCATTGACGAGATCATTTCCACCGCTAACACTCTCACCTCCGAGCATATGATAGTAGGGGTTATTTCCGGAATGATCGTGGTGATGCTGAGCCTATGGGCCCTCGGGTGAGAAGAGGTAGCAGGGCTTCAGGGGGGGGATGAAAAATTCGGAGGCGGTTTATCTTTCTTTGATCTTCTTTGCTCTCTTGGGTGGGAAGGCCCGAAAATCGGGGGACGCCTCCTCTCCCACCTCCTCTACGCGGTCAAGACTTAGCGCAGGTTCTTCCCCGTAGTGGTCAAGGAGAGTTTCCCGTGTTTCACCCCCCGAATTCCAATCAGCCGATCGCTGATGTTTTTTATGTCTCCCCCCTTTCCCTTCACTACGAGCACCTCCAAGCAGTTGTGTTCATCCAGATGGATATGCAGGGTGGAAAGGATGGTCTTATAGTGGTCGTGCTGCATCCTGGTTAAGAGGCGGGAAAGCTCGCGGGTATGGTGGCTGTAGACCAGGGCGACGGTTCCCACCATCTCTTGCTTCCCTTCCCTCCACTCCTCCTTCACCAGGCTGTCGCGGATGAGGTCCCGGATGGCCTCCGACCGGTTCTGGTACCCTTTCCCGTCAATCAACCGGTCAAAATCACTGAGCAGACTGTTGGGGATCGATACTCCGAATCGAGTGAGTCCGGACATTTCTCCTCCCATAATCGACGAATCAAAGCGATGAGATTTCGCTAAGATCCTTTTCTTTCACCATCCTCTTCTTCCAGGATTCCAGGGCAGGGTAGAAATAGGGCAGGAGCCGCAGGGAATAATAGGGAGGAGAAACGGGAACGCCCAGGAGGTCTCCGAAAGAGAATAAAAGGATGAGGTCCCGGCGAGCCAATTTCTCATGGTGGACCGTCTGTTGGATCTCAAAAGAGGTTGCCCCGAATAGAAAATCCTTGACGGCCTTCCTGAAGTGGTCATATTGAAAGCCCACCTTCTCCTCCTTTGTGAGAATCCCAATTCTTCTTGATTTGCTCATCAAGGGCCATTTTAATATAACCTGAAACTCCGACTTCGTCAAACTTATCGGAAGCTTGGTATTTTCTATTGCTCTTCTTTAGGTCCCCGTCCTTCATCCGTTTATTTGGGTTGTCGCGAGTCCTGCCGAGCGAGAAGGGGGCCTTGGTGCCAATTTGAAATAGACAGGAGATTCTTGGGTGGGGTAATATTAAGAAAAGTTCCAAGTTTCAGGTTTCGGGTTTAAAACCCCTTAAAAAAAACCAGGGCTTGGAAACCCGTCTCTGGAACCTTCGATCATAACCCGTTTTCCAAAGAGTATTGCTTTGAAAGAGATCCTCCGCCACGCCCGGGAAGTCATCCAGATCGAAGCCGAAGCGGTTCAGGGCTTGCTTGACCGATTGGATGAGAATTTCGTTCGCGCGGTGGAACTCCTCCTGTCCTGTGAAGGGAGGGTCGTGGTGACCGGCATCGGGAAATCGGGCCTGGTGGGGCGCAAGATCGTCGCCACCCTGACCAGTACCGGGACTCCGGCCCTGTTCCTTCACCCGGTCGAAGGACTGCACGGCGACCTGGGGATCGTCACCGCCAAGGACGTGATCATCGCCATTTCCAACAGCGGGGAGACTATTGAAATCATCAACCTCCTTCCCAGCCTGCAAAAAATCGGAGCCCAGATCATCGGACTCACCGGCGGCCTGAATTCCACTCTGGCCCAAAGCAGCCACCTCGTCATCGATGCCGGTGTCGAGCGGGAGGCGTGCCCCCTTGGACTGGCTCCCACGTCCAGCACGACTGCCGCCCTGGTCATCGGCGATGCTTTGGCCGTGGCTCTCATGCGGCAGAGGAAGTTTGAGGAGAAAGACTTCGCCCTCTTTCATCCCGGGGGAAGCCTGGGCGAGCGGATGACCTTCAAGGTGAAGGATATCATGCGCCCCCTTGCGGATTTTCCTTCCCTGACCGCCGATCAAACCGTGGGCCAATTCCTCTCGGCCATCAACCGCAGCAGCGCTGACTTTGCCCTGGTTCTTCGGCCCGACGGAAGCATGACCGGGATAATTACGGACCGGGATCTCCGCCGGGGAGAGATCGGCTCCCCTGACTTTCTCAACCGGCTCATCGAGAAAATCATGGATCCCCACCCGGCTACAACCGAAGACGAGGTTTCCGCCGCCGAAGCCTTGAAGGTTATGGTGGAAAACAATCTCGTCGCCCTTCCGGTTTTGGATAAAAAGAAAAAACTGATCGGGGTCGTGACGCTCCGGGACCTATTGAATCGGAGAGACCGAGGGCCGAAGAAGTGAACCCTTCGTCCCCACCCAAAGGATTAATCGTAGCTCTTATCACCCCCCTGGATGAAGAGGGTCGGGTTCAGGGGGAGTCTCTCCGGGAGATGATCGGCCGGGCGCTACCCTATTGCGACGCCCTGATGATCGGAGAGGGGGTCATCGGAGAAGGCCTCTCCTTGCCCAACCCTGTTCGCCTGGAACTCCTCCAGGGTTCGGCCGACACGGTGGCCGGGAGAAAACCTCTTTTCTTGTGCCCCACGGCCGCGAAGACGGAAGAGACTATATCCAACCTCATCACTCTAACCAAAGCCCTGAAAAATTACCCGGGTCAGGACTCTCTTTTCTGGGTGGATATTCCCCTCTGGTATCACAGCAACCGGAAACTGCCCCAGTTCTACCAGGAATGGAAAGAATACACGCCCTATCCCATCCTTCTCCATAACCACCCCTCGCTCATTGCCAAACTGAACCGCTCCCTGAAGCGGACCAACATTCGCACGGCCGTCTTGAAGCGTCTGGTGGAAAACGAGCGGATCGTGGGGATCATCCAGGCCGGCGACCTGAAACGGACGATTCACTATCAGAGAGCAGTGCGGGCTCGCCGGGATTTTCGCTTCTATGACGGAGATGAACGAGACTTTCTCAACAGCCCGAGTGTCTCGGGAGTGGTTTCCGCCGGAGCGAACCTTCTTCCTTCCGAATGGAGCGAGATTGTCACCGCCTCGCTCAAAATATCCGAGGACCCGGCTCGCAATCTCCTCCTTCTCAAACAATCCCAGAAGCTCCGGAACCTCAGTCAGCTCCTGGAGAAGAGCCCCGCCCTGAGCCTGAAGTCGGCCCTTTACCGGCTGGGACGGATCCCGGGGGTCAAGCTTCTCGACCCCACCCAGGAGAGCTCTCCTTCCCAGGCGGAGGAACTGGCCAGTTTCCTGCAGGCGAATTTTTCTTTACAAAATCCCCATTAAAATGCTATTCATATACCTTCAGCCCGATGGAGGTACCCGAAAACATTAAAGCTTTCCCTCTTTTTGGCCGATTTGTATAGATGGGTTTAATGGGCCCCTAATCTCAAGACAAAGCGCAAAGAAGAGTGAACCTTCATCTCCGACTCAAATCCATCTGCGTTTATACCCTCTTGACTGCCTTCCTGGTATCCTCTCTCGCCTGCAGCTATAGACCTGCTTACCTCCAGGAAAGCAAAAAAACCGAGATTTCGGAACGGTGGAAGGTACAGAAAATCAACCCCAACCGCCTCTCCGCCGATGAAAAATCAACCCTGGAACAGCTTGGGACCCCGGATTGTATCCGTTTTTACCGCCGCCTCTCCCAGCAGCGGGAAAAAGTGTACGCCTGGGTCTACGCCGATCCGGTACGCCTCGTCACTTTCATAGACGGGAAAAAGATCGATTACGTCGTGCTGGATGAAGACCTTACCTCGCTGAATGAGCAGCAGAGAAATAGGCGTTTTTGGGGAGGGATTGCCGCTGGATCCGTCGCCGCCCTCGGGTTACTGTACTACTATTTCATCGCCAAGAAATAACCAAAGGAGCGCCCCATGATCAAACTGATCCTGAAGCTGAAAGAAACCCAGATTGAGGAGTTCGCCCTGGAGAAAGATCAGATTACCATAGGGCGCGCCAAGGAGAACGACATCGTCATCGACAACATTGCCGTCTCCCGCAAACACGCAGAGATCACCCGGAAGGAAGGGAGTACGTACTTCATCCGGGATCTGGGCAGCTCCAACGGTACTTTCCTCAACGGCGCGCAGATCGATGTCCATGACCACGCCATTTCCGACGGCGCGGTGATTGGAATCGCCAAATTCGAACTCCAGGTGAAGGGGCTCTCCAAGGCGGCTTCGCCCACACCCAAGGCCGCCGTTCCGGAGGATGCGGAAGGGACCATGATCTTCGATCCCGCCCGGCGAAAACCCGCGGCCGAGTCCCAGGCTGCTCCGGAGCCCAAGCCCATCCGTTGGCCGGTCCTCTCGGCGGTCAAAGGGTCCAGCAAAGGCAGGGAATATAAAATCTCCAAAGAATTGACCCTGGTGGGCAAAGGTTCTCAGCACGATATTCGCGC
Source organism: Syntrophaceae bacterium (assembly GCA_003154025.1). Next base: position 10,775 of record PMCE01000116.1, read on the forward strand.
CGAAGGATGGTTCGTCTCCTCTCCCCATGCCAAGATCACCCGCCGGGGGGACCGGTTCTACATCTCCCACCTGGGTGGATTCCTGTCCAGCACCAAAGTGAACGGAATCGGAATTCGGGAGGAGCACATCCTCAAAAACAAAGACCAGGTAGATATCGGGAACTCCTCCTTCGTCTTCACCCAGGCTCACTCAGAGCATGGCGAATGACCGATAACCTCTGCTCTCCATTGTGGATGAGGTGCCCTTGAAGCTCCGCTATGCTGTCGCCTCGGACCCAGGCCGGGTGAGGAAAAACAATGAAGACTCTTTTTTGGCCGACCCCACCGTGGGGGTCTTTGCCGTAGCCGATGGGATGGGGGGGCATGCGGCCGGGGAGGTCGCCAGCCGCATGGCCTTGAATACCCTGCAGGAAGCCCTGGCCAAAAGCAGCCAAAGCAAAGAAGCCGAGTTTTCCCCCGACCAAACAGCGGTTCTCTCCCCTCCTTCCAGCCTGCTGGTCAATGGAATCCGGTCAGCCAACCAGGCGGTCTTCCAATCCTCTATGGAAAAGGAAGAATACCGGGGGATGGGAACGACCCTGGTGGCCGTGTATTTCGGCGATTCCGTCCCGGCGGTGGCTCATGTGGGAGACAGCCGGCTCTACCGAATCCGCAGCCAGAAGCTCGAACAAATCACCGAAGACCATTCCGTCGTATGGGAACAATATCGGGAGGGCCTCCTCACGAAAGAGGCCCTGTCCAGCTCTCCGATGAAGAATATCGTCACCCGGGCACTGGGAATGCAAGCTACGGTGGATGTGGACGTTCAGGAACTGGAGGTCAAGAAAGGGGATCAGCTTCTTCTTTGCTCCGACGGTCTGTCGGATCTGGTACGGGATGAAGAGCTGCTGCGGACTGTCGGAGAGGTTTCCGGAGACTTGGACCAAGCCTGCCACCAGCTGGTTCAAATGGCCAATCAGCTTGGGGGCAAGGACAATATCACCGTCCTTCTCATCCAAATCGAATGACCCGGAATAAGTTCTGGGTTTCGAGTTTCGAATTAAAAGAAAGCGATAGACCCTCCCCTCCTATTTCCCCGATTTGGGGAAACCAGGTTTCTTCACCAGCATGATTCGCAGATCCATCACGTTCGTTCCCGTAGGACCGGTGATCAATAGGTCTCCCAAATTCTCGAAGAAGGAGTAGGAGTCGTTCTTCTCCAGAAAAGACCAGGGGTCCAACCCCATCGTCTTTCCCCGGTTCACGGTCTTTCCATCGGCAAAAGCTCCGGCCGCATCCGTGGGACCATCGGTCCCGTCTGTTCCCCCACTCATCACCAGGATCTCTTCCCATCCGGCAATCTCCAGCGCGGCCGCCAGCACGAACTCCTGATTTCTCCCTCCCTTTCCCTTTCCTTTCAGGGTTACCGTCGTCTCTCCCCCGGAGAGGATGCACGCAGGGGGGAGAATGGGGTTGCCGGAAAGAAGGACTTCTTTGGCGATGGCCACATGAACCTTGGCCACCTCTCGGGTCTCCCCTTCCACCAAGGATGATAGGATGACCGGGCGATAACCCAGATCCTGGGCAGCTTTCCGGGCGGCCTTGATGGCCAAAAAGTTGTTCCCCACGACGAAGTTGTAGACCTTTTGAAAAGCCGGGTCTCCTTCCTTCAGCGTCTCTTCTTTCTTTCCTTCCAGGCCTTCGCGGATATGTCCCGCTACGGATGGGGGGATCTTTTCCCAAAGTTGGTATTTATTCAGGATCCGGACGCAATCTTCATAGGTCGTGGGGTCCGGAACGGTGGGGCCGGAAGCGATGGCATCCAGGGGGTCTCCGATNNTCCTCCTCCCTTGAGGCGGGAGAGGTGCTTCCGCAGGGTGTTGATCTCTTGAATGGTGGCTCCGCAGGAAAGGAGCTGATTGGTGGTCGCCTGTTTCTCCGCCAGGGTGATCCCTTCTACCGGGAGGGGGAGGAGGGCAGACCCGCCGCCGGAGATGACAAAGATGACCAAGTCCTTCTCGGTGAGAGGACTCAACATCCTGACCATCTCCCTCGCCCCTTCCAGGCCTTTTTCATCGGGCAGGGGATGGCCGGCTTCCTGGATCCGGATTCTTTTCAATCGCTGGGAATGCCCGTACTTCACGTTAATCAAACCGTTGGCGATCCGGGTTCCTAGAATTTTCTCCAGGTTCACGGCCATGGCCGCCGAAGCTTTCCCGGTCCCGGCCACAAAAATTCTCTCATATTGGGAAAGTGGGAACTTCCGCTCTCCAATGCGCAGGACCTTGTTTTGCAGGGAAACCTGCAAGGAGAGGAGTTTCTGCGGGTCGGCGGCGTGAACAGCATGGAGGAATATCTTCTTAGCATCCCTCCGGAGCGGGTCTAAGCTTCTTTTCACCGGTTCCTCCCATTCAGGTTTAAAACCAGCTCATTCTACGGTTACGCTTTTGGCCAAGTTTCTGGGTTGGTCTACATCGGTCCCTTTGAGAACCGCCACGTTATAAGCCAAGAGCTGCAAGGGAACGGTCAAGAGAATTGGGGTCAGGAAAGGATGGGTCTCCGGGACAAGAAGGGTATCTCGAGCCTTGGAGGATACCTCCTGGCAGGAAGGATTGGTCAGGGCAATGACTTTCCCGTCCCGCGCCCGGACTTCTTCGATGTTGCTCAAAATTTTGTCATAGGTCTGTCCTTTGGGGGCCAAGACCACCACCGGCATGTCCTCATCGATCAAGGCAATCGGCCCGTGCTTCATCTCCCCGGCGGGATATCCCTCGGCGTGGATGTAGGAAATCTCCTTCAGCTTCAGAGCCCCCTCCAGGGCGATCGGGTAGTTTATTCCCCGTCCCAGGTAGAGGAAGTCGCGGGCGTACATATATTTTTTGGCCAAGGCTTCGATCTGGGAATTCAGATCCAACGCCTGCTGGACATGGTGGGGAACCTTCAGCAGTTCTTCCAGCATCTCTTTGATGGCCTGATGTCCGAGAGCTTCCCGGGTTTCGGCCAAGTAGAGAGCCAGCAGAAAGAGTCCCACCAGCTGGGTGGTGAAGGCTTTGGTGGAGGCGACCCCAATTTCCGGGCCGGCATGGGTGTAAAAGACGCCGTCCGATTCCCGTGCCAGGCTGCTGTCCACCACGTTGCAGATGGAAAGGGTCGGCATCCCTTTCCGCCTTCCTTCCCGGAAAGCTGCCAGGGTGTCCGTAGTCTCCCCCGACTGGGAGATGGCCACCAGAAGATCATGGGGCCCGACGATGGGATCCCGGTAGCGGAACTCGGAACCCAGGTCGACCTCCGTGGGAATCCGGCTTAGCCCCTCGATCATGAACTTTCCCACCAGGGCGGCATGGTAAGAGGTCCCGCAGGCCACGATGCACACCCGGTGGATATCCTTGACGGTCTTAGCGCCCAACCCCGACTTTTCCAAGAAGACCTTGCCTTCCTCCAGCGAGACGCGACCCCGCACCGTATCCGCCAAGGCCCGGGGTTGCTCGAAGATCTCCTTGAGCATGAAGTGCTTGTAGCCGCCCTTCTCCGCGGTCACGGGGTCCCACAGGATCTCTTTGGGAGCCCGCTGCCGGCTCTCCCCCCCCAGGGTGCTGATCCGGTGTCTCTTCGCCTGGACGACGGCCATCTCCCCGTCTTCCAGAAAGATCATCTTCCGCGTGTAAGGAAGGATGGCCGGAATATCGGAGGCAATAAAATGATCCTTCTCCCCCAGGCCTAAGATGAGGGGGCTTTCCTTGCGCGCGGCAATGAGTTTATCCTTCTCCCCTTCGTAAAGGACGGCGATGGCGTAAGATCCCTGGACCTGGAGAAGAGCCTGCCGTACCGCCTCTTCAAATTTCTCTCCTTTGAACAGGTACCTCTGGATGAGGTGGCAGAGGATCTCCGTGTCCGTTTCGGATTTAAAAGTATGGCCTTCGCCGGTCAGAATATTTTTCAGCGCCAAATAATTTTCAATGATGCCGTTGTGGACGACTGCCACCCCCCCGGCCTTATGGGGATGGGCGTTGCTCTCCGAGGGTTTTCCGTGGGTAGCCCAACGCGTGTGGCCAATCCCCAGGCCTCCGTCAAAATGCTCTCCCTCGATCTTGCGCTCCAGTTCCTTGAGCTTTCCCAAGGCGCGCCGGATCACGACCTTTCCCTCATGGAAGAGCGCGATCCCGGCGGAGTCATACCCCCGGTACTCCAGCCGACGCAGTCCTTCCAGGAGCACTTCCTTGGTGTCTCGCGGACCGATGTATCCGATGATTCCGCACATTTTTGACGCCCTTTCTTTGGCACAGAGGAGCTAAATTCAAATCCCAAGCACCAATCCCGCGAAACGCGGGACCAAATTTCAAATAAAATCCCAAAAGCCAATCTTCAATGTCCCAAACACCTATGTTTCGGATTTTGAATTTGGAAATTGGTTTTTGCTTGGACTTTGGTGCTTGTTATTTGGTGCTTCAAATTAAATCTCTGCGGTCTCTGCGATCTCTGGGGTGAATAATTATTATTTGGAACGCTTACGGTAATGGACCTGTTTGCCCCGGGCCACCGCCAGCGTATCCGGGGGCACCTGTTTGGTGATGGTCGATCCCGCCCCGATGACGGAGTTCCGTTCGATCTTGACGGGAGCTACAAGGGCCGTATTGCTTCCGATGAAGACCCCATCTTCGATGACTGTGGGATGCTTCTTTTGCCCGTCATAATTGCAAGTGATGGTCCCGGCGCCGACGTTGATCTTCTCTCCCAAGGTGGCATCCCCGATGTAGGTGAGGTGATTGGCCTTGGTCCCTTTGCCGATGACCGATTTCTTGACCTCTACAAAGTTACCGATCCGCGAGCCTTCCCGCAGAAGGGTCCCGGGGCGCAGATGGGCAAAGGGCCCCACCTCGACATGATCTTCAATCCTGCACTCCGAGATGACCGAAGAGGCTTTGATCGTTACCTGATTCCCCGCCTGGGTGTTGGCGATCTTGCAGCCCGGTTCGATCAAACAGCCAATCCCAAAAGAAGTTTTTCCCAGCAGGTGGCAATTCGGATGAATGACCGAATCCCGGCCGATCTTCACTTCCCGGTCGATGTAGGTAGTCTCCGGGTCGATGAGGGTCACCCCTTCCAGCATATGCTCCTCGGCAATCTTTTTCCTGAGGTACTGGTTGGCTCTGGCCAGTTCCACCCGGTTATTGATCCCCATCACTTCCAGCGAATCTTCCACCCGAAAGGGAAGGACTTTTTTCTTCTCCGAACTGGCCCGGGCGACGATATCCGTGAGATAATATTCTTTTTGGGCGTTCTGGGGGGTTACCTGAGAAAGGGCGGAGAATAGAAAGTCGGAATCCACGCAGTAGATGCCGGTATTGATCTCGGAAATCTTTTCTTCTCCCGGCTTTAGATCCTTATCTTCCGTAATCCGCCAGAGGGAGCCATCGTCATTCCGCAAGATACGGCCATAGCCCCGGGGGTTCTGCAGCTCGACGGTCATGACGGAGAGTGCCGCTTGACGCGCCTGGTGCGATGTAAGGAACCTGCCCACCGTCGCCTCGGTGAGCAAAGGGACATCCCCCGAGAGAATCAGGACTCTTCCCTGGAAACCCTGGAGAGCCGGTTTTGCGGCCAGAACGGCGTGTCCCGTACCCAGCTGCTCTTTCTGGAGGGCGAAACTCACATCATCGGCTTTGAACTTTTCCTGAATCAGGTCGGCTTGAAAACCCACCACGATGACAAGACGTTCTGGTTTCAGGCTTCGGGCCAAATCCAGGGAGTAGGAGAGCATCGCACTGCCGGCAACAGGATGGAGCACCTTCACAAGATCCGATTTCATCCGCGTGCCTTTGCCCGCGGCCAGAATCACGACAGCCAGCTCATCCAAAATTTTCTTCCTTCCTAAGCCCTTGATGGGACTCGATAATTTCATTATAGAAGAACCCCTTAGCCAGTCAAGGTTTTTCTCTTTTTAAATCATCGGGTTAATAGGGGCTATTTGGGAGTATCTATTAATCCTTTTCGTCCACCGGAAAGATTTTCTTTACCCGAGATTCGTCCGTGTTCGAGGATTTTCCAGGAAGCTGTCACCCCTTCCTAGTTACCGTTCCCCCATGCGGCCGGCAGCTTTTCATCTTGACAGGAGGAAGAAAAGAATTGAGAATCTCCTTATGGAATTTCCATCTCTGGTCACCGCTCTCCAGAATCCTCAAATCTATCCTGAAAAGCCCGTCAAAGTGGATCTGGTGCGAACCCACATCTCGGCCATCTTTCTGGCCGGGGAGTATGTTTACAAGGTCAAAAAGCCGGTGAACTTCGGGTTTCTCGATTTCACCACCCTGGAAAAACGGAAATTCTACTGCCAGCAGGAAGTGGACCTGAACCGAAGGCTGGCGGGGGAGGTATACCTGGGGGTGGTGGAAATCCGCGCTCATCAAGGAAGGATCTCCATCGGGGACGGTCCAGGAGAAGTAATAGATTACGCCGTCAAAATGAAGCGCCTTCCCCCGAACTGCCAAATGGACCAGTGGCTGGCCAAGGGGGAACTCACCCCTGAGATGGTGGAAAAAATCGCGGCCAAGATAGCTCACTTTCATGCCCAGGCGGCCACGAATCCGGAGATTTCTTCTTTTGGAGAGATTCAAACCGTGCGTGGAAACGTGGAAGAAAACTTTGCCCAGACGGAGAAATACGTCGGGCAGGTTATTACTCCGGACCTTTACCGGGAGACGATCGAGGCCAACCGGCTTTTCCTGGAGCGTCAATTCCCCCTTTTCCAAGGACGCATCCTGCAGGGAAAAATTCGTGACTGCCACGGAGACCTGCACCTGCAGCATATCTGTCTGGGGACAGAGATCGTTATTTTTGACTGCATCGAGTTCAACCAGCGCTTCCGCTATTCCGACGTGGCCGCGGACATCGCCTTTCTTCTCATGGACCTGGATTTTCACGGGCACCCCCTTCTCTCTGCGGACCTCGCCGCTCATTACCTCGGGGTCACCGAGGACTGGCCTCTCTACCTGCTCCTGGATTTCTACAAGTCCTACCGCGCCTACGTGCGGGCTAAGGTGACTTCCTTTCGCCTGGATGACCCGAATATTTCCCTTCAGGAAAAAGGGGCGGCCCTGGAAGAAGCCCGGCGGTATTACTCCCTCTCCCATTTCTATGCCCGCCGGATGAATCGGCCCATCCTCGTAATCACTGGAGGGTTGATGGGCACCGGGAAATCGACCATCGCCCGATCCCTGGCGGAGGCCCTGGGTTGGGAATGGCTGAGAGTGGACGTTCTCCGCAAAGAACTGGCTCAGGTCTCTCCCCTGGAGCATCGTTTCGAAGCCTTTCAACAGGGAATCTATTCTCCCGATTTTTCGCGCCAGACCTATGAAGTCCTATTCCATCGGGCTCGAACCCTTCTGGACCAGGGGAAAACGGTCCTCCTCGACGGCTCTTTCAAAAAACAATCGGAACGAAAAGCCGCTCTGGGTCTGGCGCGAGATGCCCATGCCGATTTTCTCCTGATCGAATGCCAGTGCGCGGATGAAGAAATTCAGAAGCGGATGGCCCAGAGGGCCCAAGAGAAAAAGGAACCCTCTGACGGGCGGTGGGAGATTTTCGCGGATCAGAAAAAGGACTACGATCGGATGGAAGGGTTCGGGGCCGATCTCCATTTACCCCTGGATACCGGGCGCCCCCTCAAAGAGTGCGTGGGACGCGTCCTCCAGCATCTCCTCCGGAGCGCTGGACGGAACCTTTCGGTGGCGGGGCCTTAACTTTTTCCTCCCGCTTTCCCCTTCCCATCGAGGTCCAGGGGAAAGGCGGGGGGAAAAACGGTTTTTTAGGAGGGTAGTTCCCCATGAGAATTCTATTTCCTATTCTCTCGTTTCTCACCGGGCTCTTTTTCTTCTCCGGCTGCGGCCCGGATCAAAAAGCCATTCAACAAGCCTCTTACCACTCCGGGCTGGGATACAACCATCTGCAGCAAGGGGACCCTACCTCTGCCATCCGGGAGCTATACGAGGCGGAAAAGCTGAACCCCAAAGATCCTTCCACTCAGCATGCCCTGGGCATGGCCCTGAGCGCCAAGGGGAAATATATGGATGCTCTGGAACATTATCGCAAGGCCCTGGAACTGAACCCGAAATATACCGAGGTCCACAACGCCATGGGTGCCACCTACCTCGAAATGGGCAAATGGGACGAAGCCATCCAGGAGTTCCAAATCGTCTTGAAAGACATTCTGTACCTGACCCCCTTCTTCGTCCACAGCAACCTCGGCTGGGCCTACTACAAAAAGGGCGATCTGAACAGCGCCATCGACAATTACAAAAAGGCCATCGACATGAAGCCGGATTTCGGCCTAGCCCACTATAACTTGGGTATTGCCTACCGTGATCGGAAACAGCCGGACCTGGCCCTGGCTGCCTTCCGCCAGGTAACCGCATTGGTCCCCGGACTGTTAGACGGTCATTTTCAGCTGGGCAAGTTGTATTTTGAGGCGGGGAACAGCGCGGAGGCAAAGAAATCCTTCCAGGAGGTAGTAAAGCTCGCCCCCAAGAGTGAGAGCGGTCAGATGGCTCAACAATACCTGGACCTCCTGAAGAAATCCGGCAAATGATCGGACTCTCTTCCCTTCCTTCAGAAAAGAAAAAGGACGGCCGCGGCGACACCTCAATCCACCCGTTCGTCCTTCTTCCCTTCCCGCCCGGAAGGCCATTCCTCTCCGGGTTTACCCTTGACCACCCAGTTCAATTTCCTGCCCCAGCCCTTTGTCCCGGGCTCGGTAAAATACGGCCTGGGCAACGGATACATCCTGGACGGCGTTTCCCACGGACTTGAAATAGGTGATTTCCCGGGGAGTCTCTCGGCCGGGTTTTTTCCCGGCAATGACTTCTCCCAGTTCCGCGAGGATATCTCCTTTTTGAATCCTGCCCCTTTGTAAGGGGAGGATCAGGTCTCCTGCTTCCTCCAGACAGGCTTCTAGGGAATCCACGAAGATTCTCGATCGGCCGATGGTCTCCTCATCCACCTCCTGCATCTCCGGTTTGAAAGCCCCGATAGCGTTGAGGTGCATTCCTTCCTTCAGCAGCTTTCCGTCGAAGACCGGCCGACTGGACGTAGTGGCCGTGACCACAATGTCCGCCCCCGCTAAAGCCTGGCCCGGGGTCCCGGCCCGGAGCAGCTCCACCCCGTGGCAGGAAGAATCCTCCTGCAACCTGGCGATAAGCGCATCAGCCCTTTGCGGAAGGAGGTCGAAGACCCGGAGGCGCTCGATTCTTCTGGCCGCCAGGACCCCCTTTACCTGAAAGAAGGACTGCCCGCCGGCTCCAAAGAGGGCCAGGGTCTTTGAGTCCGGGCGGGAGAGGACCTGAGTGGCGGCTCCCGTAGCGGCCCCCGTGCGAAAGCGGGTGAGATGGGTCCCCTCCAGGATGGCCAGGGGAGCACCATTGGAAGCATCGAAGAGGAAGACGATCCCCTGAACAGCGGGTAAATGGGCCTGCGGATTCCCGGGGAGAACGGTTACCATCTTGGCGCCCAGGGCGCGGCTCTCACCCAGATAAGCAGGCATGATCAAGGCCACTTCCCCCGGCGCCTTCAAGTTCAGTGAAGTGCGGACCGGAGATTGAGCTTTTTTCATGGACAGCTGGACAAAGGCATCCTTAACCACTTCGATGGCTTCGGCCATGGAGAGCGCCTGATCAATTTCATCCGCCTTGAATACTCGAATTCTCATATGGCCCCTTTGGCCTTCAATTCCTCGATCGCCTCGGAGGAGTAACCCAACAGATCTCCGAGGACCACCCCGTTGGCCGCTCCCATGGGAAGTCCGGGAAAACGGACCTGCCCCGGATTTTGAACAAACCGAATGGGCACCCCGGGAAAGGATAGCGTCTTCTCCGATGCCGGGTCATAGACCGAAGCAAGGCTTCCTCTCTGCTGAACATGGGGATCCTTGGCAACCCCCTCCATGTTATAGACGGGGCCGATGGTGACGCCCGCTTTCTCGCACTCTCCCAGAACTTCCTCGATGGTTCTGGCCCGGATCCAATCTCCGATGATCCGGTTAAGAACCACCCGGCTTTCCTTTTTGAGCCTCTCTTGATTGTTCCGGAACCCCGGAGTTGTTTTCAGCTCCGGATGCCCCAGCAGGTCGATCAACCGCTCGAAGGGCGCCTGGGCGCTGGCGGAAAGAGCGACCCACTTCCCTTCCTTGGTCTGGTAGCTGTTCCGCGGGGAGGTAAAGTTGGATTCGTTGCCCATGGGCCCGGGGCTCTCTCCGGTCAGGGAGTAAATCAAGAACTGCCCGCCCATATATCCCAGGAGGGGTTCATACAGAGAAATTTCGAATTCTTTTCCTCCCCTCTCTCCCCGCTTCTGGTCCCGCAGGGCCACCATGGCTCCCAGAGCCAGATGGGTCCCGGCGATCATGTCGGCCAGGGCAATGGGCGGGTTGGTGGGAGGAGCTCCGGGATGGGTGTTCATGTACGTGTACCCGCTCATTCCCTCGGCCAGAGTGCCGAAGCCGGGTTTCCCCCGGTGGGGTCCGGTCTGCCCGTAGCCGGAAATGCGCCCGATGATCAAGCCTTTGTTGATTTTCCAGAGCTCTTCGGCGGAGAAGCCCAGACGGTCCAAGGTCCCGGGGCGCATGTTCTCAAAAAGAACATCCGATATCGCCACCAGCTGGGCCAGGATCTTTTTCGCCTCGGGATGCTTCAAATTCAGGGTGATAGGCAGCTTGTTCCTTGAAGCCACCAGCCAGAAGGGTTCCATATCGTTCAACACCCTTGCCCAGTAGCGGATGGCGTCGGGTACATCGGGGGGCTCGATTTTAATCACTTCAGCTCCGTAGTCTCCGAGCAGGGTCGCGCCGAAGGGCGCGGCGACCACTGCTCCCAAATCAATGACCCGCACCGATTTTAGGGGAAGGGTGGATTCTTCCGCTTTCTTCCTCTGTTCCCGGAGGTAATTGTGAATCTTGGTAAGGTCCATGGAATATCTCCTGAAGGAGGTTATTGGGGTAGCTGTGAACTCGTCGGAAATAGAAAAGGACTTAATAAATTTTATACCAGAAACAGTCGGAAAAGGGGATCAAAAAAAGGGGTGGCGAATTGGGGATGGGGGATGAGATGAGGAAGGGAATTTCCTTTCCCCAACCCGGAATTCGACCCTCCGTCCTCGAGGGGTTCTTCCGGCTGAAGATTCTCAAATCAAGAAGATAATGCCGGCGACCACCAGCCCAGTTCCCCAGAGGATCCGGGCGGTTACCCGTTCCTTCAAGTAAAGGGCCGAAAGGGGTAGCCCGAAGAGGGGCCCGCTGCTTGTAAGTACGACTGCCTTCCCTGCTCCGGCATACTGAATGGCCAGGAGGAATAAGATCCCTCCCAGACCGAAAGAGAGGGCTCCCGAAAATGCGCCTAAACATACATCCCGGAATCCAGGCTGGAGGGATCGGGCCTCCCTCCCCCTTTTCCCAACCAGAAGAACCAGGACCAGTGCGGCCAGGGGAAGCCGCACCCCGTTGGCCAGAATCAGGTTCACCCCCTGCAGGCCCAACTTGAGAAGAGAGATGGAGATGGTCCAGAAGACCGAAGCAATCAAAATCAGGCTAATTCCCAGCCTTTTCTTCGGGCGGGTCGGAATGAAGCGAGAAGAGGCCACAGATCCTTCGGGGTTGGCGATCAGGTAAACCCCCCCGATCACCAATGCGGTTCCCAGTCCCAAGGACCAGCTCATCGTCTCTCCCAGAAAAAGCACAGCGGCAGCCAGAGTGAGAACGGGCATCGAGGCCTGGGCCAGCGGAAAGGCAAGGTTGGCGTTGATCAGGTTCAACCCCTTGATGTAAATCGTATCCCCCAGGCAAATTCCGAGGAGCGCCGAAATCCCCAGATAAAGTAAGGAGAGGGAAGGAGCTTGGAATAGAAATTGGACGCCGGGGTATAAGGGAATCAGGCACCATAGGACGATGGAGGCCCCCAGGCACCGCAGGAAGTTCAGGCTCAAGGGATGGAATTTAGGGGCTAGAGATTTGGTGAAGACGGCGCTCAGGGCCCAGATGAAGGCGCACCCCAGCGCGCTCAGCTCCCCGGTCAAAATCTATTCCTTCCTCGGCAGAATTTTTGGGAATTCATCGAATGGGTCAATACCGGAGGCGAAGTTGGTCCATTCTCCAACAAATTATTCTCGAAGATATTTTCTTTCTTCCTGGATGTTGGTATATTGTTAGCATGGATCGGCAAAGAAGAGTCGGCCTCATACTCATCCTGATCGGTATTTGCATTCCCCTCATGACCCTCCCCTTCCTTTCAGGGTATTCGAGGGATAAAGGATTTTTTGATAATTTCTACCGGGTGGGAATCGAACTGAGGAAGGACAAACCGGCTGACGCCTACAGCCACCCGCTCGGTGATCTTGAAAGACAGGATCGCAAGGGTCTCGATTTTTCCAGGCTCATCCCCAAAAGGATCCCTTTCCGGTTTTTCCTCGCCCCCTCCCTGATCCTCTTCTACCTGGGGTTCGTCAAAATTGACGCTTCCAGGAGGAAGGAGGATAATCAGAGGGAAGGGGAAGAATGATATCCTCAGAAAAAAAGCCCCTTTTCTCTGAAAAGGGGCTTTCTCGCGGTCATGTTGTTGCCTAAATTAATGGGCCTTTGCCTTGACCTCTTCACTCGGGAAGAACTTCTTCATGGCGGCGCCTGAGATGTTGAGCAGGA
>PMCE01000116.1:23526-29086 GCA_003154025.1 Syntrophaceae bacterium
TTCCCATCCTTGTAATCCTTCAGGACTTGCTTGTACCACGCCAGTACTTTCTCATAGGGCATTTCATAGTCTATATAGACCGCCGTATCCTCGGTTTTCACCAACGTCCCTCCAGGCATGACCGGCGCTTCCCACTGNNAGAATGCAGAGGACTACAAAAACCCCGGCAAACCGGATGAGGAGGGTGCTGAAAACCCAGGTTAAATTGTCCTTGACGATCTTTACCCTGGTTTTGTCCCCCCCGCCTTTGAAAATCCCGATGGAGTGCCACTTCGCCCCGCCTTGATCTTCGATGTACATCTGGTCCGTCCAATCCCGGTANNCCAGGCATGACCGGCGCTTCCCACTGCTTGTCGGGAAGGGGAGCATTGGCGCATCCTTGGTCAGGCGAAAGGGCCAATCCCAGCATCAAGCCAACGAATATCACATAGGTCGCTATCTTCATCTGCGTGCCTCCTTCGATTACTCAAACATGGACAGAAGCATTCCTGCCGCCGCCGGCGAGCCGATGGACCCGGCAAGGCAAGCAGCCATGGCGTGCATGAGCAGGTAGTTCTTCTTGTCGTACTGCTGGCCGATGACCTGGGAAAGCCTCGGTGACATGGGGAGAGCGGAAACCCCCGAATTCCCGATCAACGGATTGATCTTTTCTTTGACGAAAAGGTTCAAGACCTTCACCGTCAAAATGCCGCCGGCCGTGCAAACAACAAAATCCAGGAGCCCGAGGCCGAAAACCAGCATGGGCTTATAGGTCAGAAAAACATGCGCCTGCATGGAGGCCCCCACGCTGAGACCGAGGAAAATGGTCACGATGTCCATCATCTGGTTAGCGGCGGTATCGGCCAGGCGCTTGACCACCCCCGTGACCCTCATCAGATTCCCGAACATAAGCATTCCCATCAGGGGCATGACCGCGGGCACCAGAAGGGCGATGATCCCCCCGCAAACGAGGGGGAACAGGACTTTTTCGGTCCGGGAGACCTTTCTCAATACCTTCATCTTGATGAGCCGTTCTTTATCATTGGTCATAAATCTCATAATCGGAGCCTGAATGATAGGCACCATGGACATATATGAGTAAGCCGCCAGAGTATTGGCGCTGAGAAGGTGCGGCGCAAGTTTCGCCGTGAGGTAGATGGTCGTCGGGCCATCGGCACCCCCGATGATACCCACCGAGGCAGCCTCCTTGATGGTGAACCCCGCGAGAATCGTACCGGTGAAGGTAACGAACACGCCCAGCTGGGCGCCGGCACCGATCAGGAGCATCTTCGGATTGGCAATCAACGGCTCAAAATCCGTCATGGCTCCGAGTCCCAGGAAGATCAAGCAGGGGATTACCTCCCAGATGATGCCATACTTGTAAAAAAACTGGAGCAGTTCCGGATGACCCGTGTCTGAGTACCCGAATAACGGCGTGTTCGGGAAGTTCACCAAGAAGATTCCAAAACCGATCGGCAGGAGCAGAAGCGGCTCAAAATCTTTGACGATGGCCATGTAGAGGAAAAAAAGGCCGACGGCCCACATGACGGGATGCTGCCAGGTCATCGTGGGGAAGCCTGTTGTCTGGAGCGTGCCGATGAACAAATCCCAAATCTCATTCCCACTCATATTCATCTCCTTCTGGAAAAATTCGTGAAAGTCTTTATTCTCAAGGATCCGCAAAGTCGAGCGAAAAGAAACTGGCCCGGCGTCTTACTGGGAAGGTATTTTCTTCCGCTCCTTGCGCCTGGAATGAAAAAATTCACGTAATCTGTGCATCCGATATAAATAATATGGAAACCTGAGTCATGTCAATTATTATTCCTTCTAGCCATCCTTCCGTTTTGAGTCTCCTTTTCGCGACTTTGGTGCGAGAGCGTAATTTGCGGCCAGGACCAGCGGGGGTCTGGATCCGAGGGAAGAATCCTTTCCTTGGCGGGACCGGGCGCCCATGGCTAATTTAAGCTTCCTCCTTCTCCCCGCGGAGCTGGAAGTCTCCGCAACTTATCCTCAATCAAAAAAAGCTTCCTGACGACCCCCGGAGGGACCACGGCATTATCCAAACCGGAGAAAAAGAAAAGGGGCTGGTGAAAATCGCCCCGTTTCGTGATGAACCCTCTTTCGGCCGCCTCTATTTCCCCCAGGTATATTCGTCCCCCGGACTCAAGGAAAGGACTTCAACGCCCGGTGCTTCTTTCTTGGCCAGTTCCACAAAAGACTTTGTATCCTGGACCAGAATGGGAAAAGTCTTGAAGTGCATGGGGATGACCGCCTTGGGGGAGATCAGCTTCGTGGCCCAGGCCGCTTGCTGTGGATCCATCGTAAATACACTCCCGATGGGCAGCATGGCCACGTCGATTTTATAATACTCTCCGATGAGTCTCATGGAATCAAAGATTCCCGTATCCCCGGCGTGGTAGAGGGTGGTTCCATCCTCCAATCGGATCACGTATCCGCAAGGCGCGCCAGAAGCCGAAGAGTGGAAAGCCTGAGTCATGGTCACCGTGATCCCCTCGTAGGCCAGGCTCCCCCCGATGTTCATGCCGTACCCAAAATAGCAGACTTTTTCCGCCGGAATATGAAAATCGCTCTGGAGGCGATGGGCCGTTTCCACATTGGCCACGAGCAAGCCTCCGGTTTTTTTGACAATATCTGGAGCCTGCCCCACATGGTCGGAATGGTCATGGGTGACCAAGACCATGGTCGCCCCTTTCACGTCGTCAAGACTAAACCCCCCGATGGGGTTAAAGAACCAGGGGTCAAGGTAGAGGATCTTTCCGGATCCGGTCGTAATCTGAAAGCCTGCATGGGAAATATATTTGATCTTCGTTTTGGCCATGGGAGCCTCCTTTCCATCTTCCTAAAAGCTACCATGCAATGACAAATGGCGCAAGGTGTAGTGTAAGGCACCCTGGCTTGTCAGACCAAGGACTTCTCCCATAAAAATAAGGTCTCTCCAAAATCCTCCGATCGGAAAACGNNGAACCCGTGTTTTCGGCGTGAGAGGCCGACGTCCTAGGCCGCTAGACGATGGGACCCGATAAAAAGCCAACCATGGCACTGGCTGGGGGACTAGGATTCGAACCTAGGTTAGCAAGTCCAGAGCCTGCAGTCCTGCCACTAGACGATCCCCCACTTCCCCCAGAAGTTGGTTTATTATAATTGGAATTCTAGATGCGCGTCAAGGCGATAATGGGCTACGGAACGCGGACTTCGGAAGGTGAATAAGCCAAATAATACCCCCGGAACCCTGGGATGATTATGTTATAATGCGGCAATTCGAAAAAGATCAAGTTGCCAGGGTGAAGCAAGGAAAAGGAGAGGCCTAATGGAATACCGATCCATCCTGTATAAGAAGGAAAACGGGAAGGCGACCATTACTTTAAATCGTCCCCGGGCTTTGAATGCCTTGAACCGGGAAATCATCGACGAATTGCTTCATGCCCTGAAGGAAGCCGCGCGAGATCCGGAGGTTAAAGTCTTAATTCTTACGGGGGCTGGACGGGCATTCTGTTTCGGAGCCGATATCTCCGAGTTCAGCCGCCAGATTGAAGCCGGGACTTCGGATACAGGGCTCCTCCTTCTCCAGAAAGTCCAAGAAATTATAACCCTTCTTGCCGGTATCCCCAAACCCGTCATTGCCGGCATCAACGGTTTCGCCACCGGCTTGGGACTCGACCTGGCCATGGCCTGTGACCTGCGGATCGCTGCCGAACGGGCGAAATTTGCGGAAGCATTTATCTCCATGGGGTTAGTCCCGGATGGGGGCGGAACGTTCCTCCTGCCCCGGCTGGTTGGTTTGGCCAAAGCCGCCGCGATGATCTTTACGGGAGATCCCCTCGGGGCAGCGGAAGCTGAACGCATCGGCCTCATCAACCGGGCTATTCCCACCGAGGAATTACCTAAAGAAATTGAAATTCTAGCCGATAGACTGGCAAGAAGCCCTTCTCTAGCCCTTGGCCTGGCCAAGCAGGCCCTCTGGAAAAACCTTCAGGGAACCCTGGAGTCGTCTTTACAGGTCGAAGCTCAGAGTCAAAAGGCCTGCCTGACAAGTGAAGATCACCGGGAGGCCGTCCGGGCGTTCCTGGAAAAGCGAGCCCCCGTATTTCACGGAAAATGAAAAAATCCTCCCTTGGGAATGGAAAAATTCTACAGGGAGTTGACAGATAAAATGTCTTTGAGTATTATGAGGAGCCTTTTCCAAACCCGCGTGGAAGGGAGAGCTGTTGAAAAAAGCCATATTGTTCCTGTCCGGATTTCTTTTTCTGGCTGGATGTGGCGGATACCAATACAAGGCTCACCAGAATTTCCTCCCACCAGCCCCGTCTACGCTGATTCAGGAAATCTCTCTATTCCCTTTAGACCGAGGTGAGGCTCCTCCCGGCCAACCTTCTGGAACCTCTCCATCCCCTGCTCCTCAAGCTCAGGATGAAGCCACCGCGAATTCCGAGCCTGCGGGGCTCTTCTGCTACTTGAATAACCCTTCTCCAGGTTTTAACGGCCAGGACCTGGTTCCGCCGGGCTGGTCAACTCCAGCCATTGATTCCGAACGAACTCTGGGCTTCGGAGGGCAGGAGACGACCACTTCTGCCCCAGGGAAGGCCGCCACTCCCCAAAAGGGCGAAATGGAAATGCAAAAGAGGCCTGGGGATTCATCTCTCTCTCTAGTTTCTAAACGCCTGAACTCCGAAAAGGAGGAGTCGAAGAATCCAACGGCCAAACAGCCTCTCCAAGAGGCTCCTTCACTTTCCACTCCGAAGCCTTCCGATGATTCCGAATATGGGGGACAGGAATCTGTCCGGCAGCTGAAACTGGAAGCCATTTTACAGACTCTTCTTCTCAAAGGGCAACCCGCCGAAGAACCCATTTCGGCTAGCAGTCTGCCCTTCCAGATGTTGGGCGGTATTCCTACCCTCCTTAACGATAGGGTGAAGGGTTTCATCGACTTCTTTCAGAATAAAGCCGACAACTTTTTCACCAAATCCCTTGCCCGGTCCCAAGCCTACGAGGGCATGATGAAGCAAATCTTCCGGGAGAAAAACCTTCCGGAGGAGCTCTTTTACCTGGCTTTGATTGAAAGTGGGTACAACCCCCTGGCCCAGTCTCGGGCCAAGGCGCTGGGGATCTGGCAGTTTATGAGCAAAACGGCGAGGCGCTTCGGCCTCAAGGTGGACAAATGGGTGGATGAGCGTCGGGATCCGGAAAAATCTACTTATGCGGCGGCTGAATACCTGAAAAGCCTCCACGAGATGTTCAACTGCTGGTACCTCGCCACGGCGAGCTATAATGCCGGAGAGGGCAAGATTTTCCAGGCCATGAAGAGGGCCAAGAGCCAGGATTTCTGGGAAATCTCCAAACANNCCCCAGAAATACGGCTTTTCTAACATCGATTACCATCCCCCCCTGATGTATGAAAAAGTGGCCGTTCCTCCAGGAACCCGGTTGGACCGCATCGCCCGGGCGGCTGAAACCGATATGGAAGAGATTCGAACCCTGAATCCCTCTTTGCGGAAGGATAGGACTCCGCCCGAGAGTGCATACTTCGAGGTAAAGATTCCCCCGGGGAAGAAGGAGGTCTTTG
>PMCE01000530.1 GCA_003154025.1 Syntrophaceae bacterium
GAAAGATTGCGAAGAGAAGGATTGTCGCCGGACGTGCAAGGATTGTCCTTTGCCCTGGAGACGGAGAACATCATGAACGTGGCCGAGATGGTCATGCGGGCGGCTTTGCGGAGAAAGGAGAGCCGGGGGCCGCACCTCTTTTTCGCCCATTTTGAGGACCTGAGACCGATGGATATCAAAGACCCGGAGTGGCAAGAATACATCGTTATCCGTGCAGAAAAGGGTAGAATGGCGCTTGAGCCGCGTTCCCCGGTGGCTCTGTCCTTTTGAGATTGCGCAATTCGCCATGCGCAATGCGAAATTCGCAAAGTAAGGGAAAGGGAATGAGATGAACATTTTGGCTTCACCCCTGAAAATCGGAGCAAAGACCGCCCCCAACCGCATCGTCAACCAGCCCATGGAATGCAACGATGCCGATGAAGCGGGGAATCCCACGGAGCTGACCTTCGACCGTTACCGGAGACTGGCTCAAGGAGGGGCCGGGGTCATCATCGTGGAAGCCCTCACCATAACCCAGGAGAGCCGGGCGCGGAAGAACCAATTGGGGATATACGAGAAGACTGCTCCAACGTTGGAACGGTTGGTGAAAGAAATGAGGGGTGTTAANNTTAACTCAAAATCCCTCATCCTCTTCCAGATCACCCATTCGGGCCAGCAGAGCGGGGCGGGTTTTTCCCGGCTCGTCTCCGTTTACCCGATTTCCGGGCAGCAGACTCATATTCTTTCCGAAGAGGAGATCGATAAGATCGGGGACGAATTTGCCCGGGCCGCGTTGATCGCCAAGCAGGTGGGCTCGGACGGGATTGACTTCAAGCATTGCCACGGATACCTGTGCGCGGAATTGCTGCGCCCGGTGAACACCCGAAAGGACCGCTTTGGCGGCTCCTTCGAAAACCGGACCCGCTTCTTCAGCGAAACCATGGAGAAGATCAAAAGGACCGTGGGAAGCGGCGGCCCTTTCCTATTGGGGGCCCGCTTCTCCGTTTATGAAGGGATTCCGGGTGGCTTCGGCACACCCGGGCCGGGTGAAGTGATCGAGGATTTATCGGAACCGTTGGCTCTGGTCCGGATCATGGAAAAGGCGGGGGTGGACTATATCAATGTCTCCGCGGGGATTCCGGCCATCACCCCGGAGATCGTCCGCCCGACCAAGAGTTACCCGGAGGGCGTCTACCGCCACTTCGGTTGGGCTCAGGCCATGAAGAAGCAAGTGCGGGTCCCGATCATCGGCTCCGGATACACCTACCTTCGGGACGGCAAGAATGATCTGAAAGAGCCCGACCCGGCCAAGAAGAGTTTTCTCTACTGGACGGAAAAGAACCTGAAGGAAGGGATCTGCGATATGATGGGGATCGGCCGCCAATCCCTGGCCGACCCGCTCTTCGCCAGGAAGATGCTCGAAGGGAAATCAGCGGAGGTTAACTACTGCATCGCCTGCGGAAGCTGCTCGGTCCTGCTGAAAAACCAGGCGCAAGGCGGCTGCCCTATTTACTTTGAGTACTACAAGAAACTCCTAAAAGAAATTCAGAAAACCAAGCGATGATCATATTCAGGTTTAGGGAGGGCTTTCACCTCCCCGGGAGCGTTTTTCCCAACAAGTTCCTCCCCCGCAGGACAGGGTTGTCCCCTGAATCCGGCTGGATAATCCATCCCCTTCACTCCAGGCTCGTTAGTGCCGCTCCTCGTTACTAAGGAGTGGCCCGCCCCTGTGTTCCGCCTCGGTACTCNNCTTGAATTTCTCCCTTATCATCGGAATGATAGGTTCCAACATTCCCCTTGCCCGCTCTCCTTTTTCGCCAAGGCATTTTTTTCATCCCTGACACGCATTGATGATCACCTTCATTGCCATACTATGGCCAAATTTCCCCTTGACAAGAAATCTCCCTTTTAGTAGCGTAAGGACGCATAAAACGTTTGATATATCAGCTTCTTACGGAAAAGGATGTAAAGAGCTGCTTATATAAGAAGGCTTGTTCAGAATCATCCACCAAGAAGGAGGGATATGCCATGAAGAAGAGAAGATTTATCATTTTGGGATTCATCCTGGTTTTTATTTTTACAGGACCCGCCTTGGGGCAAAAAGGGAAAAAAGCCTATGAAACGATTCAATGGAATAAACCCACCCCCATCAGCCAGAGGATAGGCGGGCAGACGTATGTGCTCCCGGAAGGATGGAAGGAAGCCATTAAAGGTGTTTCCAAGATCAAGGTTTCCAATTTTGGCGCTTTGCAACATGATCCGGCTACAGTCGAAAACGCCAAGAGGTTTGAAGCATTAACCGGCGTCAAAGTCGAACTTCTTGCCTGGGCCGAACCTCCGATCGTTGCCAAAACCGTATCACTCACTGCCGCAAAAAGCAGCGCCGTCGATGTCCTTTGTTATGACCATCCCACCACGTACATGCAGATGGTCGCTGGTGGGTGGCTTCACCCGATCGATGCCATCTGGAATGACCCCGGCGTCTGGAAGCTTTACGCTCCTCCCACAAAGGCGGGTCTGACGGCTCCGGATGGCCACTTTTATGGGTCTATCGGGCAGACCAAGACCATGATGCTCTTCTATCGGCCTTCCATCGTGCCTAAGCCGCCGGAGACGTGGGTCGAATTGCAGGAGATCGCCAAGAAAGTGACCACGGACAAGGTTTGGGGTTTTGTCTATCCCGCGGGGGGAGAGATGGATATCATCTACCCCCTGAGAGACATGATCTATTCCCAGGGCGGAAGAATGGTGGACCTGAAAAAACAGAAAATTGTCATCAACACTCCCGAGGGCAGGAATGGATGGAAGATGCTGGCGGACATGGTTCTGACGGATAAATCGGCTTCATCCTCCGTTCTCCAGTATTCCTGGATGGAAGCCTCCGATATGTTTGCCATGGGCAAAGCGGCCATGGTGATGACCCACACGGTGGATGCCAACCGGTTCCAGGACGCGCAAAAAGCCCCCAACATCCAGAAGGACTGGGGGGTTGCCCCACCGCCAAAATGGGACAAGACCAAGCCGGATGAATACCACGCCTCCTATTTTGACATCGATGGGTACATGATCAACAAATTCATCAACGACAAGCAGAAGGCGGCGGCCATGCTGTTCCTCGATTTTATGAGGAGCTACGAAGCGAGCTATCGCGAACTCATCGTCGAGGGAAACGAGGCTGCGGTCATATCGGTTTACGACCACCCGGATGCCAGGAAGATCCCCGTCCCGGAAGCCAGGAAAGCGGCGATGAGCCGTGCCGTTCTGGAGACCTTCCCACCCGCCGGAAGGGCGCTGACCGATCTCGTCAAAGAATTCTTTGCCAACGCGATCACCAAGAAAATGGAACCCATGGAAGCTTTGGAGAAGTGTCAAAAGGAACTTGACGATTACGCGGTTCCTGAATAGCCTTCCCCCCGGCCCCCGTGCTCCCGCCCTGATTCATCGTCAGGGCGGGGGCGCCAAATTCTTTCAACTCGGAATGGGAATAGGATGAAGCTCTCCAATTCCAGGTATGGCTTCCTTTTGAATCTTCCGGGCCTGCTGCTGGTCATTCTCTGGGTGTTACTGCCTGCGCTGCTTCTTTTCCTGGCAAGTTTTCTCCGGTACGATAACGTTCGGCCCATTGTCTTCAACGGTTTGCAAAACTACCAGCACCTGTTTCGCGACCGCCTTTTTTGGGTTGGCGTAGAAAAAATCACCGTCTTTTGCATCAGCACCACGGTCTTAACTTCTGTGGGCGGGCTTGTGCTGGGCTTGGTTCTGAGCGCCATCGTCCGGGGAGGAGGACTTTTCCGGTCTCTCATGATCGTCCCTTGGGCAGTGCCCGCGGTGGTCTCGGGCATCATTTGGAAATGGATGTTCAGTCCCGACTTCGGGGTCATCAGCGACCTCCTCATGAAAGTCGGTTTGATTCAGACCCCTTTGAGTATTTACAGCACCCCTAGTCTTGCGATGGTGGGAGTTGTCATAGCGGACAGTTGGACACGCATCCCCTTCATGGGGATCATCCTGCTGGCCGCCCTCCTGAGCATTCCCGGGGAGATTCATGAAGCGGCAAGAGTTGATGGAGCGGGGGTGATGAATCGGTTTTTTTATGTCACCTTACCTTTGATCAAGGGACCGCTTTTAGTGGGACTTTTAATTACAACCATCTTTTCCTTCCGGACGATCGACATCATTATCCCCTTGACCGCAGGAGGACCGGGAAGAGCCACGTATGTGCTAGGCTATTATATTTGGGACCAAATCGTCAAAAGCCTGAACTTTGGAGTCGCGGCCGCGGCCAGTGTCGTCCTGTTTTTCATGACGGCAGCGATCGCCCTCATTTTCGTCCATCACCTAAGGAAATAAAGGCGGGATTCCATGTTTGATCGGTTTATGGAAAGCCGGACCTTGGTATATGCCTTGGCGATCATTCTTCTGTCGCTGATGATGATGCCCGTCTACTGGACCGTCGTCACGGCCTTCAAGCCCGATGTCGAAACCTATGTTTTTCCACCCGTTTATTTTCCGAAGAACCCTACGATCATACCCTTTCAGGCCCTGTTTGAATCCTATCCCTTCGGGGATTACCTGAGGAACTCAATCATCGTCGCCGGGGCAACAACGATTTTCGTATCGTTCACCGGTATGTTGGCGGCCTATGGAATAAGCCAGTATCCGTTCCGGGGAGGCAATGTGACGATTTATTTCCTTTTGATCACCCGCATCATCCCCCCTCTGTCCCTGCTTCTTCCTTTTTATCTCTTGGTCAGCTGGTTGGGATTGGTAGACAACCTGCTCAGTATGATCATTGCCAACATCTACCTGACCTACCCGTTTGCCGTCCTGATCATGAAATCCTTTTTTGATGCTTTTCCGAAGGAACTGATCGACTCGGCTATCGTTGACGGCTGCTCCCGGACCGGCGCTCTGCTGAGAATCGTGCTTCCCGTGGGGGCTCCCGGAATCGCCTCCGCGGCAATCATCACCTTTCTTTGGACCTGGAATGAGTTCATCTATGCCTTCGTTTTCACTTCCACCTCCCAATCGCAGCCACTCACCGTCGGTTGTTTTGATGCCATTGGAGATGTTTTCGTAAACTGGAATCAAATGTGCGCGGGGGCGCTTATCGCCGCGCTGCCGGGGATCATCTTTGTCTTCATAGCCCAAAAATACCTGATCCGAGGTTTAACGGCAGGGGCGGTGAAGTTTTGAAACACCACAACTTGGGATGGGCTCCAATCTGCAGACCTTACGAGGACATATTCTTGCGCTCCATATTTCTGCGCGAATATAGCAGAGATGGTTTGCATATCAAGCTTTTCAAGTTCCTGAATTTTCGGGCTAAATGGAAAGGCTTTCGAAAGACTAAAATATTTACTCTTTTGCCATATTCTTCGGCCTTTAAATACCTGTTTGAAATTTTCCCCGGGGGTCGATTCCATCCATGGCCGCAGAGATTCCGACGCTGGCGACAGGACTTCCCCACCCGCAATGAATCCAGAGATAAGGTTGAAATTACAAGCCAAAGAAGCTGAGCGAAAGGCAAAGAGAATTCAAGAGAACCTAAAATATCCTCAAACCTTCCACTCCGAATCCGGGTTGATTCCCAAGAAAGACTTTTTACCCCCAAATGTTAATCTTGGAGGGGGCTTTCATACCCTTAGTGGTTAGGAGAGGGTTCACCCCCT
>PMCE01000457.1 GCA_003154025.1 Syntrophaceae bacterium
TGGGCGTTGATCTCCCGGATGGTCTGGAACCGGATTTGAGCCTATGAACCCCTTTTCCGGGAGAGGGCGATTTCTCTCTCCCGGAGAACCCTTTTCAAAACTTTCCCGGAAGCCGTCTTGGGCAACTCCCCGACGAATTCCACGATCCGCGGATATTTGTAAGCCGCCATCTTCTCCCGGCACCAGGCGATGACTTCCTCCGCCTTCACCCGGTTCCGAGCCTCTGGTTTCAGGACGATAAAAGCCTTGATATTCTCCCCCCGGTAGGGGTCGGGCACCCCGACCACCGCGACCTCTCTCACCGCCGGATGCTGGTATAGGAAATTCTCCACCTCCGCCGGGAATACGCTGAACCCGGAGGCCTTGATGAGGTCCTTCTTCCGCCCCACGATGTAGAAGTATCCGTCTTCGTCCACCCGCGCGAGGTCCCCCGTGTAAAGCCAGCCGTCGCGCAGGGCCTCTTTCGTCTCTTCCGGGCGGTTCCAATACCCCTTCATCACCGTAGGACCCTTGAGGACCAGTTCTCCTTCTTCCCCCGGGGGCAGATCGCTGCCCGTCTCCAGGCCGACGATCCGGCATTCCAGGTCGAACATGGGAAGGCCGATGCTCCCGTACCTCGGCGTATAGACCGGATTCATGTGGGTCTGCGAAATGCTCTCGCTCAGGCCATACCCTTCCGACAACTCAGGCCCCACCTTTTTCCGCCACTTCTCCAGAATTTCCCCGGGGACCGGCGCTCCGCCCGTAAGGCTTCTTTTGAGGGAGCTCAAATCATACTTGTCCACATCCGGAAAGTTTACCACGGCCACATTCATCGTGGTGATCGAAGTCCAGCTCGTGCAACGGAACTCGTGGATGGCTTTCAGGGCGGTCTCGGGGTCAAAACGGGAAAGCATGACGTTGGTCGTGCCGGTATACACAGGGTTGTTCATGCTGTGAATCATCCCCGTAACATGGAAGAAAGGNNAGGAGGCTGTAATGGCTGATCATGGCGCCCTTGGGAAGCCCCGTCGTTCCCGAGGTGTACTGCAGCAGGGCCAGGTCTTCCCTCGGATTCAGGTCCGCCTGGACCGGCTTGGGGGCATAACGGTCCATCAGTTCGAGGAGGTCAAGACTCCCCGGAATGCGTATTTTGGCCGCCTGCATCGATGGGTGAAGGGGCAGACTGGGACGGGACGGGAGAAAGTCCGAGTAGGCGGTGAGAATCACATGGGAGAGGCCTGCCTCCGTCCGGATTCCCCCGGATTTGGGGAGCAGGACATCCTGGGCGATGAGGATCCTGGCCCCTGCATCCCTGATCTCGTAGGCCAGTTCTTCTTCCTTGAACATCGGGTTGGCCGCCACCACCACGCCTCCGGCCCGGAGGATCGCGAAGTAGCCGATCACGAACTGGGGGGAATTTTCCAGGAAAAGGCTCACCCGGTCCCCTTTTTTCAAACCTAATTCAATCAGGGCGGCGGCCAATTGATCGGTGCGGGTGTTGAGTTCCTGGAAGGAGATTTCCCGGCCGTAAAAGTTGATGGCCGTTTTATCCGGCTTTCGGCGGGCATTAAGCCGAAGAAATTCGGGCAGCGGTTTTTCCGGGAATGCCAGAGAGTGCGGTATGCCTTCGGGCCACGACTTCAGCCATATCTTCTCCATGTCTCTTTCTCTTTTTCTTCGCTTCTCCGGGAAATGAATTGGCCGTGCAAGGGGTGACTTTTCATCCCGGTTATTAGTACACCGGGATGCGGTTTGTCAAGTTTTTTTCTAGGGTTAATTTCCATCTTCTGCCGGTCACGGGCTTCTATTCGTTTTAGGATCAAGGGGGAAAAGCCTTGATCCTTGAAGATCTTCCGAGATCATGATAATTTTAACCAGGAATTCATTTTTTCTTCGGAACGTTCTATACTACTAATGTTCAATTTCTGAAATTTTTATTAAGCAAAAAGCANNTACGAAGAAGGGAAGGCCATGGAGAACTGCGTTCAGATGGTCCTCCCCTCCCCTACCCGCCTGGTGGCGCAAAAGATTGCCGCCGCCACCGCCTTGAAGAAAAGCATCTTCCTTTCGGGGAACACCATGGGCGGGGGGCCTTGTTCCTGGGCTGCCGGGGAGCACCTTCGGGCCGGCCTGAAGGTCTACGCCACCGAAACCGCGGCTTTGACCTTCAGCGATAACCTGGAAGAAGTGCGCCGGCAGGGGATCCAAATTACCAATCGTCCTTCCCGGGGGGCCATAAAAATCCCCCTCCGGGATGTTGACCTGCCCGCCCTGCGCAGGGCCCTGAGGCCCTTTCAAGTCAGTCTTCCCGAGGCCTTCGCCATCGCCGTCCAGGATCACGGCTTCAACCCGCAGGGGAGCAACCGGCGTTTTCGCTTTCAATACTGGGAAGGCTTTCTCCGGACCGGAGGATTTTTATCCGACCTGATCTACCAGAATCCTCCGCCCTTCATGACTCGCATGATCGCGGTCCAGAAGGACGCCCCGGGAGCCGCGGTCATGGATACCTGCGCCGCGGCGGTCTGGGGTCTTCTCTGCGACCCGCAAGTCGCCGCGAAGAGGGAAGAAGGATTCGTCGCCTTGAATCTGGGGAACCAGCATGCCCTGGGGGCCCTCATTCGGGGGAATCGGGTATGGGGAATTTTTGAGCACCACACCGGGCAAATGACCCGGGAGAAGCTCCGGCGGATCCTGGAGCGTTTTCCCAGGAAGACCCTCACCAACGGGGAAATCTTCCAGGACCAGGGCCATGGCTGCGCCTTTCATTCCGACTACTCCCGCAAGAAGGGTTTTCGCTTTGTGGCCGTGACCGGGCCCAGGCGCTCTCTGGCGGAAGGCCTGGGCTTCTACATGGCGGCCCCCTACGGGAACATGATGCTGGCGGGCTGTTTCGGACTCGTCGCGGCTTTAAAGGCAAGATTAACCGTAGAGAACGCAGAGGGCAAGAATCCAAAACCCAAAATCCAAATTTCAAATTCCAAATAATATCCAAGCACCAATTTCTAATGGCCGAAAATTGATTGTTTCGCATTGCAGGTTTGGGGCATTTGGTTTTTATTTGTGGTTTGGTGGTTGGATTTTGGAATTTTTCGCCCATTGTACTAACCGCGTTCTCTGCGATCTCTGCGGTGAAGGTTTTCTGGTATGAACGAAGGGCAGGCGAAGAAGAGGATTGAGAAGCTTCGGGAAGAGCTCAACTTCCACAACTACCGCTACTACGTCCTCGACGACCCGGTCGTCTCCGACGCCGAGTACGACAGGCTCATGCGGGAGCTGGAAAGCTTGGAGAATCAATTCCCCCAGCTCCGCACGCCGAACTCTCCGACCCAGCGGGTGGGAGCGCCCCCCCTGGATAAGTTCGAAGAGGTCCGGCATGTCCTTCCCATGCTCAGCCTGGCGAATGCTTTTGAGGAAGCGGAGGTCCGGGAATTCGACGACCGCCTCAAACGCTTCCTGAAAAACCCCGGGGACATTGAATACTGCGCGGAGCTGAAGATCGACGGGGTGGCGGTGGAGCTGGTTTACGTGGAGGGCCATTTCACCACGGGTTCCACCCGGGGCGACGGGTTGGTGGGTGAAAACGTCACCCAGAACCTCAAAACCATCAAGTCCATTCCCATGTCCCTGATTCTCAAAAAGGGCGAATCCCCCCCTTCCCGCCTCGAAGTCCGGGGAGAGGTTTATTTTCCGCTAAAACCTTTCCAGGAATTGAACCTCAAACGAGAGAAGAGCGGAGACCCTATTTTCGCCAACCCGCGGAACGCGGCGGCCGGTTCCCTGCGCCAGCTCGACTCTTCCATCACCGCCCATCGCCCGCTGGACATCTTCTGCCACGGCATCGGGCAGTTCACCGGAGCGGCCCTGGCCAGCCAGTGGGAGCTTCTGGACTCCCTGAAGAGTTGGGGGTTGAAGGTCATCCCCCACCGCCGGCTCTGCGGGAATGTCGAAGAGGTTTTTGAATACTACCGCGAAACGGACGAGCTCCGGGAAAAGCTCCCCTACGAGATCGACGGAGTGGTCATCAAGGTCAACTCCTTCCGGCTCCAGGAAACGCTGGGAACGATTGCCCGGAGTCCCCGCTGGGCGCTGGCTTATAAGTTCAAGCCCAAGCAGATGACCACCCGCATTCTGGACATCAAGGTCAACGTGGGAAGGACGGGGGCCCTGACCCCCACCGCGGTCCTGGAACCGGTCCGGGTGGGCGGAGTCACGGTCAGCAGCGCCACCCTCCACAACCAGGATGAGACCGACCGGAAAGACATCCGCATCGGGGATACGGTCGTCGT
>PMCE01000428.1 GCA_003154025.1 Syntrophaceae bacterium
GTCCAACCGTTCTACCAATCCCTGGGAATCGAACAGCAGTTGGCGACGGCCGTAAAAGCCGGCAGCGTGGATATAGGCTTTACCGCTACATCCAACCTGGCCCCTTTCACGGATGCCTTCCTCCTTTTCGACTTCCCCTTCCTCTTCAAGAACGACAGATCTTATATCGACGTCCTGGAGAACCATCCGGCCGGGAAGAAAGCGCTGGCCCAGTTCGAAAAGGACCTGGGCGTCAAGGTGCTGGTCATCACCAGCCAGACGTACGACGCGGAGATCAGCGGCACCAACCTGGAGACGCGAAGCAAACAGGTGAAGGTCCCGGCCGACATCAAGGGGCTGAAGCTGCGCACCTCCAGCACCCCCGTCGAGATTTTCCTGATGAAGGCTTACGGCGCTAACCCCACTCCGATCCCCTACGGCCAAGTCTACACCGCCCTCCAGCAGGGCGTGGTCGACGGCAACGCGGCGACCCCCCTGCCTGCCTCCACCTCCATAAGGCTGTTCGAGGTCACCAAGCATTACCTGCCCATCGGCTTCCGGTTTAACCTTCTTCCCATCTACATCAACCAGAAGAAGTTTGACTCGCTCACGCCCTCCCAGCAGAAGGCCCTCCTGGATGCCGCCGCCCAGGTGAAGCCCCTGGCCGGGCAGTGGGCGAGGGACCAGGTCAAGGCTTCCGTCGCGGAATTGGAAAAAGCCGGCGTGCGCATCCATTATCCAACGAAAGATGAAATGGCCCAGTGGACGTCCGTTCGGGAGAAGGTCTGGCAGCAGATCGCCGACGAGTTCAAGGGCAAGATCGACCTCAAGGTCGCCAACGACATCTACAAATTGAGCCCGCGCTAGGCAGGTTTCCTGGAAAGTATCCAGCGCTGAAAACCCGCAAGACTCCACCCGGACCCTGGCTGGCGGTGCAGTGCAGTTTCTGCACCGCCCCGGGGTCCGTGGATCTATCGGCAACGATCTCTCAACTTTCTGGAAACGTCGGGATATTTCGACGAGCTGTCGTCGAGATGATTTTCTTTCCCTCGACCGCGAAGTGAAGGGGAGAGGAATGGGGGAGATGGAGCAAGCCGGCGCTTCGAGCGCGCCTGCCGCCGGCCTGATGATCCCGCGCTTGGGTGCCGGCGACGGACCTCTTGGCCCGGCAGGGAGTGCAATTCGGCAGGCAAATCAACAGCGTTTGAATTACCGCTTTTATTGGGAAAAAGGGCGCAGGTTTTTATCGTCCTAAGGTTGCGGTTTCGAGGAGGAAGCCATGAAGAAAATCGAAGTCGGCTCGAAGAACTTCCTGTATCCCACCCCTACCACTCTGGTGGGTGCGAATGTAGGCGGGAAACCGAATTACACCACCATTGCCCACGTGGGGATCTTGAAATACGCCACGATCTCCGTTTCGATGAATAAAAAACATTACACCGGCGCCGGTATCAAGGAAAATGGGACTTTCAGCCTCAACATTCCTTCCGCGCAAATGGTCCAGGTGACGGATTACTGCGGCCTGGTCTCGGGGCAAGAGGTGGATAAGGCCGCTCTATTCAAGAACTTTTACGGGCGACTCAGAACGGCTCCCATGATCGAGGAATGTCCGGCGAATATGGAGTGCCAGGTAATTCAAACCCTTGACCTGGGGACCCATGAAATTTTTATCGGAGAGATTGCCGCAACCTACTGCAATGAGGACTGTCTGACCCAGGGGAAAGGAGAGGATCTTCTGAAGGTGGATCCCATTCTCTTCTCCATGAGCGGAGGGAGATACTTTGCCGTAGGCCGGGAAATCGGTCGGGCCTGGGACGCAGGAAAGTCACTGATATCAAAAGAAGCGACTTTGAGTTCCCGTCCACCGGTCGCGCAGGATTAGGGATGAAGCAGAGGAAATCCTCCCCCAAGGGAGAGCGGCGATACTCCGTTCATGGGGAGACGGGCTGATGGCCCGTTGGGTCGGGTTATTCGGGCTGACGGCGGAGATGGAAGCTGGTTCGGAAAAGTNNTTGGCTGCTTAACCAGGGGAAATTCCTCTTTGAGTCAAGGCAGGTTGACAGTCTTCCTGTGGGAAGACTAAAATTGGGAGTCTTTGGCCAAAGGGGTTTCCTTTAATAAGGTTTTTGGCCCCCGAGAATAGTGAAAGGAAAAGGAACAATTCCATGGTGAGTAAGGCGCAGGTGGATGAACTTTGGGAAAAAAGAAAAAATATGTCCGATTCCGAGGTCGGCCGGCAAAAGCAGCATGTCGCCGGGAAACTGACCGCCCGGGAGAGGATCGAATTACTGACGGATCCCGGAAGTTTTCATGAAATCGATGCTTTCATGGAAAGCTTTCCCCCGAAATTCGGTAAGTTGAAAGGAAAGACGACCCTCCGGCAGGGGGTGATCACGGGAGCAGCCCAGATCCAGGGCCGGCCGGTTTATCTCTATGCCCAGGATTTCACCGTGGAGGCCGGCTCCCTGGGCGAGCGGGAAGCCCGGAAGACCGCCAGGGTCATTGACCTTTCCATGCAGAATGGGGTCCCTTTAATCGGGCTCAATGATTCCGGAGGGGCCAAGGTGAGCGAGGGATTGAGAAACTTCGCTTTTTGGAACATCTTCCAGAGGAATGTCATGGCCTCGGGAGTGGTCCCCCAGATATTTGCCATTTTAGGTCCCTGCGCGGGGGGCGCGGTATACTCTCCTGCCCTGGGAGATTTCATCTTCATGGTGAAGGATATCTCCGCCATGTTTTTGACCGGGCCCGCGGTAGTGAAAGCGGTTACCGGAGAGGAAGTCACCAAGGAAAAGCTGGGGGGGCCTTCCGTCCAAATCCAGACCAGCGGCGTGGCCCACTTCCTGGCGGCCAGCGAAAAAGAATGCATGGGAATGATCAAAGAGCTTTTGAGCTACCTGCCTTCCAACAATCGCCAGAAGCCCCCCCATGTGGAGACGGGAGACGATCCGCTGCGGGAGGACGAATCGCTGCGCGACCTCGTCCCCGAAGACCCCAGGAAATCCTACGACATGCGCCAGGTTGTCAGGCGGTTGGTGGACGGGGGGAATTTCTTCGAAGTGCAGCGCGGATTTGCCGGCAACATGCTCATCGGCTTCGCCCGCCTCGACGGAGATTCGGTGGGAATCGTGGCCAATCAGCCCAGGGTCTTCGCCGGGTGTCTGGATATCCACGCTTCGGACAAGGCCGCCCGTTTCATCCGTTTCTGCGACGCTTTCAACATCTCCCTGATTACCCTGGTGGACGTCCCCGGATATATGCCCGGGCTGGAGCAGGAGTACGGCGGGATCATCCGGCACGGGGCCAAGATGCTCTATGCCTATGCCGAAGCCACCGTCCCCAAGATCACCCTCCTATTGCGCAAAGCCTACGGGGGCGGAATCTCCGGCATGTGCGCCGGCAAAGAAAGAGGGGCGGACGAGATTCTGGCCTGGCCCTCGGCGGAGGTTGCCACCCTGGGAGCCGAGGGAGCGGTGGAGATCTTTTTCTCCGACGAATTGAAGACCGCTCCCGACCCCGAAAAGCGGCGGCAGGAGCTCATCGCCGAGTTTCGCGAGCAGGTGACCAGCGTCTACGCGGTCGCGGGTACGGGCCGGATCGATAGGATCATCGACCCCAAGGAGACCCGGCCGGCCCTGATCAAGGCCCTCCGGACCCATCGTTCCAAGAGTGGCTCGATTCCCTGGAAGAAACACGGGAATATCCCGCTCTGAGTGGAAATGAAGGCCGCAACCTTCCAGCCAGGGCTCGGATTCTGCCTTGACCCGTGTTTGGCCTGCATGATATGCGGCCCTCCAAGGTGAACGGGAGGAGGAAATTTCCTTAGCCATCATCCGGTATCCCCCTATCCCCGATATCTTCCGATGGAAGATGGAAGGAGGCCACTATGATTCGGAAATTGAGTTGTCTTTTCTTCCTTGTCTTTTTGCTCGTATTCCTGAGCGCAGGCGATCTGCCTGCTTCATCAAAAGGTCTTGAACTCACGACCCGGGGATATTCGATCTTCGACGGGACCATGGCGGACATGACCTTTCTCCAAATCGAAAAGGCCGCCAAGGAAAAGGCTATCGTAATATTTCCCATCGGGGTTATCGAGGAACACGGACCCGCCTTGCCCTTGGCGACGGATACATACGAGGGGTATGTCAAAGCGAAATTGCTAAAAGGGGAACTGGCCAAGCGGGGGGTTTAAGCCCTGATCGCCCCTCCCTTCTACTGGGGAATCAACAGCGCCACCGGGTCCTTCGCCGGGTCTTTCACCTCCAGGGAAGAAACCGTGGTCAACGTCCTCTGGGATGCCCTGGCCAGCCTCAAGCGGTGGGGTTTCGAAAATGTCTTTTTTGTGAACAATCATGGGGACGCCGATCACAATCTGGCGGTGTTGACGGCGATCCGGAAAGCCCGTCTGGATATCGATATACGGGCTTACTACGTTCTCGACAATGGGTTGGCCAAGCGATTGGGGCTGACCGGGAAGGAACCTCACATTCTGGTCTATAAAGCCGCGCCTCCTGCTCCCTCGAAGTATGTTGAGGTGCATGCCGGAGGCGGGGAAACGAGCGTGATGTGGTATTACTTCCCCGAGATCGTGAACCTGGAGATCTGGAAAACCCTCAAATCCTCCGAGACAACTCTCGATGGCCTCATGGTCTGGCGGCGCGGCTGGGAGGATGCCCGGAAAGTCACTCCCCAGGGTTTTCTCGGCGACCCCACCACGGCATCACCCGAACGGGGAGCAAAGGCTTACGAAGATTTCAAGGACTTCGCTTCCGAAGCCATCGCAACGCTCCTCCGGGGGGAATATCAGGCTGTGGAGCTTAAGTAAAAATCGCCCTTCTTCCCTTATAGATTTAACGGGTGCGGGAAAACTTCCCTGCCCCGTCATTCGCGAAAGCGGAGGTCCAGGAAGGTTTAGAAAAACTGGATCTCCGCCTCTACGGGAATGACGCTACGCGATCGAAAAGAGTCTCTCGGAACAAGGCCGGTCAATCGCCAAAAAGATAGTCGGATCATAAAGCCAAGACGCAGCCCCCGCGAGGAGAAGAATATCTTGACCCTTAAAACCTCCGATAAAATAGAACAGGAGGATTCCTTCACGGGTCCTCACCGATTCCCGATGGAAGCTTGGATCAGCTGTGCCCCTTTTGAACGGCTGCTGCACATGATGATCATCGAGGCCGCTGATGGGAAAGCCACCCTGAAAATGCCCTTCCTCCTTGATTTTGCCCAGGGGGCCGGGCTCATGCACGGCGGCGCTCTCGTCAGCCTCGCCGATACGGCAGTGGTAATGGCCATCAAGAGCCTCCTACCCCCCCAAACCCACTTCGCCACCATTGCCATGGAGACAAAGTTCCTTTACCCCGTTAAAAAGGGATTGGTTACCGCCAAGGCCGAAGTTTTGAAACGAGATGGGAGGAACTTGCAGGGCACGGCAATTCTTTACGATGATGAGGGAAGGGCCGTATTGGAGTTCTCGTCCGCCTTCAAAGTCGCCAAGGACTCGGTCATCAGAGGAGTCTCCTTCGGCGGTTCGGATTATTCATGAGTCCATAATTGAGAAGACCCAGATGGCCGGATGCACGTTTATGGCCTCAACGGAGGATTTTGGAGTGCGGTGACGTGTCGGCCCGTCCAGAAAGGACGGGGGGGCAGGCACAGGGAAATAAGTATTGAAAAGCATTTTAGATGTGCGGGGCGTTTTGCAAGCGCCGGCCAAAACCGTATTGGGGGAGGGGACATCTTAAAGACTCAAAGTTCATTCCTGGCAGGAAGGCGTTATTGAAGATCTTTAAGACTTTAGGCAACCTCCCCTTTTCCCTTTGATGATTCAGAACAGGAATAGATACGAAGCTCTCCCTTTTCTTTGGACCTAAAATAATGCTCGAAGTTTTATCGGAATCATCATTACAAGAAAAGAATTTGAACCTTTTTCTGAATTCGCTCGGAGGAGAACTCTCGGTGAGGGATCCAAAGCTTCCGAATGGATATGTCATCACCAAATTGGGTCCCCTGGCGGCATCCCTTTTGGGGAGTAGGGATGAGAAGGCCGTCTTACTTAGCTATCGTTATGATGGAAAAATCTATCCAATCTCGATTTTCTTTTTTGGAGGGGATGAGGAAATCTTATTCTGCCATTCAACGCTTCTCCTTGATTCCTACGCGGGCAATAACGAAATAGTACCTCGGCTCCGAAAAGCGGCCCAGGAGTTCTTTTCAAAAGATGCGGAGGCTTTGTTGGGCTCCCTGGAGCCTACATGGACGAATGTTCCACTGAGAGGGCAATCGGATCGCCGAATTTTGTGGAACATGAAGCCATCCGTAAAAATTGCCGTCGATCTGTTTTTGGAAACCCTTGGAGAGATCCCCGAGATTCCGCTCTTTCCTAGCGTCTATTCCTATAACAATCCTTATGTCGAAAACCTTATGGAAGTTTCTCTCCCCGACCTCAAAGCTGGCGACGGAGTTCCTGTGCTGGGAACGGGCGCAGGATTGGAAGCAGCCTGTATTGTGTTGAAGTATGACATTTGCGTTGATGCGACGGATATTAATCCGATCTCTGCTCCTAATACCGTGGCGAGGGCAGGTCTGATTGAAGTGGATTCTCTTGTCCATGCCTGGGTGAGCGATGGTTTTAATGAGGTACGAGGAACGTACGATGCGATTTTATTCCAGGCTCCTCTGGCTACGGAGGAAGCGCTACCTAAAGATCCGAATCGCTATGACTTTGGAGGAAAACTTCTGAGAGAAGTTTTAGCTGCCCTTCCCTCGCACTTGAACTCAGGGGGACGAATGTATCTCATGTCGCGCCCGGACTTATCGCCTTATTTTTCCACCAAGGGATTAGGTTCGAGAGTACGAAGGTATTTTGAGGCCAAGAGTAGCATGGCGATTCATGAGATTTGGTTAGAGAAGCCTTCGGTTTGGTCACCTTAAAGGGCGTTGTCGCCGACTTAAAATTGCTTATACAGAGTATGCAAAAGGGATTGAATAACTCAATGCCGAGGTACCGGCCACCTTGGCCGCTAACAGCCTGGATGAAGTCCAGCGGACGCCCGAGATTTTTCCCGTTCTGCGCAGCATCATTGATGAACGCCGCCGCAGGGAGCAGTTCCTGATTCTGGGCTCAACATCGCCGGGCCTGATTCGCCGGACTTCGGAAACACGGTTGGTAAATCAGGATCAAAAAAAAGGGGGTTATTGCGCAAGCGCGATAACCCCTTTCATTTTTCCCTCGAAGGCGGATGGTGTTTAGAACTTGGGCGTGCTTCGAATCACGAACATAAATATGATCAGCGCCCACAGGGGCAGACTCAGCAGGAACGCCCAGAGCATCCCTTTCTGGGTATTGGCAAACTCCATGTACCGATCGCTATTCCTTTTCAAATAGGAGACGTTTTCCGGGTCTACTCTGGACCTCCGGTCCTGGTCGGCCCGGCGATCTTCGCCGGATCTTCTGTCCGGGGCGAAACGGAGAATTGAGACTTTTCGGCGATCAATCCCCATACGCCTCCCCCCGTTATCTGGAACCTCAACCGTCGCGTACCTTTCAAACATTGCCGTCTAGCCCCTTTCCCCAAAAAGTTTAGGCAATGTAACTTTAAAACCGCGTTATAAGATATCCAGATTTTTTTTGAATGTCAACTATTTTTTCGCCAATTGAAAGAATTTTTAGTTCC
Organism: Syntrophaceae bacterium; assembly: GCA_003154025.1. The sequence continues at coordinate 7,656 of PMCE01000428.1, forward strand.
TGCCGCCTGGGAAGGAGTCAAAATTTTGATTATCCTGGATGCCCATTCAGGGATTCCAACCTTTCCCGTCGCGGAAGAGGAACCAATGATGGATTCAGATGTTTCTCCTAACACAAGGTGGAGGTCCCTTTTCCACCATTCGCTGCTTGACGTCAGATCCTCAAAAGAGGTGGGGGTCTCTAACTCGGGACCCGAAACTCGAGACTTTTTCCCCTCTGTGGCGGAAGTTTACTTTTTCCCCTTCTGTTCCGTCTTCGCCCAGGAGTCCCGCAGGGTCGCGGTCCGGTTGAACACCGGGGTGCCGAGGACCGAATCAACCGGGTCGACACAGAAGTATCCCGTCCTCTCGAACTGGTACCGGCTTCCCGGCTCGGCTTTCGCCAGGCTCGGCTCCACGCGGGCTTCTTTCAAAACCTCCAGCGATTTCGGGTTCAGATACTTCAGAAAATCGTCCCCCCCCTCCATGGGGTTGGCGACCTTGAAGAGCCGGTCGTAGAGGCGCACTTCAGCCGGGAGGGAATGATCCGCCGACACCCAGTGGATGGTGGCATCCACCTTGCGCCCGTCGGGAGCAAAGCCGCTGCGCGTCTCCGGGTCATAGGTGCAATGCACTTCCGTCACCTTGTCCGTCTGGGGATCCTTCACTACGCTCACGCACTTCACGAAAAATCCGTACCGGAGGCGTACCTCCCGGCCTGGCGCCAGACGGAAGAATTTCTTCGGAGGGTTCTCCATGAAATCCTCCTGGTCGATGTACAACACCCGGGAGAAAGGAACCTTCCGGGACCCCATGGCGGGATTCTGGGGGTGGTAGGGGGAGTCAAACTCCTCCACCCGGCCTGCCGGGTAGTTGTCGATCACCAACCGGAGAGGATGCAGCACAGCCATGACCCTCGGGGCTCTGGCGTTCAGGTCCTCCCGGACACAGTTTTCTAGCAGGGCCACATCGACGACGCTGTCGTTCTTGGCCACCCCGATGCGGGCGCAGAAGTCGCGGATGGCCTCGGGGGTATAGCCCCTTCTCCGCAGCCCCGCCACGGTGGGCATCCGGGGGTCATCCCATCCGGAAACACTCTTTCTCTGCACGAGCTCGATCAGTCTCCGTTTGCTCAAAATCGTGTAGCTGAGGTTGAGGCGCGCAAACTCGATCTGCTGGGGATGGTACACCTTCAACTCGTCCAGGATCCAATCGTACAGGGGACGGTTGTTCTCGAATTCCAGCGTACAGATCGAATGGGTGATCCCCTCGATGGAGTCGGACAGGCAGTGGGCGAAGTCGTACATGGGGTAGATGAGCCACTGGTTGCCGGTTCGGTAGTGGGGTTCTTTTTTGATGCGGAAGATGACCGGGTCCCGCAGGGTGATATTGGGAGAGGCCATATCGATCTTGGCCCGGAGCACATGGCTCCCTTCCTCGAACTCTCCGGCCCGCATGCGCTGGAAAAGGTCCAGGCTTTCTTCCACCGAACGATTCCGGTAGGGGCTGTCTTTTCCCGGCTCGGTCAAGGTCCCCCGGTACTTCCGGATCTCCTCGGCGCTCAGGCTGCATACGTAGGCCTTCCCCAGTTGGATCAGGCGGAGGGCGTACTGGTAGAGCTGTTCATAGTAGTCGGAGGCATAGAACAGCCGGTCTTCCCAGTCGAAGCCCAGCC
>PMCE01000292.1 GCA_003154025.1 Syntrophaceae bacterium
GGAATTCCGCCCATCATATAATGGCAAGTGGGGGAGACGGGAATCAGTTGGACGGCGGCGTCGATCCCCAGGTAGATCTTGGCAAAGGAACTGATGTCGGACAGCTTCTCGTCGATTTTGGCTCTGCCCAGGTGGGTCAAGTCGAGGTGGACAAAGTCTTTTCCGTTGATGCCCCGCCCCTCGCCGATTTCCCGGTAGATGGCCCGGCTTACCATGTCGCGGGGAGCCAGATCCTTGATGACCGGGGCGTACCTTTCCATGAACCGTTCGCCCTTGGAGTTGCGCAGAATGCCCCCCTCTCCCCGGGCTGCTTCGGTGATGAGGATCCCCAGGCCATAAACGCCGGTGGGATGGAACTGGACAAATTCCATATCCTCCAGCGGAATGCCGGCGCGGTAAGCGAGGTAGACCCCCTCTCCGCTGTTGGCAAAACAGTTTGAGGTTGTCTGGTAGACTTTCCCGAAGCCTCCCGTGGCCAATACGACCATCCTGCTGCGGAAGAGATGGACCTGGCCATTGGCGAGTTCATAGACCACGAGCCCCACGACCCGCTTGTCTTTCAGGATCAGGTCCACCACCTGAAACTCGTTGTAGACCTTGATCCCTTTCCGGACCGTCTCCCAATAAAGACTGTCCAGGATGACTCTGCCGGTGTGGTCGGCAGCATGGCAGGCCCTCTTTATCGCCGCCTTTCCGAAATCCCGGGTATGGCCCCCGAAAGGCCGCTGGGCGATCCTTCCATCCGGCGTCCGGTTGAATGGCACCCCCATGTGTTCGAGTTCGTAAACGGCCCGGGGAGCNNTCCGGCTCTTCGTTCCCGAGGGAGGCGGCAATTCCTCCCTGAGCGGCCCCGGAGTGGGACCGGGTGGGGTAGACCTTGCTGATCAGAGCCACATCAGCTTTTCCAGCGACCTCCATGGCCGCCCTCAATCCGGCGAGGCCGGAACCTACGATCACCACATCATGCTTGAAGACCATCGTCCTCCCCCTGCTATGGGGCTCTGATGCGCCCGTGAAGGGAAAAATATCCGGAAAAAGAAAAGTTCGCCTTGGGTTCATGCTAGCAAAATGCCATAAGGAGAAAAAATAGAAAGAATTACCCATTTTCAGCGGGAAGAGTCAGTATTTTTAGCGGGATCAAGAGGAGGATAAAAAACGGGGGACCTTTTCCCGCAGATCTCCGAATTTAAGGGTGATATTTTTTGCCCACTCGCTGACAAAATTGGACCACTTTATGATGATCTGTATCAATTCCTCATATCCTCGATTAAGGGGATTATCAAAAATTATCCTTAAATATCAAAGCTATGGCTCTGGGCCCCGCACCTGCCCGGTTCATGGGCGGGAGATTTGCATAATATGGAATGGATGGATTCCAGGTTTCTCGGCGGTTTGCGGATGGGCTCGAAAAAAGCTGTAAAAATTGTTGCAATGGGGATAGATCTTTTTTATAATGTGGCGGCTTTCAAAAAATCGCTCCACGTGACATGGACAAATTCACCTGAAATGACCCAGACTGAAAATCCAGGCAAGCGATTTTTTCTCCTTTTCTTTTTGATCTTCCTGTTCATCGCCTCTCCGGCGGCGTGGGCGGACATGACCCACACCGTCAAGAGGGGCGAGTCTCTTTCCACCATCGCGCAAAAGTACCAAGTTCCTGTATCTAAGATTCGGGAAGCAAATGGCTTGGGAAACGCCCTTCTGCAGATCGGCCAATCCTTAACCATCCCTCAATCCCTCGCGGTGCGTTCAAAGCCGTCTTCCTCCCAAAGGACCTTCCTTCAGGGGGCGGTTCAGGATTCCGAACTCCCCGATACGCATGTGGTCAAGAACGGGGAATCTCTGGCCAAGATCGCCAAACGGTACCGCCTTTCTGTAAAGGAGCTGCAAGGGCTGAATGAGCTGAAGGGAACCAAACTGAGGGTGGGGCAGGTTTTACAGTTGAAGGGAGAAGAAGAATCCTCCGAAGATCCGGGAATGGAGGGTAGCCAAGAAAGGGTTGCTTCTATGGCCCTGGACCCGAACCCGCCTTCTGAGATTCCCATTTCCCAAGGGGCGGACAGGACGGAAGAGAAAGACCTGAATCCGCTGGTCGCGGTGGCGGAGAGTTTTCTAGGGGTGAAATACCGCCGCGGGGGGAGCAGCATCAAAAACGGGTTCGATTGTTCCGCCTATGTTCAGAAGGTCTTCCGGGTGGTGGGGGTTGACCTTCCCCGGACTGCGCGAGAACAGTTCGGGATGGGGATGGAAGTGGCCCGGGATGCGCTCCTGCTGGGCGATCTCGTTTTCTTCAAACACAGCAAAACGCGGCGGCCGGCGCACGTGGGCATTTATATCGGGAACGATCAGTTCATCCATTCCTCCACGTCCAAACGGAAAATCAGGGTCGACAACCTGACCACGCGGTATTTTTCCACCCGGTTCATCGGCGGAAGGCGGATTCAAGAAGTGAAGACCCAGCCAGACCTCCCGCAGCCCGAGAGGGATTATTCCCAGATTTCAAGTTTGACCTTCGAACCGTCTCTGAGTATGCCCCTCCTTTCCGGGGGGACTCCCCAATCCAACCCATCTTCCTATCCTGACCTGTAAATCCTCCGCAATTCAGGCACTCGACTCCAGAAACCGGACTCCAGACTCGAGCTCCGGATTCCCGGGCGAGACTCCGCAATTTTTGGGGTCTGGCCGGAACTCAAGGTTGGAGATTGAAAGCCATTATTGGCTCAATCTGGCCGTGACGCTTACCCTTCCGAGGCATTTTCCCTGTTCGGCCTGATGTCTGAGGTCTAAAGTCTTCTGTCTGAATCACAGGTAAATCCTCACTGCCGTTGAATTTTTGAAGGTTCCTTGTTATAGTGATAATCCTTTGGAGAAAATTCTTCTCCGTCCGCCGGAGGAACTGGTAAGGGAGAATGCTTTCTGGTGGAAACGTTAGTCATTCATGGAAACGAGGCCTGCGCCCGGGGCGCCATCGCAGCGGGGTGCCGTTTTTTTGCGGGATACCCGATCACTCCCGCTTCGGAGATCACCGAATTGATGTCCCGGCTTCTCCCCAGGGTTCGGGGAGTCTTTCTGCAGATGGAAGATGAGATCGCCTCCATCTGCACAATTCTAGGGGCCGCCTGGGGAGGAGCGAAGACCTGCACCGCCACTTCCGGCCCGGGGTTCACCCTGATGCAGGAGGGAATCGGCTGGGCGGCGGAGACCGATACTCCGGTCGTGGTCATCGACGTCATGCGGGGCGGGCCGGCAACCGGACAACCCACCTCTTCTTCGCAACAGGATGTCATGCAGGCGAAGTACGGGTCGCACGGAGATTACGAGGTCATCGTCCTGGTTCCTTCCAGCGCCCAGGAAGCCTTCGATTTGACGGTAAAGGCCTTCAACCTGGCCGAGGTCTACCGCAACCCGGTGATCCTGCTCACCGATGAAATCGTGGGACACACCCGGGAAAAAATTCGGATTCCGGATGGCGTAGAAATTCTGGAGCGGAAACGGCCCTCCGCCAACCCGAGCGAGTATGTTCCATTCCGTTCCGGGGACAAGGGGCTCCTGGACGGGATGCCGGCATTCAACCAGGGGTATGGAATCCTGGTGGACGGGCAACTTCACGACGAATTCGGGGGTAGGGCAGGGCATAAGGCGGAAGTCTCGGCCGCCATGGTGCAACGGATCTGCCGGAAGATTACGGACCATGCCGCCGACCTGATCGATACCGAGGAGTGGATGCTGGGGGATGCGGAGGTGGTGTTCATCGCCTTCGGAAGCCCGGCCCGGCCGGCTCTCCGGGCGGCGAAGGACGCCCGCGCGCAAGGAATTAAAGCGGGTTTCCTTAAACTCCGGATCCTGTGGCCACTCCCGGAAAAAATCATCGCAGGGGTAGCCCGGCAGGCCAAGCGGATCATCGTGCCGGAGATGAACATCGGAAAGATCTTCCGGGAGGTGGAGCGGGTGGTGGCCGGAAGGGTTGAAGTTATTTCCCTCCCCAAGCTTGGAGGAGAAGTCCATACTCCCGCGGAGATTTTAAAGACAATTACTTAGCCACAGAGACCGGGGAGNNATCCCGCGAAGCGCGGGACCAAATAAGCACCAATTGCGCAAAAAACGAAACCCCATTGTTTGGAATTTGGGTATTGAGATTTGGGATTTTTTCTCTGTGATCTCTGTGGCAAAAAGGTTTTTTTATGCATCCGTTGGCTGATAAATACGTTCGGAAAAAGACGTTGCCCTTGATTTTCTGCCCCGGCTGCGGCGACGGAACGGTCTTGAACGTCTTCCTCCGGGCCGTGGAAGACCTGGGGGTCTTCCAGGACCTGGCCCTGGTGGGGGGAATCGGGTGTTCCGGCTGGCTCCCCACCTACCTGCAGTCCGATGTCCTCCACGTTCTCCACGGCAGGGCTATTCCTTTTGCCTGCGGGCTGAAGCTCACCGACCCGCGCAGGAAGGTGGTGGTCTTCACCGGAGACGGGGATTGCGTGGGGATCGGGGGAAACCATTTCATCCATGCCGCCCGGAGGAACATCGACCTTACGGTGATCATGATCAACAACGGAATCTACGGCATGACCGGAGGGCAGGTCGCTCCCACCACCCCGCTTCAGGCCCGGACCCAGACATCTCCCTACGGCAACCTGGAGTTTCCCTTCGATGTATGCGATCTGGCCCGGTCCGCCGGGGCCACCTTCGTAGCCCGCTGGACCGCCGCCCATCCTGTTCAGCTCTTGAAGACAATCAAAGAAGGGATGGAACATCCGGGGTTTTCCTTTATCGAGGTCATGGCCCAGTGCCCGACCCAGGCGGGACGGTACATCGAGGGAACCTCGAATGCGGGAGAACTTCTGAAACTTCTCAAGAAGCGGGCGGTTTCGATGGATAAGGCCAAGGAGACTTCACCGGCAGAACTGGCCGGGAAGTTCATAGTCGGAATCTTGCACCATTTGACCGGCAAAAGAGAATTCAGTCAGGCGATTTATGACAGCTTCCCCCAAGAAAAAAGCCGCTAGGGAAATCATCATCGACGACCAGTACTGCAAAGGCTGCAACCTCTGCATGGAGGTCTGCCCGCGAAAGGTCTTCAGCAAGAGCAGCAGGCGCAGCCGCGCCGGATATTCCATGCCTCAGGCGGCGGAACTGGACAAATGTTCGGTCTGTTTCCTCTGTGAGATAACCTGCCCGGACCTGGCCCTTACCGTGATCGAGGAAAAGAAGTGAGAAGAGAAGTCCGCATTGCCGGATTTGGAGGCCAGGGGGTGGTCACCCTGGGAACGATCCTGGCGGTGGCCGCCGGGGTCCATGAAAACCTGGAAGTCGCCCAGTCCCAGAGCTACGGCCCCGAAGCCAGAGGCGGGGCCTGCCGTTCCGACGTGGTCATCAGCGACGAACTCATCGATTACACCAAGCCGTTGGCGCTGGACCTGTTTGTGGCTCTTTCTCCGGCGGCGGCGGAACAGTACTGGTCGGAGGTGCTGGAGGGAAAGACCTTGGTCCTGGTGGATCGGACCCTGGTTCCCAGGACTCCGGATCATACCCCCCCGGTACTGGCCATCGAAGCTACCCGCATGGCCGAAGAAGAATTCCAAGACCGGGTGGTGGCCAACATGATCATGCTGGGGGCCATGGCCGCCGTCACTGGGTGGGTCAGCCTGAAGGCGCTGGAGGAGACTCTAAACGAACGGATGGCCGGCAAAACCGTGGAGACCAGCAAATCAGCCCTACGTCGGGGTTTCGAACTGGGAAAAGAACTGAAACTAAAAACATAAGGGCCAGAAGGTCGGGAGAAAACAGGGCAATTACGGTTTCAGGTCGCTAGGGTCGCGTCTCAGAAATCATTAGCCAAAGTCGGACGCTGTTGCCAGGAGCCGAGGGTCGGGCCGCTGCGCGCCGCTAAAATAGGCGCTGGTTCCTCCGGGGGCAACGAGGACCTTACATGGAGGGTGCCGTAAGGTCCGCCTCCCGAACACTTACGAAAGCATAGCCCCTTTGTCCTCTTTCCTCTGCGGAAGAAGAGGGGTGCGGAGGAAGAAGGCTTTTCCCCGCCGGATTTTGGCGCCGCGCAGCGGCCCGACCCTCGGCTCCACATGAGAATTTATGCCTATTATTTTTGGGGCGCAATATTAGTCTCGGGTTTCAAATCAGGGGTGTTCGCACCCGGCGACGAGATTTTTTTCGGTAAGGTCGGAAAGGAGAGAAGAGATGAAGAAATACCTCGCTCTTTTCGGAACAGGAGCCATGGTTTGGACAGCCTGCTTGTTCTTTCCCCTCGGGGCGGGGGCGCAGGACAAAGACTATCCCAACCAGCCCATTACCTTCCTCGTGCCTTTTGGGCCCGGCGGAGCCTCAGACCTCGCGGCTCGGGCCGTGGCCAAATATTTCACCGTCTACATGGGACAGCAACTGGTAGTGGTCAACAAACCCGGGGCGGGAGGGGCCGTGGCCGTGGAGTCTCTGGTTCGCGCCAAACCCGACGGGTATACCATGCTTTCCGCTTCCATCGGGTCCAACACCGTGACTCCTGCTTTTACCCCCAAGCTCCCCTTCAAGTATGACGAAATGACCTTCATCTGCCGGACCCAGATCAACCCCGCGGTAATCGTGGTGAGAGCCGAGTCCCCCTGGAAGACCCTCAAGGACATGGTGGGCGACCTCAAGAAGAACCCGGGAAATTACATGTACGGAACCTCAGGGGTCGGGACCATGATGACCGTGGGGGCCAACAAACTTTTTAAACTGGCGGGAATCGACTCCAAGGCCGTCACCATGATCCCTTTCAACTCGGGAAACGAACAGGTGGTAGCCCTGCTCGGGGGGAACATCCATTTTTCCTACATGAACCTGATCGAACCCATCGCTCAGCTGAAAGCAGGAAAGCTCCGGGCTCTGGCGGTGGG
>PMCE01000417.1 GCA_003154025.1 Syntrophaceae bacterium
TCGACCCAGAGCAAAGTCATGACCGTTTTGCCGAAAGGGGAGAGGGTCGAAAAGATCGGAGAATCGGGGAACTGGACCAAGATCAAATTATCTTCGGGAGAGGATGCCTGGGTCTTCAGCGATTTTTTGCGGCAGGCCTCCGCGGGGGGAATGGCCCCAGTTTTAGAGCCCCCCAGCGCGGGACCGTCTCCCAAACCTCCATCGCCTCCGGCCATGACCCCCGCGGTAAAAGCCGGGGTGGTTCCTCCACAGGCCAAGGCTGGCGAGCCGGTCAAGAAAAGTGTCGAGGCGGCCAAGAAGTCCCTCTTCGCCACCAAAGACATCACCGGGATGCGAGCCGAGCCCAACGCCAATAGCAAAGTGGTCCTGATGCTGAAGAAGGGAAGGCAGGTGGAGAAACTCGCCGAATCGGGGGAATTCACCAGGGTAAGACTCTCCTGGGGGGATACCGGTTGGGTGTTGACCCGATCTCTGCAACCCGTTCCCTAAATCCATTTCCCGGGATCCCCTGGTTTAGCCGGGGGTCCCTCTTTTTCCTTCGCCCATCCCTTGCGTGGTTCGGGAGTCCAGCCTTCTCCGGATTCCCTCGACGGCTTCTCTCGCCAATTGCCCAACGGGGAAAAAGCTGAGCCGTCCCTCCAGGTAGAACTGGAGGACTTCCTCGTCGCGGAGAAGGCGGTTCAGTCCGGGAAGGCATTCCTCATCCCCCAGCAGACCCAACCCCCAAACGGCGAGGCCTCTTACTGCCGAAACCCTGGACTCCAGAAAGGGGAGGAGAAAATTTCCGGCGCCCAGGGATTGAAACATATCGGGAAACGTCCGAGCCACTCGCCCGACAGCCCACAAGGCCCCCCGCTGAAGGGGTTCGAACTCCAGAAAGTTATCGCCCGGGTGGATGTAGGAAACAAGCATGGGAGCGAATTCNNCCCTCCGGATCGTTTGCGGCCAAGGAGGATACCAAGAGGCCCATGGCCGTAACCGCATGCCACTTGATCTCTTCGTCCCCGCTGCACAGGGCGGCGAAGAGATGGTTCAGGGTTTTATGGAGGGGAGCGTCCTTTAGGAAATCCAGCCGCTTGATGAAATCGGGCGATTTCAGAAGATCGAAGACTTCCTTCTTTTGCATTCCTGGTAAGAAATCAACAAGGGTTAGAATGTAGGTTTTATCTGACCGCTGAAAGCTGATCGCCGACGGCCGAGAGTTCCCTGTTTTTGCCATGAGCAATCAGCTATGAGCTATAAGCTTTCTCAAACCACCCGGTTCCGCAAGATGCCGATTCCGGCGATGTCCACCTCGACCACGTCCCCGCGGTTGATCGTCCCGATGTCCGGGGTTCCGGTCATGATGATATCGCCGGGGAAGAGGGTCATGATCGCGGAGGTGAAGCTGATCAATTCGGCACAGCTGTAATACTTCGCTTTGGTTTGTCCGCTGGCCTTCACCTGTCCATTGACCCGGCAGGTAATCGTGGTTCCGTCCGGGTCCAGGTCGGTCTCGATATGAGGGCCCAGGGGGCAGAAGGTATCGAAGCTTTTTCCGTGGAAAGTGGCATTGTCCCGCAGGATGAAGTCATAAGCGGTGGCGTCGTTGCCGCAGGTATATCCGAGAACATACTGGAGTGCGTCCTTGACGGCCACGTTGCGCGAGACTCGGCCCATGACGATGACCAGCTCGGATTCAAATATGAGCTGCTGGGAGGAGGAGGGGTAGACGATATTCTCCTCTGGGCCGATGACCGAACTGGGCGGTTTGAAAAAGAGGATCGGCCGGGGGGATTTGGACGGGTTCTCCCCCCAGGGATAGTTCTTGCCCGCGCAGATGATCTTGGTGGGCTCGCAAGGGGGGAGAATTTTCAGACTCTGCGGCGGACCCGCGGCCTGGCCCCGCTCGATGCGGTCCTTGAAAGGAGAATCAATCTGGTAGACGGTGTCGCCTTCCAGCACTCCGTACGAAGCCTGGTTGCCTTTGCGGTAGCGGAGCAATTTCACGATCGTTCCTCCCTTCCCAGGGGGATCGCCCGGTTTCCGGGGCGAAAAAAATGGTTGACGGGTTATCCTACCATCCGGGGCTGACCGGCGCAATCCCCATTCCTGAGTTGCCGATTTCTCCAATTGCGCATTTCGCATTGCGAATTNNCGCTCGTGTATGATCGGGGAAAAAAGAACCGAGGGTACCGGAATGAAAGCCAAAGATCTGGTGGAAGAGTATCTCGTCTTCGGTCATGGGGCCTGCCCCGGCTGTGCCATGCCGGTGATGACCCGCCATATCCTGCACGCCTTGGGACAGGATACGATCACCGTGGTCACGGCGAGCTGCCTGGGGACGATTCTATGCACCTACCCGTTCTCTCCCATCAAGATCAGCTCCTATTCAACCCCCTTCGCCTCCGCGGCGGCGGCCGCCTCGGGAATCAAGGCGGCCCTGGATATGCGAGGCGATTTCCAGACCACCGTGGTGGCCATCGCCGGGGATGGGGGAACCTTCGACATCGGCATCCAGGCCCTGTCCGCGGCCGCGGAAAGAAACGATGACTTCATTTACCTCTGCTATGACAACGAGGCCTATATGAACACGGGGATCCAGCGGTCCTCGGCCACGCCCTGGGGCGCCTGGACTACGACCACTCCCCCGGAAAGCCT
>PMCE01000255.1:0-1818 GCA_003154025.1 Syntrophaceae bacterium
TCGCGTTGAAGAGATATTGCGAAGAGTCAAAAGAGGGGAACAGGAGATGGACCTTGAGGAAATCAAGAAATACCTTCAGGAATTCTGTAATAAAATAGAGAATCAAATTGGCCCTCCATGCGTTGAACTCGTATCGAAAATCCTCGTTCCTTTGGGCCATCCCGTAGAAGAGATTTTGAAAGCAACAGATGAAGAAGGTTGCGACGCAATCGTCCTTGGAACTCACGGGAAAGGATTTTTGAGACAGACCTTTCTCGGAAGTGTGGCCGGTTCAGTATTGGAACGAACCCGAAAACCGGTTTTCATTGTACCGCTGCCATCTGAAAAAACCAACATTGATTGGGATAAAATCTGATAGATTCATATATTCCATCATACAAGGCAGGGCCGGAAATGGCTCTATCTTTTTTTTTGCATATTTCTGCCAGTGATCGACAAGGTTTAGAGCATTTGTGGGGCGATTAATCCTGGTAGGGGGGCGAGTAAAATCCCGGGAAGGGCAGCAATAGGGTAGCAATAAAAGAAAAGGGGTTAACCGCTTAATGGCTAACCCCTTGATTTGATTGGTGGGCCATGTAGGGATCGAACCTACGACCTACTGATTAAGAGTCAGTTGCTCTACCAATTGAGCTAATGGCCCACGGCTATGATATTTTGATTAACATCTTCTCCGGCAGTTGTCAAGGCGGAAACCGGCCGAAAGCAAAAGACGGCTGGATTAGAGGTTCCAATCCAGCTCGGCGCGGAGTCTATCTTCAAACTCCCGGAGGCAATCGTTACAGAAAAGAACCACTCCGGGGTTGCCGTAATACTGGATGGCCAGGTCGCCCCCGAAAGGCTGAAGCCTGCCGCACTTGATGCAATAAAAGTCTGATTTGGCGGTAAAGGAGGAGCAGATGATCTGCTGCCGAATGTTCCTGGCGTAAACGACCGTGTTGAGAATCTGACGTTTATCGGACTTCATGCCCCCATCCCTTCGTTTCTTGCCCCGGGATTCAAGCTTCCTCTGGCTCTTCCTCTTCCTCCAGCAGGATATTCCCGATCACTTCTTGAAACTCCAGCCACTCGTCTCGGGTGAACAGGATGGTGATCCCCCGGTCGGCCATGCTCAGGGTAATATTGTCCTTTTCGGTATCGATCCAGACTTCGTACTTTTCGTCGCTATACAGCAGGGAGACATTCGACGTTTCCACTGTACCCATCCCTCCGGCAACCTCCCGTAGAAGTCACCACAACTAAATAGATTACCTTCTCTCCCCCCTCCTCGTCAAGGGGATAGGCAGGAAAAATTTTTGCCCGCCGCTCAGACAAGGCGTACGGCGGGGATTACAATTTTTTGGCCGCCTCGACCCTCCTCCGCTGCGATTTGGAAAGCCTCCGGGAAGGACCTTTTTTATCAGGGGCCACGGGGCGATCCGGGGACGCCTCTTCTTCTGCGCCCCCCTTGAGGTCGTAGAACTGGGCCATCTCCATCTTTTCCGCAAAGTCGGGGGCGCTTATGACTCCCGCCCCCTTCTTCTCCGCGAAGGAAGCAACGTCCCGGTCTGAAGTGACCACCAGGGCCCCACCCTTCTTTTCCGCAGCAAGCCGTTTGAGGACGTCATCGGCCTTCTCCCCGACCTTGGAGAAGACGACCTCAATCCCCCTCGACCGTTCGCGGTGTCCGGCCGGCCTTCCCTCCTGCCATCCGTCAAAGACCACCGTGATCAGATGGCCCTTCACGCGTTTATACCGGGCCAACCGTTCAATCAGGCCCTCCCGGGCTTTTTGGAGCTCGATCTGCTCAAGCTTGCGCAAATCCGGGGACTGCTTGATGAA
>PMCE01000255.1:1835-4588 GCA_003154025.1 Syntrophaceae bacterium
AAGTGAAAGTGAAAGCGTAAGGATAGATAAAAAATAGCGGATTGAAGGCGGGGTTGTCAAGCCTGATGGTCTCGTAAAAGCCAAAAAGTGGGTTTTTCCGTCATTCCGCAATCATCCCCTTGACCGTGCATGAGGCCGCCGGCCTTTTTAAAGCATTGTGGAGAAGGGGGGCATTTGATATACTTTTTCAAGCTCTCAAAGTTAAAAATCTAAAAAAAACGCAAATTTAAATTAAATCCGGAGGGAACACAAAGCTATGAGCCCTAAACGAGCCCCGGGGAGTCCCCCCTCCCCCATCCGCAGCGCCATGAGGGGAATTTTAATCGTCGTCGCCATTCTCCTGCTCATGCTTTTGTGGCGCGGGATCGAGCTGATCTCCGATTGGTTCTGGTTCCAGGAGGTAGGGTATGAGGTTATTTTTTCGGTAACCTTCCTGAGTCAGATGAAAACCGGCGTGTTCTTCGGAGTCGTCTTCTTCATCCTCTTTTACCTGAATCTTTTTTTGGCCACCCGGCTCTCCTCTCACGGGTACTGGGTCGACCGCGATAACCTGATCCACATGCCCCCGTGGGAAGCGGGCAGCCAGCCTTTCGGGACTTTAATCCTCCTGGCGTCCGCCCTCTTCTCCCTCTTTGCCGCCATGCGGTCGTCCGCCCAGTGGGAGACCATCCTCCGATACCTAAACTCCACCCCCTTTGGCGTCCAGGACCCGATATTCAACCGGGATATCAGCTTCTACGTCTTCCAGCTCCCCTTCATAGATTATCTCTACTCCTGGCTCATGACCGTTTTGATCCTGACAACCCTGGCGACCGGCCTCGTTTATTTCCTGCGCCGGTCCTTCCAATTTATTCCCCCCCAGACCGTGCGGATAGCGCCCCCGGCCCGCAGACATCTGGCGGTGCTGGTGGCGGCGATATTTTTCGTGGGGACCCTGGGCGCCTGGGTGGCGCTCAATGAAATCCTCTACTCCAAGCGCGGGGTGGTCTTCGGGCCCGGGTATGCGGATGTAACCGCCCAGATGGCCATGTTCAAGGTCTTGATGGCGGCCACGGTTCTCTGCGGGATTACGATCCTCGCTTATGCCTTCCGTCCCGACTGGCGGATCCCGGCGGTGGGCCTGGCGGCGTTTGCCGCCGTTTTGGTGGTGGGAACGGGGGTGTACCCTTCCCTGGTTCAAAAATTCAAAGTGACGCCCAACGAGATTACCCTGGAAAAATCCTACCTGGAGAAGAATATCCAATTTACCCGCCTGGCTTATGGATTAAATACCGTGCGCGACCAGGAATTCCCCGCCGAAGACAGGCTGACCCGGGAGGATCTGAAGCGGAACGAGTTGACCATCAAGAATATTCGCCTCTGGGACCACGCCCCCCTGCTCTCCACCTACAGCCAGCTCCAGGAGATCCGCACTTATTACAAGTTCATGGATGTGGACAACGACCGCTATACCATGAACGGGGAGCACCGCCAGGTCATGCTTTCCCCCCGGGAGCTCTCCTACCGGGCTCTGCCGGCCCGCACCTGGATCAACGAACACATCATCTATACCCACGGGTACGGGGTCGTCCTGGGTCCGGTGAACCGGATCTCCCCCGAGGGGCTTCCGGAATTTTTCATCAAAGATATTCCTCCCATATCTTCCACCGACATCAAGGTCACCCGCCCGGAAATCTACTACGGGGAAACCTCCAACGAATACGTCTTCGTCCGAACGAAGCGGGAGGAATTCGACTACCCCGTTGGAGAAAAGAACGTTTACACTCAGTACCAGGGAAAAGGGGGGGTTCCCCTTTCCTTCTGGAAGAAGGTCATCTTCGCCATCCGTTTTGGATCTATTGACATCCTTCTCTCCAACGACGTCACCAGCGAGAGCCGCATCATGTACAACCGGAAGATCCATGACCGCGTCTCCCGGGTGGCGCCCTTTGTCCGCCTGGACCCCGACTCCTACCTGGTGGTTTCCAAGGAGGGCCGTCTGCTTTGGTTTCTCGACGGATATACCCTAACCGACCGTTACCCCTACTCCGAGCCGATCCCCAACCTGGGCAACTACATCCGCAACTCGGTCAAGGCGGTGGTCGATGCCTTCGACGGAACGATCAGCCTTTATATCAGCGATCCCAAAGACCCNNTCCACCTACCACATGCAGGACCCCCAGGTTTTCTACAACAAGGAAGACCTCTGGGCCCTTCCGCGAAAAACCGCGGCGGGTCAGGCGGCGGATAAAGAGTACCAGCCGTACTACACGATCATGCGGCTCCCCGAGGGGAAGAAAGAGGAGTTCGTCGTCCTCCTCCCCTTCACTCCCAGCAAGAAAGACAACATGGCGGCCTGGATGGCCGGCCGGTGCGATGCTCCTCATTACGGAGAGCTGGTCGTTTACGTTTTTCCCAAGCAGAAGCTGGTCTATGGGCCGAGCCAGATCGAGGCTCGGATCGATCAGGATGCGGAGATCTCCAAACAGCTCTCCCTCTGGAACCAGCGGGGGTCCCAGGTCATCCGGGGGGACCTCCTGGCCATCCCCATCGAGAAATCCATCCTCTACGTGGAACCCCTCTACCTGGCCGCCGAAAAGAGCCAGCTGCCGGAGTTGAAACGGGTCATCGTGGCCTTCGGAAACTCCGTGGCCATGGAAGAGAACCTGGAGCTGGCCCTGCAGCGGATCTTCGGCGGCGAGGTGATGCGCGAGAAACCGACGCCCCAGGCGGGCGTGGCGGCCCTCGCCCCTCCCGAAAAGAGGACCGATCAG
>PMCE01000255.1:4621-10921 GCA_003154025.1 Syntrophaceae bacterium
CTGATTCTGAATTCTGTCTCCTGGATTCCGGATTCTGCTCTTGAAGGGTTTTCATGAAACGCGTCGTACTGGGTACAGCGGGACATATCGATCACGGCAAGACCACGCTGATCAAAGCGCTGACGGGGGTAGACTGCGATCGCCTCAAAGAGGAAAAAGAGAGGGGCATCACCATCGAGCTGGGGTTTACTTCCATGACCCTTCCCAGCGGCCTCAAGATCAGCATCGTGGACGTTCCCGGCCACGAAAAATTCGTACGCCACATGGTGGCCGGGGTTACCGGGATCGACCTGGTCGTCCTGATCATCGCCGCCGACGAAGGGGTCATGCCCCAGACCCGGGAGCACCTGGATATCTGTAAACTCCTCCGGGTGAAAAAGGGCCTCATCGCCCTTACCAAAGTCGACCTGGTGGAGAAGGAATGGGTGGACCTGGTGAAGGAAGAAGTCGGGGAGTTCGTGAAAGGGACCTTCCTGGAGGGAGCCGCCATCGTCCCCGTCTCGTCCACGACCGGAGAGGGAATCCCGGACCTGGTGGCCGAGGTGGACCGGCTGGCCCAGGCCGTAGAAGAGCGGTCTTCCGAGGGGCTTTTGCGCCTGCCCATCGACCGGGTCTTCACCATGAAAGGGTTCGGAACGGTGATCACCGGCACGGTCATCGCCGGGAAAATTTCCGTCGGAGATTCGGTGGAAGTGATCCCCAAGGACCTGGAGGCCAAGGTGCGCGGCATCCAGGCCCACGGGGAGGCCGTGGAAGCGGCGACCGCCGGACTCCGCGTGGGAATCAACCTCCAGGGCCTGGAGAAAGCGGTCGTCGAGCGGGGAAATGTGATCGTCCTGGGCCAGACCCTGAAGCCCACTTCCCTTCTGGACGTCATCTTTCAGCTCCTCCCGGGTGCGGCCAAGCCTTTCAAGAATCGAACCCTGGTCCGCTTTCATGTAGGCACGGTGGAGGTCCTGGGACGCGCCCTCCTCCTGAATCAGGAGGAGATCAAACCCGGCGGGGAGGCTTATCTCCAGCTGCGGCTGGAGGAACCCGTGGCCGCCCTTCCGGGAGACCGATTCGTGATCCGGAGCTACTCCCCCGTCTTCACCATCGGGGGGGGAGAAATTCTGGATGCTTTTCCCTCCCGGCACAAGCGTCTCTCTCCCCAGGTCCAGGAGGAGATGGCTACCCTGGAAAAAGGCTCGGAGGAGGAAAAGGTCAAACTCCGTCTCTTCAAGGCCGGGCCGGGCGGGCTTTCCTGGGCCGAGATGGTCATGCGCTCCAACCATCTGCCTTCGAAGTTGAAATCCCTGGCCGACAGCCTCGTTTCCAAGGGCGGCCTGCTCCGCTTCAACGGGGAGCGGCTCCGCTACCTCCATCCCCAGATCATGGCCGACCTGAAACGCTTCAGCCTGGATTACTTGAAAGAATTTCACCAGAAGAACCCGCTGCAGGCCGGGGCCGGGAAAGAGGAGCTGAAATCCAAGCTGCCCCGGCAGGTGGACGCCCGGCTCTTCAACCATCTTCTCTCCATCCTGACGGAGGAGAAGAAGATCGCCCTGGAGAAGGAGACCGTCCGCCTCGCCTCCCACACCATCTCCCTGAAAGAAGAAGAAAAGGACCTTCGCAAGAAGATCATCGTCCTCTTCTCCGCGGCCAAGCTGCAGCCCCCGACGGTGAAAGAAGCCCTGGCCGAACTCGGCGTTCCGGAAAATGAACTCAAGCCGGTCCTCCAGCTTCTGACCAAGGAAAGCNNAAAGTGGTCCAGTTCCTGCGGGAGAACAAGGAGATGGCTCCCCCCCAGTTCAAGGACCTCTCCCAGGTATCCCGCAAGTTCGCCATCCCCCTCCTGGAGCATTTTGACGGCAAGAAGCTCACCATGCGGATCGGGGACAAGAGGGTGCTGAGGAAGTAAAAGAATTGCGCATTGCGCATTGGGAATTGAAAAAATGCGGAATTCGGAATGCGGAGTGCGGGGAAAAAACCTAATGGGACACAGATAAACACACAGATGAACACAGAAAAAATTCGGGACAAAAATCTTTACGAAATTTAGGAAGTCTGTACGTTAGCAGTAAGCCAAAGGCTTTTAACCGCCGAGATCGTAGAATACGCAGAAAAAAATCAGGTCTTTTTCAAACTGAGGATTCCGGGGTTAAGTCTTTGATTTTCCATTTCTAACCCCGGGGAACGCGATGGCCCCTGGAACCGGAAGAAATCAGGAGGGCAAAAGTTTTCCTTGACAAAGAAGATATGCCGTGTTTAAATGGATAAAATTTCGATGGAAGAAAAATCGATGGACAGACCCCTCATCTCTTTGAATTTTGGCTGGTGGTTTTATTTTTATTACTGGGGGAGGTCTGCCCACCGGCCAGGATGACCTGATTCAAGGGTCCTGATTAAAAAAACAAGCCGTGGGTAGATGCAAAGACGCTATCCATGGCTTTTTTATTTTCTGTTCTCTGTAAAGGCCATGGCGGCGAAAAGCTCCATGGCCTTTTTCGTTGGGGGAGGGAAACCATGATCATCGTTATGAAGAGTAATGCCGCCGAAGAGGAGATCCGCAAGGTCACCGAGTGGCTCGACTCCATCGGGTACAAGGCCCATCTGTCCAGGGGAGTGGAAAGAACCCTGATCGGGGCCATCGGGAACGAGCGGGGGAAGGAGCATCTCAAGTCCGCCGTCAACCTCCCCGGGGTGGAAAAGGTGGTGCCCATCCTCAAGCCCTACAAGCTTGCCTCCCGGGAATTCAAGCCCTCGGACACGGTGATCCAAGTCGGAGACCTGGAGATCGGCGGGCCCCGCTTCATCGTCATGGCCGGCCCCTGCACCGTGGAGAGCGAGGAACAGCTCCTGGAGAGCGCCTATGTGGTGAAAAAAGGAGGCGGGCATATCCTGCGGGGCGGCGCCTTCAAGCCGAGGACCTCTCCCTANNGTCATGAATACGACCGAGGTGGACATGGTGGAGGAATATTCCGACATTCTCCAGGTGGGAGCCCGCAACGTGCAAAATTTTGCCCTTCTCAAAAAAGTCGGCCAGGCGAAAAAGCCCGTCCTTCTCAAGCGCGGGATGATGACCACGATCGAGGAACTCCTCATGTCGGCGGAATACATCCTGGCTTCGGGCAACAGCCGGGTGATCCTCTGCGAAAGGGGAATTCGGACCTTCGAGACGGCCACCCGGAACACCCTGGACCTGAGCGCCATTCCGGTTTTGAAAGAGCTTTCCCATCTGCCGGTGGTGGTCGATCCCAGCCATTCCACCGGCCACTGGAAATACGTCGCCCCTCTCTCCCGGGCGGCCGTGGCCGTGGGCGCAGACGGGATCATCGTGGAGGTCCACCCCGAACCGGAGAAAGCCCTCTGCGACGGCCTCCAGTCCCTGAAACCGGAGAAATTCTACCGGCTCATGGAAGAGCTGACTTTCCTGGAAAGAGCGATGCGAAAGGGGGGAGGAATCGCCTCATGAACAAAATCAAGGTCCACTTCGAAAAAAGCTCCTCTTCCTCTTACGAGATCCACATCGGATATCAGATCATGGACCGCATGGCCCTCATCCTCGCGAACCAGGGGTGGGCGCGCCGCTACTTCCTCCTCACCGACTCCCGGGTTTCCTCCCTCCATGGGGAGAGGGTTCTCGCCNNTGCACCGAACTGGCGGAGCGGATGATGGAACGGGGGGCGGACCGGACCTCGGCTCTCATCGCCCTCGGGGGCGGGGTGGTGGGCGACCTCACCGCCTTTCTCGCTTCCATTTACATGAGGGGAATCCCCCACATCCAGGTGCCCACAACCATCCTCGCCCAGGTGGACAGCAGCATCGGGGGCAAAACGGGCGTTGACTTGCCCTCGGCCAAAAATCTGCTGGGGACCTTCACCCAGCCCAAGGCGGTGTTCATCGACCTGGCCTTTCTGGAAACCCTTTCGCCCCGCGAATTCACCAACGGCCTAGCGGAAATCGTTAAATACGGGATCATCGAAGACCCGGAAATTCTGGAAGAGCTCAAAGGAGGCGCGGAGGCCCTGCGGCAGCGGGACCCCGCCTTCCTGGCGGGGATCGTCGCCAAGTCCTGCCGGATCAAGAAGGCCATCGTGGAAAGCGATGAGACGGATAAGGGGCTCCGCCGCATTCTCAACTTCGGGCACACGGTGGGGCATGCCATCGAAGCCGAGTCCGGTTTCACGGTTTCGCACGGCGAGGCCGTGGCCATGGGGATGTGCGCGGCGGCGCTGCTTTCGGAACGCCGGCAATACCTATCTGCGGAAGACCGGGAAAGAATTTTTTCGGTGATCGGCCGGGTGGGGCTGCCGGTTCATATTCCTTCTTCCCTGGACCCGGAGGGAATCCTGAGAGGTTTGAAGAAGGACAAGAAGAAAGAAGGGGACCAGATCCGTTTCATCCTCCTGAAAAAGCCGGGTCTGCCCTTTGTCAACGGAGGGATTCCCCTGTCGCTGGTGAGAGAAACGATCGAGGAACTGCGGGCATGAAACCGAAGCCGGTCGAAAAGATCCGGGAAGAAATCAGGAAGAAGGACCGGGAGATCATCCGTCTCCTCAACGAGCGGGGCGCTCTTTCCGTCAAAGTCGGCCGGGTGAAGAGTCAGCTAGGGGTGGAGGTTTACGACCCCTCCCAGGAAAGCCGGGTTTTCTCCTCTCTCACCGGGATGAACGAAGGCCCTTTGCCCGATGCGGCGCTGCGGGACATCTATCGGGAGATTTTCTCCTCTTCCCGGCGGCTGCAGTCTCCGCTCGCCGTGGCCTGCCTCGGACCGGAGGCCTCTTTTTCCCAACTGGCCGCCCTGACCCAGTTCGGTAAAAGTTCCTCGATCCTCCTGGAAAGGACCATCGGCGAGGTCTTCGACGTGCTGGAGAAGGGGAAGGCTTCTTTCGGCGTGGTTCCCTTCGAAAATTCCCTGGAGGGATCGGTGAAGATGACCCTCGACCGGATGATTTCCACTCCCCTGAAAATCCGTGCCGAGGTCTTCCTCCGGATCTCCCACTGTCTCATGTCCCACGGCACGAAAAGCCGGATCGAGAGAGTCTACTCCCACCCCCAAGCGTTGGCCCAGTGCCGGGAGTGGCTTGCCCGGAACCTGCCCGAAGCCGAACCGGTGGCCACGGATAGTACCGCCGGCGCCGTTCTGCGCATCCGCAAAGACCGGAGGGGAGCGGCCATCGCCAGCCTCCTGGCCTCGAAGACTTACGGCCTTCCGCTGCTCGCCGAGGGCATCGAAGATCACCCCAACAACATTACCCGTTTCCTCGTCCTGGGGAACGGAGAGAGCAAACCCACCGGCAGGGACAAGACCTCGATCCTCTTCGGCACCCCTCACATCCCCGGAGCCCTTCATCAGACTCTGGGCCCCTTCGCCCGGGCGGGGGTCAACCTGCTTCGGATTGAGTCGTACCCCATCCGCGACCGGGTGTGGGAATATCTCTTTTTCGCCGACCTGGACGGCCATCTCCGGGAGAAGAAAGTGGGTCCATGCCTCAAGAGGATGGAGGAGAAAACTTCCTTTCTCAAGATTCTAGGGTCCTACCCGCGGGGGGAGGAGAATCGATGATCTGCGTCCCCGTCATGGCCGAAACCAACCGGGAAGCGCTGGGCAAGATGAAAAAGGGGTTCGCCCTGGCTGATATGGTCGAACTCCGGATAGATCGGATTCACCGGCCGGACCTCTCCGCACTGATCGGCCCCCGAAAAGGCGCTCTCCTGGTCACCAACCGGCGGAGGGAAGAAGGGGGATTTTTTGGGGGAAGCGAGAAGGACCGAGTGGACCTATTGGTGGAAGCGATAAACCGGGGCGCGGACTTTGTCGACATCGAGGCGAGCACCGGAGGATCACTGGTCGAGCGGCTGGCCTCCGAAGGGAGGCGGAAGGCGGGAGCCGCAAAGATGATCGTCTCCCACCATGACTTTCAAAGGACCCCCTCCTGGGCGGGGCTGTTGCGGAGGTTCAAATCCTGCCGGTCTTTCGGAGCCCACGCGGTGAAGATCGTCACCTATGCTAACTCGGTCGAGGACAACCTCCGTCTCCTGCGGCTCATCCCCATGTCGCTGGCCGAAGGGCAGCCCATCATCGCCTTCTGCATGGGCCCCCGGGGAAGGGTCAGCCGGCTTCTGGCTCCTCTCTTTGGCTCACTCCTCACCTATGCCAGCATCCGGAAAGGGGCGGAATCGGCCCCCGGCCAATGGACCGTGGCCGAGATGCGAAAAATGATGAACCTGCTCGGGGTTGAAAATACCAGTTTTCCACTCCCGCTCAATTCGGGGAGTTCCAGGACGCGCAGTCTGGCAAAGTCTGGAGGAGCGACA
>PMCE01000166.1 GCA_003154025.1 Syntrophaceae bacterium
AAAAAGCGAGGCGGAGGCGTAGCCGAAGGATCACACGAGCCCCCCGGCTTCTGGTCGCATTGCCAATAGTAGTCAGTTGAAAATGATGAATCGAGCGAGGTCGTCAGGAATCATTGGTGGAGATGGCATCCCGATAATTCCAGGGCATCCAGTTCCACGGGTTTTTGAAGACCTTTGAAGCGTGCTTCTGCAGGGCCGTCAGGTAATCGAAGGGGTTGACCCCCTGCAGGTTGCAGGTGTGGATCAGGCTCATGAACATATCGCCGATGAAGGCGCCATGCTCGGTTTTGTAAAAGAGGGAGTTCTTTCGGTTGAGGATCGCCTTTTTTAACAACCGTTCACAGATATTGTTATCCAGGGGTGCACCGGGGACTCGCAGGAAAAGGGTCAGGGCGTCCCAATGGTTGAGCATGTAAGCGATAGCCTTCCCCAGGCCGGAGTTCGGTTCTGCCTTCTTTTGATCAAGCTGTTGGGAGAACCATTCCTTGAGTTCCTCCATCACTGGTCCGCTTTCCCGCTGATGAAGGAGAAGCCTTTCCCGGGGTGAAAGATTCAGTTCCCTGGCCGTTTTGTCGTTTTTATACACCTTAGCGATTTCAAGGATGACATGGACGGTCTCATCCGGAAAGCTGGAAATGATCTCCACAAAGTTCCTCCGGCCGTGAGTCATGCAGTTGGCCAGGATGATTTGCGCCTCCTCTGGTAGATTGCGGGAGAGGGCATCGCACATCTGAATCGGCGGTTCCAACTCGGCATTCCGGAGTTTGAGCAGATCCGTCATATTCTCGCCGGCATGTTTTTCTCCGGTGAAAAACAGGGCGATCTTGCGATCCTCTATGATGGATACCATGCCGGTGGTAAACATCCCTGTCCGGGCTGATTTCTCATCTCTGTGTTTCATCAGGGCCAGGATCTTCACGGCGGTATCGTCGTTGTGGATGACGTTGCCCTGAGCGGCTTGGCGGACCAGTTCACGATAAGCGGGATAGACGCCCCTGTTGGCTGCCTGCTCTACAACGTCCCACTGAGTCGACGCAGGAAGGGGCAACCCAAGGCTTTCCTGGAGCTTCTCGATCCGGTAGAAGGGAACACCGCTGCCATACTTGAGGTTGGCGATCATGCTCGCGGCGGTCTCATCATACTTGGCCAAACCGACATTGCCCGGTGCTTCTGCCGTAATGACCACGCCGCAGAGGTTGCAGCGTAGTTTCTCCAACTCGTAGATCTTCGCCGAAAGGGGGGCCATCCCCACGAACCGCACCACCACCCCGGGAGGATTGAACGGATAGAGTTTTCCTTTGGGACATTCCGGACAGGGAACGCCGGCCTTCAGGGTCGGGTTGGGCACCTGAATCCGCTCCGCCCCGATATAATCAGCCGCGCCGTTTTTGCCATGACCGTTTTGTTTGACCGGCTCAGATTGATCTTTGATCGCTTCTGCCAGCTTGCCGCGATTCTTGAGGATCTTTTCCAGGCTTTCCGTCGAACCGCCGAAGATCATCCGCAACAGACGCTTGATGGCGGTGGCTTTTGCATCGAGGGATCGGCTCAGAAGACCGATGGTTTCCACCATCGCCTTGATGATCTCGTAATCGCCCTCCTGAAGAGCCCCCTTTTCCACCCGCTCAAGAAGGGCATCCACATCCGCCGGCTTCAGATCGATCCGCTTGGGCTTTTGCGTCTTCATGTCTGCCTCCCGCAAAGATGAAACCGAAAATCCTTCGACAGGGGGTATCCCCAGACCCCCTTGATCGATCGGTTGACCTTGTGGGTTTGGTCGTTCTTTCCCCGGCCCGTGGTCTTGCCGATGCAGATCCAGTTGGCCGCCCGGTAGCAGGTCCCTTGAAACCGCTTCTGATCGATGAAGGACTCCAGATAATGCAGGGGATGATGATAAATCCTCTCCCACTCCTGCGGTACAATCCTCGCCATCGCCCCCAGGATATGGGAGGCCAGGCAGGAAACCCTTTACCCAGGGCAAGATTAGAAAACGGGTGTTGCAGGCGATCAGAGGGAGATTTTTCTTACGGTCGTCTTTCGTCCAGCCGATAAAACGGTCGCGGTCGCCGATGTGGCGGGGTGCCGACGACCAGGCCAGACAGGCAATCGGTCTGTCTTTGGCATAGACGATGTACTTGAGCTGCTCTCCCACCGGCTGGCAATAACCTAGATAATGGTGATGCTCGATCAGGCTGTTGAACACCTTCTCGGCGGGAGTCCTGCGGACCTGCCGAAAATCAAGGGAGCCAAGGTCCGATACCGTCCCCTCGATGGGTGTCTGATCCACCTCGGTCCGCGATGGCTTCTTGCGATTCAGGACGGGCCTTATGTACATCGGGCGAGGCAGCTCGATATATCCGCCCCGGTTCAATTCGAGCAGGAGGCCCCGACAAACCATGTCCCGAAGCGCCCCGTTGGGCTGAACCCATCCCCAAGCCCGGCAAAGCTCCTGCGACAGAGCCCGCCGACTCTCTCCGGGATGTTCGGCAATCAAGTTCTTGACAAATGCAATGTCCTGCCCTGTGACCGTCCGGCCTCTGTATCGTATCGTCGATTCCATGGCCGTGGCATAGCATGATTGGATTTAGAACGTAAGAGATTGCTTCATCCGATGGCGTTGATCTTCCTCCAGCCAGGTGCCACACCCGCTTGACCGGGATTGCCGTTCCAGAGCAAAAGCTGAAGCTCATGAACGGCCAGAGCAGCCGTGTGATCACGGCCTTCCTCTGGCCACCACTGGAATGTCCCTTTGGACAGGCGCTTCTGACAAAGCCAGAATCCCTGGCCATCGTAGGTCAACGATTTGAGGGCGGTCCCGCGCCTGTTAGGGAAAACAAAAACGCAGCCCGAAAAAGGATCTTCCCGCAACACCTGCCGGCAGATTCCCGCCAATCCATCAATCCCTTTCCGGAAGTCCACCGCCTTGACCGAAAGAAGAATCCGCATCTGCGGCGT
>PMCE01000156.1:0-23990 GCA_003154025.1 Syntrophaceae bacterium
ACATCGTAGACACTTTTCAGCGCCATGACATCGTGGACAGAGCATAATAAACCGAGCACTTAATTGCCTGGCATTGTTCTTTGCTATTATTGTTTCCCAGAGCAAGACAATACCTTTGGCTCAATAAGAATACTTTTGGGGTTGAAGAAATATAGGGTATTCCCGGTTTTGTCAACGATCTTATGGCACCGTTTTCTGTCCACGATGTCATGGCATTCAACACCTAACCCATCTGATAGATGCTCTTCCCCCCGATGATCACTTCTTCAATTTTAATATCTTTGATTTTTTCGGGAGAAATGGCGAGGGGATTTTCGGCCAGAATGGTGAAATCCGCCAGCTTTCCCATCTCAATCGATCCTTTGATCTTTTCATCAAAGGTCTGCCAGGCGGCGTCGATGGTGACGGCTCGAAGGGCCTCCTCCGGGGTCAGGCAAAATTCCGGTCCCAAAACTTCGCCATTGCGGGTAATACGATTGACGGCGGCGAAGACACAAAATAGGGGAGATACGGGGGTCACCGGGCAATCGGAGTGGAAGGTGAATTTGATGCCCCGTTTCAGGGCCGATTTCAGTGGGCTGATCCGCTTCGCCCGTTCCGGGCCCATGAAGATGGCCTTGTGACGATCCCCCCAATAATAGGTGTGGGAAGCAAAGAACGAAGGGCTGACTCCCAATTCGACCATCCGGTCCAACTGGTCTTCGCGGGCCATCTGGCAATGTTCGATCCTGTGGCGGGCATCCGGCCGGGGGAATTCTTTTTGTGCCGTTTGATAGGCATCCAGGATGGCATCAATGGCCGCGTCTCCGTTTCCATGGGCGGCGATCTGGCAGCCGGCCTTATGCGCCTCCAGGACTAGCTGATTCAACTTATCAGGACCCGTAACGGGATATCCCCGATATGAAGAATCTCCTTTAAACGGAACATGATAGGGCTTGGCGAGCCACCCCGTATAGCCCTGGATCGAGCCGTCAACGATGATCTTGGCCGGGCCGATCTTGAGATGGTCGTCCCCGAAACCGGTGACAAAAGACGGGCTCTTTCCATCGGCCCCCAACAGAAATTCCACCCCCACCATCATGGTCATACGAATCGGGACCAGGCCCTGCCCCATGGCCCCCTGGTAGGCCACAATCTCCGCCGGGCTCCCAACCCCGGGAAAGGCGACCCCGGCGTCGCTGCATGAGGTCACTCCGGTTTTAAGGTAATCCCCCGCGGCCCGGGCCATTGCTTCCAGCCTCAAATCCATGGTTAGAGGAGGCAGGTGTCGAAATACCAGGGCCTGAGCGGGCATTTCTTCCAGGACCCCGTCCGGGTCCGAAGTCTCCGGGTCCTTCCGGATCACCCCGCCCTGGGGCCCGACGGTATCCTTGGTCACCCCGGCCAGGGCCAAGGCCTTGGAGTTGGCCACGCTCAAATGACCGGAAACATGGGTAATGTAAATCGGGTGCTCGGTTGAGGCTTGATCCAGGTCATGACGGGTGGGATGTCTTTGTTCGGCCATGAGCGTATCGTCGTACCCCCGGCCGTAAACCCATTCTCCCTTCGGAGTTTTCCCGGCCCTTTCCCGCAGCACCTCAACCAAATCCTTCATCCCGGAAACGGGGCCGATGGGAGGACTCTGCAAATTAACCAACCGAAGGGCGTACACCCCATACATGGCAAAATGGTTATGGGGTTCATTCAACCCCGGAACCATGGTTTTCCCTGCCAGGTCAACCACCCGGGTTGTCGGCCCCGCCAGCCTTTGGATCACCGCTTTTGCGCCCACAGCGACGATTTTATCCCCCAAAGTGGCCACGGCTTCCGCCCGCGGGTTCTTTTCATCCAAGGTCAGGATGGGCCCGTTCAAATAGAGTACATCCGGAAATAGGCCGTCTCGTTCGGTCATGCTTTTCGCCTTTTTCTCTTTCATCCCTTTCCTCAATCAGGTCGCCGTCGCGCCGGCCAAAGCCGGTCATTTGGAACTTCAAAAAAATCATTTCCTATGATAGAAACGGTTGATCTACGGGTATCGATGGGAGTAGACTATTCGGGTTATTGGCCGCCTTGTCGAAACCCAAGCCTATTATCACGAAGAAGAAAAAAGGATGCAAAGGAAAAATCATATCTCCTCTCTGATTCTTTCGGGGAGAAGATGAAAGACCACAGAAAGGAGCATGCATGATAGGTACAAAAAGGAGTCGATGTTACCTCGTCTGGGTTCCTCTGATGGTTTTGCTGCTCTTTTACGCCTTTGTCTCCGGGCAAGCCCTTGCCCAGACAGACAAAACTCCCCGTGGGGGCACGTTCAAGATCATTTACCAGGAGCCCACCCATCTGAATATGGCCATCGTATCCGGGACCCCCACCGGAGTGCCGGGGACGCAGATTTTCGCCGGGCTTCTCCAGTTCGACGAAAAATTCCAGCCCCGGCCTTACCTCGCCACCAAGTGGGAGATCTCCCCGGATGGGCGCACGTACACCTTTCATCTCCAGAAAGGGGCCACCTTCCACGACGGCAAGCCGATCACTTCGGCGGACGTGGCCTTCTCCCTGGAAACCGTCGCTAAGAATCACCCCTTCGGGGTGGCCATGTTCCGCGCCGTTGAGAAAGTGGATTCTTCCGATCCCTACGTGGCCGTCTTCAAGCTGAAGCACCCCTACCCCGCATTTCTGGCCGCCACGCATCCGCTCCTCCTGCCCATCATCCCGAAGCACGTATACGGGCAGGGGGAAATCCGGCAAAACCCTGCCAACATAAAACCGGTCGGGTCGGGGCCTTTCAAATTCGTGGAGTGGAAGAAGGGTCAGCACATCATCCTGGAACGGTACGAGAATTTCTTCCGCAAGGGACGGCCTTACCTGGACCGGATCATCCTGGAGTTCATTCCCGACGCCGGCGCCCGCACCGTGGCCATGGAATCAGGCTCCACCCATATGGTTCCCTTCTCCTACATCGGCCCGGATGATGCCCGCCGCCTTGAGAAGATGCCCCCAATCAGCATGACCGAGAAAGGGTTCGAGGCCATCGGCCCCCGAGCCTGGTTTGCGGTCAACATCCGGAAGGCTCCCCTGAATGACAAGAAGGTCCGGAAAGCCATCGCTCACGCAATGGATAAGAATTTCATCATCCAGGAGATCATGATGGGATTCGGAGCGCCGGCCACCAGCCCCTTCCGCTACACGAACCCTTTCTACAACCCCAATGTCCAAACGTATGATTACAACCTGAACAAAGCCAATCAGCTCCTGGACGAAGCCGGCTACAAGAAGAAGAGCGACGGCTGGCGGTTCCCGCTGACCCTGGACTGGATTCCCGGAAATCCGACGAACCAGAGCACCTGCGAATATTTGCGGGAGCAGCTCAAGAAGGTGGGCATCAATGCCACCCTTCGAGCCAGTCCGGATTTCCCGAGCTGGGCCGCCAAGATCGCCGGGTGGGATTACGACCTCACCCTCGACGTGGTATTCGATTATCCCGACCCGGTGATCGGAATAGAACGGATGTACATTTCTCCGAATATCAAGAAGCTCATCTGGACCAATACCATGGGTTATAACAATCCCGAAGTAGACAAGCTCTTCGCGGACGCCCAGGTGGAGCAGAACTTCGAAAAACGGAAGGCACTGTACCACCGGGCCCAGGGGATCCTAGTGGATGAACTTCCCATTATCTGGTATCAGGAAGTCGGATACTACAATCTCTCCAACAAGGATTTTGACGGAATCCCCCTGGATGTATGGGGAGTCCTGAACCCCTATGACACTGTCTATTGGAAAAAGGGGAAAGCCGGCTGAGGTGGAAATCTTCCTGAGGGAAATGCAAGGAATCGCGTCCCTTCTTCGACGGAGGAAGCTCTGAAAAGATTCCGGAGGAGGAAAAAGCCTCTCCCGGACATGGCCGGGTCTCTCGATTTCCGCTGACTGAATTTTTCACCCAGTTCCGGGGAGGACCGGCGGGCAGAGGGGGGAGTGGGCATCCCCCATTGCTTGCTTCTCCCCGCTGGGCGAGGAAGAAATTCACTTAGACTTTTTTCTCGTTTCCCTTGAACTCCCAATCTCTCGTCTGGTACATTCTCCGCCGAGCCATCCAGGCGGTTCCCGTGATCGTGGGAATCGTGGTCTTGAATTTTACCCTCCTCCATCTGGCTCCCGGAGACCCGGCCATGGTTTATATCGGAGAGTCCGGGGGCGCTACCGAGGAAATTCTAAAGGCGGTGCGCAAGGAATTTGGGCTTGACAAGGGCCTTGCCGAGCAGCTCTGGATTTACGGAAAGAAGATTCTTACGGGGGATTTTGGGTTCTCCTACTTCCAGGGAAAGGCGGTGCTGGAATTGATTCTGGAAAAGATTCCGGCTACAGCCCTTCTCATCCTCACCTCGATGTTCGTGGCCATTGCCGTCGGGGTATTCACCGGGGTCATCGTCGCCCAACGGCCCAATTCAGTTTCCAGCGCCTTCATCACCGTTTTATCTCTCATGGGATGGGCCATGCCGGCCTTCTGGCTGGGGATCATGTTGATTCTCATTTTTTCCCTCTATTTTCCCGTCTTCCCCGGGCATGGCATGGTAACGGCGGGGTTGGAGGGCACCTATTGGCAAATCCTGAAGGACGTTCTCCATCATCTGGTTTTGCCCGCCTCGACCCTGGGCATCATCTATATCGCTCAATACAGCCGGATGAGCCGGGCCAGCATGCTCGAGGTCCTGGGGTCCGATTACATCCGCACGGCCAGGTCCAAGGGACTTTCCGAACGCAAGGTAGTTTACAAACATGCCCTTCGCAATGCCGTTCTCCCCGTGGTGACCATCGCCGGAATGCAGTTCGGATACCTCATCGCCGGGGCCGTGCTGGTGGAGACCGTATTCAGTTGGCCGGGGATGGGCCGTCTCATGTTCGACGGCATCCTCCGGAGAGATTACCCGCTCATCATGGGGATCCTCATTTTCTCTTCGGTCCTGGTCATCGTCGCCAACCTGGTGACGGACATCCTCTACGGGGTCCTCGACCCCCGGATCCGACGTCGGTGAATTCTTATGCTCCGGGATTATGAAAAGATTCCTCCCACAGAAAAAGAAACCACCCGGCCTACGCCCCTGGTCCTTTTCTGGCGACGTCATTTTAAGAACAAAGCGGCCGTTCTGGGTCTCGTGATTCTGACCCTGGTGTTGCTCGCTGCATTGATCGGGCCTTTTCTTTACGCGGCAAACCCCTTTGAGATGATGGGGAAAAAATTCCTCGCCCCCGGAGGAAGATTTCTCCTGGGAACGGACTATTTGGGCAGGGATGTTCTGGCGGGAATCATCCAAGGCTCCCGCACTTCTCTCCTCGTGGGTTTCACCGCTGCCGCGATGATGATGACCATCGGGATTTTTTTCGGGGCCCTGGCCGGGTTCTTCGGGGGGATCTTTGAAGAAGCCCTGATGCGGGTGACGGAGTTCTTTCAGGTGATCCCATCCTTCCTCCTGGCCATGGTCGTGGTGGCCCTCTTTCAGCCGACTCTGGGCACGATTATCGTCGCCATCAGCATCTCCACCTGGACGGGAACGGCTCGGATCCTGCGGGCGGAATTCCTCTCCCTTCGAGAGCGAGACTTCGTCACCGCGGCCAGAGCCCTGGGCTCCAGGAACCGGAGAATCATCCTCCGCGAAATCCTCCCCAATGCATTGCCTCCCATGATTGTGAATGCTTCCCTTGGCGTGGGGGTGGCGATCCTTTTTGAGGCCGGACTGAGTTTTCTAGGGTTGGGGGATCCCAACGTGATGAGCTGGGGATTCATGATCGGGTCTTCGCGGGTTTACCTCCGGCAGGCTTGGTGGGCGGTGACCTTTCCCGGGCTGGCCATCTTCTTCACGGTTTTGAGCCTCAGCCTGGTGGGAGACTGGTTCAATGATTTTCTGAACCCCAAATCCAGGGGAAGGAAGCAGGGTTAAATCCGATTGCNNCGAAGGAATTTCATCTAAGATACTGACGATAGCCTGGAAAAGAACGGACCCTGGAAGGAGATTTTATGGAAAAATTGTATCTTTACCAATGGACCTGGGCGGAGGTTAAAGATTATTTAAGAAAAGACAGCGTCATCATCCTTCCCTTCGGATCCACGGAACAGCACGGACTCCATCTTCCCCTGGGCAATGATGCGCTGGTCGCTATTCGTCTGGCAGAGGATGCCGCCAGGATCACCAAAACGGTCGTGGCCCCTCCCTGCTGGTACGGCTGGTCTCCCCATCACATGGCCTATCCGGGGACCATTTCCATAACCCCGGAGACTCTCATTTCCGTGCTCTATGAAGTCTTGCGCAGCCTCATCTATCACGGCTTCAAACGGCTGATTGTCATCAACGGGCACCGCACGGCCAATCTTCCCCCGCTGCAGATTGCCGCTTCCCGGATTCGGAATGAAACCGGTGCCTTCGTCACGATTGCCGATCCTTTCTACATCGGCGATACCGTATCACGGGCAATTAGAGAGTCCCCCCCGGGGGGAATCGGCCACGCCGAAGAGCTGGAAACCTCCCACATGATGCACATATTCCCGGAATTGGTGAATATGAAAAAAGCGGTCAAGAACCTCCCGCTTAAGAAAAAATTCCACGTCGCCGACCCCTATGTCCAGGCAGACCGGGTCTTTACCCCTTCTTCTCTGGAAAGCTTCCGGAAAGCGACGGAACCCAGCGGGGTAACCGGAGACCCGACCCTTTCCACCGTGGAGAAGGGGAAACGGCTGCACAAGGCTCTGGTGGACAATTTGGTGGAATTGGTCAAGCTGGCCCGCAAGGAAAAGGTAGTTCTGAAACGGGTGAATCCTTGCTTTTAAATGGGGCCCTAGACTCTTACCGCCGGACGAAACTCATGAGGTGTCTCCCAGGCCCGCAGAGAGAGAAAACCAGGGGATATTTCTACATATTTCCTTTGAGGCCCCGATGAGGCCCCGAAAGCATTGACAAAATATGTCTATCTGGGGTAACTTAAATTTTTGACAAATTGGCTCGCAACTGATTCAGGACTGGCATATTTTCCATGGCTGGCGAAAATAATTTCCTTCTGACCATCCGCAACCTCCACACCTATTTTTTCACCGATGAGGGAGTAGCCAAAGCCGTTGACGGGGTTGACCTGGAGCTGGAAGAGGGGGGAACCCTGGGAGTTGTCGGCGAGTCGGGTTGCGGAAAGAGCGTGACGGCCCTTTCCATCATGCGCCTGATCCCCGACCCCCCCGGGAAGATCACCCAGGGCGAAATCCGGTTCGGGGGGACCAACCTGCTGGACCTCTCCGAGGCGGCGATGCGGAAGATCCGCGGCCGTTCCATCTCCATGATCTTTCAGGAGCCCATGACCTCCCTGAACCCGGTCTTCCAGATCGGCGACCAGATCTCGGAAGTCCTGCGGCTTCACGAAGGCATGTCCCGGAAGGGAGCCTGGGACCGCTCCATCGAGATGCTCCGGCTGGTGGGAATCCCCTCCCCGGAACGCCGCGTTCAGGAATATCCCCACCAGTTGAGCGGGGGAATGCGCCAGCGCGCCATGATCGCCATGGCTCTAGCCTGCAGCCCGAAACTGATGATTGCCGACGAGCCGACAACAGCCCTGGACGTGACCATTCAGGCCCAGATTCTGGAGTTGATAAACCGCCTCCAACGGGAAAAGGGAATGTCGGTGATGTTGATCACCCACAACCTGGGGGTGATCGCCGAGACCGCCCGGAAAGTGGCGGTCATGTATGCCGGGCGGGTGGTGGAATACGCCGAGGTGAAGCCGATCTTCGCCAGTCCGCTGCACCCTTACACGCAGGGCCTTCTGAAGTCGATCCCCCGCCTGGATGAGGATCACACCCGCAAGGCCCGGCTGGAGGCGATTCCCGGGCTGGTCCCTTCGCTCCTGGAACTACCCAAGGGCTGTAAGTTTTCCAACCGGTGCAAGTTTGTCTTTGATAAATGTGTCGAGGAACCAAGTTTGATCGAAATCGCGCCGGCACACTTTGTCAGGTGTTGGTTGCATGAGAAAAAATAGCCATCAGAAATCAGCGGTCAGCGATCAGCAAGAATAAGAGCATGAACGCCAACGGTAACCTTGTTGAAGTCAAAGACCTAAAGAAGTTCTTCCCCGTGCGGGCCTCCTTCCTTTCCCGGACGAAGACCTTCGTCCAGGCGGTGGTAGGAGTCAACCTGACCATCCGCAGCGGAGAAACCCTGGGGCTGGTGGGCGAGTCCGGGTGCGGAAAATCCACCCTGGGCCGGCTGATCCTCCGTCTGGAAGAGCCTACGGAGGGTCATATCTTCTTTGAGGGGGAGGATATCACCCGGTACGATTCGAGGCGCATGCGCCAGATGCGGCGGCAGATGCAGATCATCTTCCAGGANNAAGGGTCCTCGATCTGATCCAGGTGGTCGGCCTGCGGCCGGAGCACATCAACCGCTATCCCCACGAGTTCAGCGGGGGTCAAAGACAGCGCATCGGGATCGCTCGGGCCTTGGCTTTGAATCCCAAGCTGATCATTGCCGACGAGCCCGTCTCCGCTCTGGACGTTTCCATCCAGGCCCAGGTGCTNNGGACGGATTGCCGAACTGGCCCCGAGCGATGAAATTTACAGCCGGCCCAAGCATCCATACACCACAGCCCTGCTTTCGGCCAACCCCATACCGGACCCTACCCTGGAACGGAAGCGGATCATCCTGCAGGGCGAGGTTCCCAGCCCCATCAATCCTCCGCCGGGCTGTAACTTCCATACCCGCTGCCCCCACCGATTTGAACCCTGTGACCAAGCGGTTCCCCAGCTGAAGGAGATCGAGTCCAACCACTGGGTCGCCTGTTACCTCTACGGCCCAAATACATAGAACCCATTCACCGCAGAGATCGCAGGACCACAGAGAAATCAAAGTTTCGAATTCCGGGTTACGANNTTTCGAGTTTAGGATTTTGGATCATTTTTCTCCGTGCTCTCTGTGTCCTCTGTGGCCAAAAATTAGGAGGATTTATGCCCGACCGAATCGACATCAACAGTGACATGGGAGAGAGTTTCGGCGTCTACAAGCTGGGCCGGGATGCGGAGGTCATGGACTATATCTCCTCCGCCAACATCGCCTGCGGGTGGCACGCGGGGGACCCGATGGTCATGGAGCAGACCGTCCGAATGGCCAAGGAGAAAGGAGTTGGGGTTGGCGCCCACCCCGGGTACCCGGACCTCCTGGGGTTCGGCCGGAGGCGCATGGATCTTTCCATGCAGGAGATCGAGAACTACATGCTCTACCAGATGGGCGCCCTCTACGCTTTTGCCAAGTCCCAGGGCCTTTCCCTGCAGCATGTCAAGGCCCATGGAGCGATCGGAAACGTGGCCTTCGTGGACCTGGAAGTCTCCAAGGCCATTGCCCGGGCCGCCCTGCGCTTCAGCAAAGACATCCTCTTTGTGGCTCTGACGGGAACCATTATGGTCCAGGCGGCTAAGGAGGTCGGGGTCCGCTATGTGGAAGAGGCCTATGCGGACCGGGTGTACAACCCCGACGGGACCCTCCAGTCGCGGAAGATAGCCGGGTCCGTCATCCACGACCCGGAGAAAGCCGCCAAGCAGGCTGTCACCATCGTCAAAGAAGGGTACGTGATCGCTCACGAGGGGACCAAAGTCAAGGTTAAACCCGAGACTCTTTGCGTTCATGGGGACACCCCCACGGCCGTGGTCATCCTGCAGAAGATCCGGGAGGAGCTCAAGAAGGCTTCCATCGTGGTCAAACCCATGGGGCTGTAAGGGATGGAGGGAGATCTCAGGATTCGGCCCGCCGGAGACCAGGCTCTGCTCATCGAATTTGGGGCGGAGATCAGCCTGCAGACCAACCTGCGGGTCCGGGAATTTTCCCGCTGGGCAGATTCCCGTAAGGTCCACGGCATCGTGGAGATGATTCCATCCTATTGTTCGACCCTGGTCTACTATGACCCTTTTCTCCTCACCTTCGCGAAGACCGCTGCCTGGGTTCGAGAGTTCGCGGGGTCTAACCCTGTCCAGTCTGAAACCTCGGCTCTCGTCAAAGAAGTGCCCGTTCTTTATGGGGGGGAGTACGGTCCCGATCTCTCCTTCGTGGCCAGTCACAACCGGATAACGGAAGAAGAGGTCATCCGGTTGCATACCGGGCAAGATTTTCTTGTGTATGTAGTCGGGTTCTCCCCCGGGTTCGCGGCCATGGGAATCGTTCCTCCCACGATTCAGGCTCCGCGCCTGGCCAATCCGAGAACAAAAGTCCCGGCGGGATCGGTGGGAATCGGGGCTTTGCAGACCGGCATCTACGCGGTTGAATCGCCGGGGGGATGGCAGTTGATCGGCCGCACCCCCCTCAGTCTGTTCGATCTAAAAAAGAACCCCCCTTCTTTTTTCCAGGCCGGGGATTACGCCCGGTTTTATTCGATTGACGAAACAGAATATAAGAGGATCCAGGAGTCGGGAATCAGGATTCAGGGAAAAAAATCTCTAGTTTCTTATCTTGATTCCTGAAGCCTGACGCCTGAATCCTGATTCCTAGGTCTTGTTTATGATTGAAGTGATTAAATCCGGCCTCTTCACTACTGTTCAGGACCTGGGACGGCGGGGATACCAGAGTTACGGCGTGGGCATCGCCGGCGCATTGGACCCTTTTGCCCTTTCGGCGGCCAATCTTCTGGTGGGAAACCCGGAGAGCGCTGCCGGCTTGGAGATCACCCTCCAAGGCCCTACCCTGAGGTTTCACCGGGAAACGATCTTTGCCCTTGCGGGGGCCGACCTCGAACCCCGCCTTGACGGAAGCCCGATTCCGAACTGGACTTGTGCGCTCGCCCCTTCCGGGTCCGTCCTGAGCTTTAAGGGGAGAAGAAACGGAGTGCGCGCCTATCTGGCCGCCTCCGGGGGAATCGATGTCCCCCTGGTGATGGAGTCCCGATCCACCTACCTCCTCGGCCGGTTCGGCGGCATGGAGGGGCGGCCTATCAAAACGCAGGATCAGCTGCCTCTTTTTGCCCCGGCCGAAAACTACCGCCAACTCATAGGCAGAGTCTTTCCGAAGGATTCCCTTCCCTCTTACCAGAGAAACCCAACTCTTCGGGTCGTCCCGGGACCCTTCGAGGAGTTCTTTTCCGAAGAAGGAAAGGAAGCTTTCCTTTCGACCCCTTACACGATCACGGCCCAATCCGACCGCATGGGGTATCGCCTCCAGGGGACTCCCATCTCCCGTCAGAAGAAGGGAGAGCTGATCACCTGCGGCCTGGCCAACGGCTCCATCCAAGTCCCGCCCAACGGCCAGCCCATCCTCCTGCTCGTGGACCGGCAGACGATCGGCGGTTACCCGATCATCGCCACTATGATCCATGCCGACCTTCCGCTCGTAGCCCAGAGCGCCCCGGGGGACGAACTTCGCTTCTCCGCCGTCTCCCCCGAGGAAGGCCGGCAGGCTTATATCCGACTCTGGGGAAATTTGAAAAAATTAAAGCAAACCGCTTCAAACCTTTAAGCCACAGAGATCACCGAAAACATAGAGAAACCCTCCAGGTTTATAAAAAACTCCCTTCAAAGATCTTCGATCATCTTGTGCTCAATCTCGCATTCAAAATTGCCGGCCCAAATGCACCGGTTATTATGGATGATCGTCGGAGAAATGCGTTATAATGGGATAAATTTTTGATTTTTGGAGGGGCTTGTATCCGGATGAATTCTCGGTGTTCTCTGTGTCCTCTGTGGCAAAAATGCCTTTATTCTTTTCAGGAGGCCTTATGAAAAGAACCTTCGCTCTTTCGGCCATCGGAAAGGACCGCCCCGGGATCGTGGCCGAGGTGTCCGGGTTGATCTACGAGTGCGGCGGGAACCTGGAAGACTCCAGTATGACCCGCTTGGGAGAACAGTTCGCTCTGCTCATTCTTCTCTCGGGAAGCGGGGAGGAGTTCCCGTACCGTCTTTCCACCGGGTGCAAGCGGCTGGAGTGGGAAAAACATCTCTCCATCTTCCTCACCCCGCTGGAAGCCGGCGAGGGGAAAGCGGGAGAGAAAGGCCGCCTGGACCTCTACGAACTCTCCACGACCGGCATGGACCGGATGGGCATTGTCCACCGGGTCTCCCGGCTCCTGGCCGATCACGGGATCAACATCGCCGACATGCACACCAAGGCCACTCCCTCGCCCGAAAGCGGAACTCCCATCTTCACGATGCAGATCCTCTTAGAGATTCCAGCCGCAGTCTCCGCGCGGGGCCTTCTGGATGAGCTTAACCTACTGGGAGAAGAAATGGCCATCGACATTTCTTTGAAGAAAGCCTCAGCCTAAAGACAATTTTCACCGCAGAGAACGCTGCCGTGGGCAGAGAGTGACCAAAGTATAAGGTTAAGAAAATGGCTAGAAAACATGCATTTTTTCTTTTTTGGTTATGGCATTCCAATTTTTTATCGATTCTCTGCGTTCTCTGCGCTTTCTGCGGTGAAAAAAAATGAAACCAATCATCGCCATCGTAGGCCGGCCCAACGTGGGGAAATCGACCTTCTTCAATCGGCTGGTCGGCCAGCGAAAAGCCATCGTGGAGGACGAGCCCGGGGTTACCCGGGACCGCAATTACGCCGAAGCCTCCTATGAGGATCACCCCTTTATTCTGATCGACACCGGAGGTTTTGAGCCCACTTCCGGCGATCGCATCCAGCAGCAGATCAGAGAGCAGGTCGAGGTGGCCATCCAGGAGGCCGACCTGATCCTCTTCCTCATGGATGGGAAGGAAGGGTTGAACCCTACGGATGAGGAGGTGGCCGGGGTTCTGCGGAAAGTCACCAAACCCGTCTTCTACGTGGTGAACAAGATCGACGGAGAAAGACAAGAGGGGTCGGTTATGGACTTCTACCACCTGGGGGTTTCCCCCCTCTACTCCGTCTCTGCCGAACACGGGCGCGGGATGGGGGACCTCATGGACGAAGTGATCAAGGCCCTCCCCGCAGGTCCACCGGAGAAAGAGAGGATCGAAGAGGGAGTCCGGGTGGCGATCGTGGGCCGTCCCAACGTGGGAAAGTCATCCCTGCTGAACAAACTCGTCGGCCGTCCCCGGGCCATCGTGGATTCCACCCCCGGTACCACGCGCGATACGCTTGACACCCCTCTGCTCCGCGAAGGGCGCAAGTATGTTCTTATCGATACGGCGGGGATTCGCCGGAAAAGCAAGGTTACCGAACGGGTGGAGAAATATTCGGCCATCAAGGCGCTGAAAAGCCTGGAGCGCTGCGATGTAGCCCTGGTTCTGATCGACGGGTTTGAGGGCCTTACCGAGCAGGACGCCCGCATCGCGGAATTCGCCGAGGAGAGCGGACGGGCCCTGATCCTGGTGGTTAACAAGTGGGACTTGGTGCAAAAAGAAACCCCCACCATGGAGGAATACAAGGAAAGAATCCGGCGGGATATGAAAACCCTGGATTACGTGCCCACCCTCTTCATCTCCGCCTCGACCGGCCAGAGGGTGAGCCGCCTCTTTCAAACCATAGACGAAGTGATGGCCGAGCATCGAAAACGCATCACCACGGGGGAACTGAACAACTGGTTGAAAGAAGCGAAGGAGAACTACCCTCCCCCTGCTTTCCACAATCGCCCCGTAAAACTGCTCTTTATTTCTCAGGTCTCGACCGCACCCCCAACCTTTGTTCTTTTCGTGAACGAACCGTTAGGCCTGGGAGAGTCCTACCAGCGCTATCTCCTCCGCCGTCTCCGGGAAAAGTACGGCTTTACCGGCACCCCCCTTCGGCTCTATCTGAGGAAGAGAAAGAAGGAAAATGCCGAAAGCAGGGGCTAGCCGATTCCGAAGGGAGAGGGCAGGATGAGGGGGGCGGTAGACCGGAGGACCATCCATTCCTTTTGCGACCCTCAATGAATATGGGAAGACGGTAACAGTTTGATCTTTTGAAAAGCCCTCACATTCTCCTTCATCCCACCTTTCCAACGCAGGAAAAAACAGACCCTTCCCTCGAATCGCCAAGAAGCTCTCCTCCCTTTGAGGGAGGACGGGAGGAATTTCTGGCAAGGCTTTTTCAAAGGGTTAGAGTGTTACGGAAAACTTACCAGGGCGATTTTTCGCCCGGGGGGATCGGGATTTCGGCCACGTTCAACACCATGGAAACCGCCACGTAGAATCCACTGACCGCGACCAGATCGATCACGCTTCTCTCTCCGAGAGTCTCCATTGCCCGTTTGAATAGCGCTTCGTCGACGAAATGCTCCCGGTGCAGGGTCGTGCAGAAATCGTAGACCAGTTCCTCGTCCGGCTTCATGTTCGCCGGCCGCCTGTTCTGCGCCAGATCATCGGCGATGGACTCGGCGAGCCCGCCCTTGATCGCCAGCGGTTTGTGGGCATACCACTCGTATTTGGATCCCCAAACGCGGGCGGTGATGATGATCGCGAATTCATTGAGCCGCGCCGGCAGCGAGGTTTTATACCGCACGTACTCGCCGAGCCTTTGCCATCGGTCAGCCAATTCCGGGCTGCGCAGCAGCGGACCGAAGGGCCCCCGCACACCCCCGCGCGAGCCGGCGATTTCGTCATACACGCGCTTTTGCGCGTCGGTCATCTGCTCCCGCTTGATTTCCGGAAAACGTGGGTCCTTGTTTTGGGCGCTGGCCGCGATGGCCATCCCGAAGACAAGAAAGCTCACCAACGAAGTAATCAAAATGTACCGCATGGATTTTTCCTCCCTCCGGTTTGATTTCTTAGACCGCAGTCATTTTATTGGTTCGAGTGTATTGGGGAGGGGATGGTTTGTCAAGGGAAAGTGGGGAGGGATTGGGGGCTTCTTGAGGTCTGCTCCAGGAAAGAAAAAACGTCAAGGAACGAGGTTCGAGGCTTGAGGTTTTCCCCATTCCTCACTCCCTATGTCTCGTTCCTCGATCCTCGGGCCTCAAACCTCGTGCCTTGATCCTTGTACCTTGATCCTTGTTCCTCTTATTTATGGAAGGTTTCCCAGTTTGTCCCCTAAATTGTACTCTTTAACCAAGGCCATCGCCTGGTTCCACGTGTCGTCTTCGATCTCTACGCCCTTCTTGCTCCGTTCCTTCCTGCTCTTGGCCTCCTTCTCGCCCGGGTACAGGATCTGGTCGACGCCCGGCGCCAGGGGGGTTTCTTTGACGTAATCCACCATCATGGACACCTCAGACTTGACCGTTTCCATGGGCGCGAACCTCTTGATGTCCAGGACCAAAATGAGAGAGCCGTTGCTCAGCTGTTGATCCCCGGGCTTGGGAGGAAAACCGTCGCGGGACAGGAGGCTGCCGAACATATCGGTCATAAAGGCCAGGCAGTACCCTTTGTGCCCGACTGACCCCCCCACAGGCAGGATAGCGCCGCCGGCATAATAGTCGTTGGGGTCGTTGCTGGGGCGGCCTTCTTTGTCCAGGAGCCAGCCATCCGGGAGTTTTTGCCCCCGGGCACGGTGCACCCGGATCTTGCCCTCGGCGGCGGCGCAGGTGGCGAAGTCTGATAGAATCGGCCCTTCTTCCTCACTGGGAAAAGCCATCATGATGGGGTTCGTGGCCAGTTTCCGTCGGGTGCCGCCGAAGGGCGCCTGGGAGATCGCCTGGCCGCCGGTGGCGCAGTAAATGATCGCCGCGCAGCCCGCTTTTGCCGCCATCTCCCCGTAGGCTCCCAGCCGCCCCAGGTGGCGCAGGTGGCGAACGGTGACGCAGGCTAAGCCCTGGGCCTTCGCTTTGTCGATCGCCAGCTCCATCGAGAATCTGGCAGCCACTTGGCCGAAGCCGTAATGGCCGTCCACCTGGGCGATTACCGAAGACTGGTTGACGATCTCCGGCTTGGCCGCGGGAATAATCACCCCTTCTTTGATTTGACGGACGTACTGGATGATGCGAATAAACCCGTGCGAATCGTGTCCGGCCAGGTTGTTATCGGCCAGATGCTGCGCCACGATCCGGCCGTGATCCTCCGGGGCGCCAGCGGCGCAAAGAAGATGGAAACAGATCTTTTCCAGCTGTTCACCCTTGAGCGTCGGCATTAGAAATCCTCCTCGTTTTTCATTTTTATGTTCCCTGATAAGAATATATCCTTAAACCCGCGTTCAAACAATTGTAAAAGCTGTAAAAGAATAAAGCAGTTTTAACAAGGGATTGCGCTTCTCTTAGAAAAGTTTATGATGGGATGGACGGTGGAGAAAAAAGCGGTATTCATCGAAGGCCTCATGCCTCCACAGGGCCCGGATGAAGTTTTAGTTGGCAAAAGTCCGGCCCGCTTTGGGTTCCCCTGCCGGCGGGAACAAATCATCCCGGGAAGCCCGGACTCTTCCGTTCATCATCTGGGGGGAAAGGTTCTATCTTTGCCGATCAAGTCGGCGGAGGATTCTTTTTCATCTCATGGAGGAGTCTTCGCAAGGCCTGGGCAAATTCCTTTCCCCGGGCATATCGGTCGTTGGGGTTCTTGGCCAGGATTCTCTTGAGAATCTCGTCGACGGCCGGGGGCGCCAGGGGGTTCCGCGGGGAAGCAGGCGGGGGGTTCTCATGGGTG
The DNA here is from genome assembly GCA_003154025.1 of Syntrophaceae bacterium. The sequence continues at coordinate 16,463 of PMCE01000156.1, forward strand.
ATCTGGTAGGTCAAGGTGCTGAGATTCTCTCCCTGGAAGGGCTTGACCCCCGTGAGGAGTTCATAGAGGATCGATCCGAGGGAGAAGAGGTCCGAACGTCCGTCCAGTTCCTTTCCTTGAATTTGTTCCGGCGACATGTAGGCAGGGGTTCCCAGGACCGAGCCGTCCTGGGTGAGAGTGGAAGAAGGAAGCTTGGCAATCCCGAAATCCATGACTTTGATCTGCCCCTCGGAGGTCCGCATGATATTGGCCGGTTTGATATCCCGGTGGACGACCTTGCGCTGGTGGGCGAAGTCCAAAGCCTCCGCAGCCTGGGCGATGATCCCCAGCACCTCTTCGACCCGCAGGAGTTGATCTTGGGGGGTAAACCTTGAGAGAACCTCCCCATCCAAGTATTCCATGGCCATATAGGAGATCCCCCGGTATTCTCCCACATCGAAGATGGTCACGATGTTGGGATGGGCCAGCTTTCCCGCCGCCTGGGCTTCTTTGAAGAAACGATCCTTCAGCCCTTGGATCTCCTGCTCCTCATAGAGCCGGTCGAAGCGGATGGTTTTGATGGCCACCAGCCGGTCAATGATCGGGTCCCTTCCCTTGTACACGACTCCCATGGCCCCGTGCCCCAGCTCCCCTATGATTTCATACCGGTCGATTTCTTTCAGCGGGGCCCCCGGCTCCAGCCGCATCGTGCCCCCGGTAAGGGTGGGGTCCCTTCTCTCCGGGATCAGGAACGCGGTAGCTTCCTCGCGACCCGGCACCTCTTTTTCTGTTTTTTCTGTCGCCCGTACCCCCCCGGCCGCCGTGAGAATGGTAGGCAAGATCACCGCCAAGGCGGGATAGAAGACCTGAATCCACACCCCCTGACGCATTCCCCCGAACATCAAAACACCCAAACCGAGGAGGCCGGCCAGGCAGACGATCAGCTGGACCAGCAAACGCCTGCCGGGCAGGAGGAAGGACAGGAGAAGGCCGATTGACAACAGCAGGCCGAACTCGACGAAAGACACCCAGGACGGCCGGGAGATGAAGCGGCCCTGAAGGATGGCGGCTACCGTTTGGGCGTGCTTTTCCACTCCCGAGAACCGCGGGGAAAAAGGAGTGGCCAGAAAGTCATAGGCTCCCGCAGCGGTCACTCCCACCAGAATGATCTTGTCCTTGAACGCGTCGGGAGGGATCTTCCCGGAGAGAACATCGATGAAGGGCCGGTGAAGGATGCTCTGATTGCCGCCATAATAAGGAATCAGCATCTTCCCCTGCGAGTCCGTGGGAAGAGTAACCCTCCCCAGGCGAAGGGAACGTCCCACGTTGACCTTCATGTCCCCCCGGGTCAATCCCATGGCTGAAGCGGCAACCTGGAGGCTGAAAGCCGGGTAGTACTGACTCTGATACTGGACGATCAAAGGATCCCAGCGCACTCTCCCGTCGGCGTCGGTAAGGGCGTTGATATGACCCATGGCCCGGGCTCCCCGGATGATTTCGGGCACGGGAAAAAAGATCTCTCCGGCCAGCGGCGGAGGAAAGTCGGAAAATTTTTTGGGGTCATCGAAGAGTAGGAAAGAAGAAGATAGGACCGCCGGCGGGAGTTCAATGCCCTTCTCCTCCGCCTTGGGTTTCCCCAGGGTGAAATAGAAAGGAAGGAAAACATGGCTTGCTTTCTGCACCGCCTCACCCAGGAGGCGATCGTTTCCCGAAGTCCGCTCCCCCTCGGCGGGAAGAAAGACTACGTCCAGGGCGATCACTTTGGCGCCGGCCCGGGACAGAAGGTCGAGCAACTCGGCCATCTTGCCGCGCGGCCAAGGCCATCTTCCCAGGCTGGCCACGGAGGCATCATCGACGGCTACGATCAGTACCTCCGGCGGAGGCGCGGGCCCCCCTCGGGCCTTCAGGCTCAGGTCATAGAGCTGGTAATGGATGGGTTCGAGGAAAGCGGGGCGAAGAAAGAAAAGGATGGCCACCAGAGCCGTTATGCCCAGCCCCAGCGCGATCTGGAAGGTCTTCCCTGTTTCCTTCTCGTGGTAAGAAGGCGGGGGCATGGGATTCCGTAAATGCTCAGCCGTATCCAAAGGATCGCTCTCTGTGGGCCTTTGGGTAAGATTCCAACATCCAAATCCCAAATTCCAAATAATTTCCAATACCCAAACTCCAATCACCAAGCTTTTTGGGATTTTTGGGAATTATTATTTTGATCATTATTTGGTTATTGGTGCCTGGAATTTGGTGCTTAATCGCTCGCTAAATCTTTTCAATATGCGAAACCGATATGAAATAAAACGAGATGTTCTTGAACGGCGGGCTTTCCTTTCTACAGCGTTCTGGCCGGGGGTTTGAAGTCCGCGTCCCTCTCCTCATTCCACCGGATCCACTCGTTCGCCCGTTCTGTCTTCGGATCAAAGGGGGCGGGCTGGGGGATTCCCCGACCGGTGACGGTGATCTGCTGGTATTGGTGCAGGACGATCTGCGTCCACTCTTCCCGGGTGACCGCCGTCGGGCCCCGGACCTCCTGCGGGCCGGCTACCTCCCGGGGTTTTTCCACCTGGGTTGGCGATCCGGGAACGGGAGGCTGGGCCTGGGGAAAGGGGTTGTAGACATTCACCGCGCCTTCATACACCTGGATGTTGGTAGAGTTGTCTCCCGCCACCGAAAGCTGGTAGACGGTCCCCTGAACCCCGGCAATGACCGTGGGAGTCTTGACATCGCAACGGGAGGCTGGGTTGAAGAGCTTGCCCATCTTGAGCCACATCCTCCCCAGAGAGATCTCCATCCGGGTGTTCTCCTTCCGGCTGCTCTTCTCTTCTTCCAGCTTCTGAATGGTCAGCACCGTATTCCCCGAAAGACGCAGGACGCTCTGATTGTCCAGGATCAATTCCGCCCTGGCTTGGGCCGGGACTCTGATTTGATCATTTTCGGAGAGGATCATGTTGGGGCTGGCAGGAGCCCACTGGGCTTCCCCCGATTTTTTCACCTGCACCGTCCCTTCCAGAAAGGTTATGACCCCCTTCTGGGCCCGCACCTGGGTTTCGCTCACGGGCACCGAAGGGGGTTCGGGAGGCTGGGCCGGCCGGGCCTCTTTGACTTCTTTTTCCGCGGCAGGCAGGGCCGGCTTTCCGGTCCGATCCGCCAGCTTTTTTTTCATGGCTTCCGCCGTCGGAAAGGTCAACTGCTGTCCGGCGTAGATCAGGTCGATATCCTTGATCTGCGGATTCTCTCTCTTTAGGATATCGGCCACCTGCCGGTCGTACATCCCGTATGTTTTGAAGGACAGGTAGCTCAGGCTGTCGCCTTTGCGAACCTGGACTCTTAGGGTTTCATCGGCAAGGAGAATGCTGGTCAGGGAGGAGAGCAGGAGGAGAATGAGAAAAAACCACAGGTACCGCAGGGGAGGCAGAGGTTTCATAATAAGTTCTCCGCGGAAAATAGTGGGCTCTTTCTTCTGTGGGAAATTAACACGACCGGCGCGAAAATACAAGGAAAATTAAGGAAATTTGTCTGCCGTCCTCCGATCGGCATTTCACAATCATAACCCCCGGCAGCGCCGGAGGCTTGAAAATACGTGAACCGCTCAAAGCGGATTCAGCCTGGGGCGCACTTGAAGGTGGTCTTCGCTCGGATGCCAGGCCCTTGCCCACCCCCCGGGCCACGACTCAAGCATCCTGGAAATGACAAACTCTGAGAGTCCCTCGGGAGGGTCGGAGGCGCACCCTAAGGAAATCACCAAAGGGCCGCATGTGTAACCTATGGGTGGGCCCGGATGTAGCTGGGAATCAAATCATCCTTTCCTTTAAAGGCGCGGCAGGATTCGCGGGCTGGCATTGATGAAACGGGCTACTTGGAAGACTTTCTGGGGCCGAATAGTTTGGGCTCTTCTTCCTGGGCTTTCGGTTTTTCCTTCTTGGCTCGGGCGTAAAAGCGGTCCACATATTCCTTGGGCAGGGGGTCATGGGTCTTCATCAGTCTTTCCGGGATGAGGATTTCATGGCCTCCAAAGATCCGGTTGGGATTGATGTCCGGGTTGGATTGGGCGATCGTTTTCCAGTTGCTTTGGTCCCCGGTGTACCAGAGGGCGATGATGGACAGGGTCTCCCCGCTCCATTTTATGGTGTGCATGAAAAAAACTTCTTGAGGTTTGGTCTCCTTCCCGCCCGGAGGAGGAGGGAGCTCCTGGCGAACGGGAGCGGGTTTCACTGAAGCGGCGGGAGGCTCCTTTTGGGAAGGGGACGCGGGCTCGGGCGAAGTTGGAGAGCTCTCCTTGACTGCGGCCTGGACTTTGGGCGCCGGGGAGGGCGCAGGCTCTTCCCGCAGGGTGGCCTTGGTAGCACACCCCCAACAGAAAATTCCCCAGCTCAAAACGAAGACGATGAGCCGGATTCCCCTCGGTAAGTATGTCTTCAAGTTCACGAGACCTCTCTTAGTTTCTTCAGGAGCTTTCTGGCCATCTCATTTTGCGGGTTGGTCTTGAGGGCTTGCTCCAGGTTTTCCATGCTCGGTTTCTTTTTCCCCTGCTTTTCTTGAACCAGACCGAGGTTGTAAAGGGCCTCATCCTGGTAAGGGGGAGACAACTTCACCACCTGGCTGTACATCTCCTCGGCCTTGGAGTAATTCTTCTCCACCGCGTAAATATACCCTAGGTTGAAACAAGCGTCGGCCGACGTGGGGTCCAGCTCGACGGCCTTGAGCAGCAGGGATCTGGCTTCCCCAGCCTTTTTCTCTATCAGCCCCGAAGCCTTATCGACCATGGCTTTCGCCTGTGCCTCTTTCTCCGGCTTCGGGGCAGCCGCGGTGAGTGCCATTTTGACCATCGGTTTCTCGGAAGAGGTCTTCGCGGCCGGCTGTGGGGACAAAACAATTTGGGTCCCTTGGTCAGCGGCGTTCATCGGAGTTCCCCGGAATACCAGAGCCCAAATCAGTACCACGACAAGAAGAACCACCCCGCCCAAGGCCCCGTAAACGACCCTGGGTCTTCTCCATGTCGAGGTTTCCTCGCCCTCGGTCACGGCCTTGGCTTTCTCCAGGATCTCTTGCATGACTCTGAGGTCGTTTTCCAGTTCGCCACACTGTTCCGCGTTCATGGCGGTGGGCTCGTTGCAGACCCGCTCGCCTTCCGCTTCCATCTCTTTCCCGAACAGGTTCTTCATATAGTCTCCAAGGCTGCGGGCGCTCGGCCGCATGGAGAGTTCGAACATGCACTCCTCGATTTCGGTCTGCATTTCCCCGCAGGATTGGTACCTTTGCTTTTGATCCTTGGCCAGGGCTTTGTCGAGAATGGCGTACAGTTTGGGAGGAAGATCCTTGGCCACAGTCTCGGCTTGTTCAAAGGCCCCTTTGCGCACTTTATCCAGAATCTCCAAGGTGTCGCCGGTAAACATCCGCTGCTGGGTGAGCATCTCGTAGAGGAGAATCCCGGTGGAAAAGATGTCCGAGCGGTGGTCGATCTTCTCTCCGGACGCTTGCTCCGGAGACATGTAGGCCACCTTTCCTTTGATCGCCCCGTTCGAGGTGACGGTGCTCTGACTGGCCGCTTTGGCGATGCCGAAATCGACGATCTTCACCTCTCCCTGGTACGTAATCAGGATGTTCTGCGGGCTGATATCCCGGTGGATGATGTGGAGGGGCTTCCCCTGAAAATCGGTCATCTTGTGGGCGTAGTCGAGCCCCGAACAGATCCGGGAGGTGATGTAGAGGGCTTGCTCCAGAGTGAGCGGCATCTCATTTTCTTTGGCCTTTTGGAGAATGTGGCGGAGGTCCTTGCCGAACAGATACTCCATGGCGATGAAAAAAGAATTCTCCATGAGTCCGAAATCATAGATCTGGACGATGTTCTGGTGATTCAGCAACGCAGCCAGCTTGGCCTCATCGATGAAGGCGGTGACCAGATCCTTCTCTCCGGAGAGGTGGGGGAGGATCATCTTGATCGCCACGAGTTTCTCGAAGCCCTCAACGCCCGTGATCTTACCGAGGAATAGCTGGGCTACCCCTCCAGTTGCGATCATTTCCAGAAGAAGGTATTTTCCAAAGCGTACGGGATTCACTTCCGACATACGAGGAGAAACCTCGCCAGACCCCATGGTAATTTCCAAAATATTCAAGAGTTATCTCAAAAGAGATATCGGCATTTCTTTGAAATTTGTGAAAAAAAACTGATGCCGTCCGGGATGAATTTAAAAAAACTTTTAATTACAATTAGATAAGAGATCAAAGAGGATGTTTGGGAGAGGTGGCGGCCTTTGCCACTGGTGCTTTATACGGAAAGATTTCCAGGTTGCCCAGGAAAAAATCAAGCCCCAATTGGGAAGGGTCAACCCGGGTTATCCATTGAGGTCATGGATTTCCCGAGCAATTGGGTGAAGACTCACATTGTGGGAAGTGAGAAAAAAAATACGGACCTTTTTTCAACTCCAAGGGTTTGAAATAAGCGGTAGAAGACTCCTTGAAGTCTGTCGGAGGAATCGGAAGATCTCTCGCTTCCGGACGGCCAAAGCCTCCAACCCATCACCAAAGGTTTAAGGAGATTGTACCCCGTAGGGGGTCCCGGGGCACATCGCCTTTTTTGAATTCCTGCTCCCTTGACCTTCCGCCTCTGCTCCCTGAAGAACCAAAACGTTTCTTCCGGGGCCCAAAAACCAGGGCGGAAGAAAAAATTTGGGATTGTGTCCCCGAATTCTGCGCTATTGCATCGGCGAAAAAGCGGAGGGCGTCATGATTTTGTTCGCCTGGGTCAGCAGGCGGCCGGCGCCTCCCCCCGGCGGCCACACGCCGGTCTGGCGGGCCTTCGCACGCACGGCTTCGCGCTGGTCGAGGCTGTTGTAGGCCCAGATATGGATATATCGGTTTACTTCGCCGAGATCGACATGCCCGGCCACGGCGAGCGGAGAAAGCTTCACGCGTTCGGGCAGTTTGCCCTCCCAGGCCTTCATGATGTCGGGCAGTGTCCCGGGCTTGATCGTATAAATGCGCATCTCGTAGAACGGTCCGATCTTCCCGGGGGTGAGCTGCGGCGAGAACGGGAAGGGGATCAAGACTTCAGAGTTCATGGAAAGGACGAACTCCGAGATCTTGGGCGGCCAGTTCGGGTCTTTGGCAGACTCGGCCCGGATGCGGGCTCGCTCCCCCAGGTCCTGGTACGGCCAGACGTGGATGATCTCGTTCAGCGGGCCGATCTCGGTGTGCCAGAAGGCGGCCAGGGAAGAGTACTTTTTGCGGTGCCCGTAGGCCTCACCGAAGCGCTTCTCGACTTCGGCCACACTCCCTGGAACGAGGCGGTAGGTACGGATCTCGTAGATCATCGTCGTAGTCCTTTCGTCGGATGAATTTTAGGAGGAACTCCCTCGTTGGTCCTACGAAGCGAGTCTACATAGAAGGCCCTTTTGTGTCAAGGGGCGGGAATACCTTTTAATGGGCGCCCACCTTCCCTTTTCGGAAAGCAGTTGGAATCCTAACAAAAAACCAAGAATAGCGGTCATCCCTACCTTGCCTTCAGGGCCTCTTCCATCAGGGGCTTCAGATTCTCATGAAGGTTCTTGATGTATTTTCC
>PMCE01000156.1:24028-25689 GCA_003154025.1 Syntrophaceae bacterium
GATCTTTCCCTGTCCAGCACCAGGAGAGGCCTTATTTGACCGGCCTTCACTCTGGGATTTATGCCGCCGGTATTCATGAAACTGACGTCGATCTGTCCCCCGAGGAGGGCCGTCAATTGGGGCACGTCGCCGTCGAACTGGACAATCCGGAACTTGATCTTCTCTAACTTCTCCAGCATCAGGATGGATAAATGGTCATCGCTGAACATGCCCGTCGACCCGGCTCTGATTTCCCCGGGACGCTTCCTGGCCTCGTTGATCATGTCTTTCATGCTCTTAAAAGGGCTATCCGGCTTCACGTAGATTACACTCAGATCGATGACCTGATTGATGATAGGGGTAAAAGAGTCGATACCGAAGGTAGTCTTTCTCTCCGGGTCCAAAATAGTGGCGTTCATCACCGGAAGGTTGACGAAGCCGATGTAATAGCCATCTGGTTTCTGCCTGGCCAATTCCGTCCAGCCGACTTGCCCCCCCGCTCCAGCTTTATTTAGCACGATGATAGGCTGGCCCAGCTCCTTCTCGGCAAGGGACGCTACGATCCGGGCCCCCACATCCGTGGCGCCCCCCGCGGGGTAGGCGGCCATGAGTGAAACGGGTTTGGTCGGGTAGGCTTGCGGGTAGGCATGGTGGGGAAATAGGATTAGCATCGCCGTTGCAAAAACCAGAATCACTCTTCCATTCATCAGTCTCCTCCTCTTACCGACGGGGGGAACCCCTTCGGTTCATGCTTTTCTCCATCACAATAAGGTTCGGTCCAGGCTGCGGTACTGGATGGATTCTGAAATATGGTGCGTGGCGATGTCTTCCAGGCCCTCCAGGTCTGCGATGGTGCGGGCGATCTTCAATATGCGAGTATAAGCGCGGGCGGAGAGGCCGAGTTTGTCGATGGCTTTTTCCAGGAGGGTCTTGGAGGCTTCCTCGATCTGGCAGTATTTCTTCAGGTGCCTGGGAGTCATTTGAGCGTTGGAGTAGATCTTCTTGCCGGCAAAGCGCTCCCTCTGGATCCCCCGGGCCTTGTTCACACGGGTTTTGATCGCCTCCGAATCCTCGCCGGATACCTCTCCCATCAGGTCCCGGTATTTCACCGCCGGAACTTCTACATGGATGTCGATCCGGTCCATCAGCGGGCCCGAGATCTTGGACCGATAGCGAAGGATCTGAGGCATCGTACAGGTGCATTCCCGGTTGGGGTCGGTGTAGAACCCGCACGGGCAGGGGTTCATGGCAGCGATGAGCATGAAGGAGGAGGGGAAGGTTAAAGAAGACAAGGCCCGGGAGATGGTCACCCTTCCTTCCTCCAGGGGCTGGCGGAGGACTTCCAGGACATTTTTCTTGAATTCAGGGAGTTCGTCCAGAAAAAGCACTCCGTTGTGGGAGAGACTGACCTCTCCGGGCTTGGGAATCTGCCCTCCCCCGATGAGCCCGGCGTCGGAGATGGTGTGGTGGGGAGAGCGGAAAGGGCGCACCGCGATTAAAGAACTGTGAGGCGGAAGCAGGCCCATGATGCTGTAGATCCGGGTTATCTCGATGGATTCCTCGAAAGAGAGATCGGGAAGAATCGTAGGAATCCGTTTGGCCAGCATGGTCTTTCCGGCGCCGGGGGGGCCGATCATGATCAGGTTATGACCTCCCGCGGCGGAAATCTCCAGCGCCCGCTT
>PMCE01000549.1 GCA_003154025.1 Syntrophaceae bacterium
GTGGAAACCCCTTCTTCCAGGCCATGCTCCTTGAGATGGCGGACCTTTTCGGCCAATTGGGCCAGAGAAGCGGCCGCCTCAAAGTTGACTCCGCTTTCATGGGCGATGATCTTGGCTTCCAGATCGGCCGGAGGGTAGTCGAATTCGAGGGCCACGAAACGCTGGCGGGTGCTGTGCTTCAAGTTNNACGCTCTGGTAGCCCGGATTGTAGGAGATCACCAGAAGAAAATTCTCATGGGCCTCCAGGATTTGGCCCCTCTTCTCCACCGGGAGGATCCGCCGGTGATCGGCCAGTGGATGGATGAGCACGGTCGTGTCTTTGCGGGCTTCCACGATTTCATCCAGGTAACAGATGGCTCCGTTCTTTACCGCCCGGGCGAGCGGCCCGTCCACCCAAATCGTCTCTTCCCCCTTCAAGAGGTATCGCCCGACCAGGTCGGACCCGGTCAGGTCCTCATGGCAGGCCACCGTGATCAGGGGGAGAGGGGTCCCGATCTCTTTGCCCAGTTGGTACGTCATGTACTCCACAAACCGGGTCTTCCCGCACCCCGTCGGGCCCTTGAGCAGGACCGGAAGGCGGGCTTTGTAGGCCGAGGTAAAGATATCCTGCTCATCCCGGATGGGAAGGTAATAAGGCTCCTCCGGGATGAAAAACTCCTCAAACGGCTTTTCCATTTTTCTCTCCATGGTTTTAGATTAGCAAATCTTTGAAAAGATTGGCAAGGAAATTGGGCGGGGGAGGTTAGATTTCAGATTTTAGATTTCAGATTGAAGATTTTAGATTGTGGCGTGGGGATTGAGGAGTAATCTTTCCTTTATGCCTGAAAAAATCATACGAGCGTATCGAGGTTCTGGCCCGGTTCGGGTTTCGGAAAGAGTTTATGGACAGGCTGCTGCTGGGATTTATCCTTGGTGACTGTCCTTGTCTCCCCACCGGAGACATAAACCCGTCCTCATTCCGGACATGTGGCGGTATGCAACTGGACCGTTTGCGATACCACTTCCTTGCCATCTTTCAACGCCTGCGCTTGATTATGCCTTACGTGTTCATTTTCGTGGGAGGCTACGGCAAGGGAGGCCTCCGCCGGAGAGACGTGAGTGGCAGACTTAAATGAGACACCAGGGTCATTCGAACCATCCTGGTATTTTCTATTCTTTCAGGTCTTACAATCCTTGGGTAGTCTCCCTTGAAGGGTGTTCCCGGTCTTGGGTTTATTATCGACCGACAGATCATCGGAAGTTGAACCGGGTTGCTGCTGGTTTGAATCCTGCGTCGGGGAGCTAATCGCAGGAGTTCCCTCGGGCGGGTATAAATATTGGTACGGAGAAGGATTAAATCCAATCGGGTCACTCATTTTGATTCAACCATTGAACTCCTTCATTTTTTTGAAATTACCTGTACATCTCTTTTATCGACCGGGGATAGTAAATACTTAAAAATTCATCGGTAAATAATTCTCCTTCCTTCCGATTTCGCTGGATTCATTACTGGCACTTAACAGGCGCAAGAGATTTTTTCTTCTGGGACCACGGGCGAGCTGTCTATCCGTTGCCGCGCCTGACATGCTGACAGACCAGGGCAATGATGAACTCGAGCACAGAAACCCTGATCGTTTTCTCGCCGGGCCCGGCATCTGAGCTTTAAGGGCCACAGTCTGAATTGTCGAATCCCCGGCATTTTGTCCTTTCAGTCTCATGTCTGAAGTCTGGAGTCTATTGTCGGATTTTCAAGGCCTGGACACGGGTCTTGATCCACACTGGATCTTCTGGTATAGAGAACAAAAGGCAAGGAGGGAAAGGGAATGAAAAAAGAAATCATCGTTTCAGAGAAATTGAGCAAGCCTCTGGGAATATATTCCGAGGGGGTGAAAGCGGAGGGCGGGCGGCTGCTTTTCATTTCCGGGATGACGGCCCGCGACAAAGACGGACACATCGTGGGCAAGGGGGACATGAAAGCCCAGACCCGGCAGGTTATGGAGAACATCAAGGCGGTTCTAGAAAAGGCCGGGGCAACCTTCGATCAGATCGTTAAGGTAACCGTCTATATCACCGACATGAGCCGTTTCAAGGAGATCCACGAAGTCCGGGCCCAATACTTCAAAAAGGACTATCCTGCCAGCACCATGGTCCAGGTGAGCGGGTTGGTGTCCCCGGAACTGCTCATCGAGATCGAGGCAATCGCGGTTCTGGACTGAGACAGGTTATTGGGGAAAAGAGAGGATTCAGGAAACAGGTTTCAGGATTCAGACCCCATTTTTATTCTTGATTCCTGACTCCTGATTCCTGGTTTTTTCCGGTCAGGTTGTCAATACCGCCAGCTCCTGGTTGGCTTTCTTCAAGTACCCTTCGGCCCCGCACTGCTTGAAGATCTCGATGGCCTGGACCAGCTCTTCCCTGGCCTTGGCTTGGTCTCCCGTGCGGTTCCATATTCTCGACGACAGAAGATAGTCCCTTCCCAGGAGGAGCCGGGTCCCGTTCTGCCGGTCCAATTCGATGGCTTTGTCCGCCCAACTCCGCGCCTGGGAGGTCAACGGGTCGCTGAGGTGGAATAGAGTCTCGGCCGTGTATTGAGCGATCCATCCGGCGAAAGCGCGGTTCTTATTCTGGCCGTAATACTTGAGGACCTCTTCCAGGCTGATCTCTGAATCCCCTCGCACGACCCTTGCCCGGGTGATGGCCACCTTGGTCAGGGTCAGCCAGGAAGGCCCGAACCTCCGCTTCTCCAGGAAGGAAAAGGCCTTCTGGTAGGCTTCGATGGATTTATCATATCTCCTCAGGTCGAAATANNTCTTCAAAGAGCCCCCGGTAGTAGCTGGTGCTCCCATAGCAGGAGTGGGCCATCCCCTGGAGATAGATGTCCCCGGTCTCTTCCGCAATCCCTAAAGCCTCCCCGCTGATTTGGTGGGCCTGGTCCATCTTCCCCTGGAGGAAGTAGTTGACCCCGGTATTGATCTTCGCCGCGGCGATCCCCATCGGGTTCTGGGCCGCCTGGCTTAGGTCCAGAGATTTCTGGAAATAGTCCAGGCCTTTCTGAAAATCACAGTTCCAGGATAGAGCGGTCCCCAGAAGATAGCAGGCGTTCCACAGCGAAAAGAGATCCTTCGCTTCTTCGGAGAACTCCAGGGCCTGATGCAGGTACTCCATCCCTTGCGGGTAGTCCTCTTCTACAAAGAGAAGGTAGGATCCGATGGCCGTATAAATCGCGGGAAGTCTCTTGCGGTAATTGAGCCGCAGGGCCAGGTCGGCGATCGGAGAGACCGCCTCATAGGCCTCCACGTGGTCGTTGAGGTTCATGCAGTAATTGGCCAGGGCGACCCGGGCATCCATGATCTTCTTCTGGACGGCCGGAGTGTCGGGGATCTTCTCCAGGCAGAAGATCTCTTTGTAGGTGTAGGAGATGGCGTCCCCGTAAGCGGACCTCTGGCGTGCCTTCTTGCCGGCGAGCTTGGCGAATTCGGCTCCCTTTTCGAAATTCTCGCTCTTGATGAAATGTTCCGCCAGCACGTCGGAATGCTCGCTGAGGTGATGGCGGTACATCTCCTCCATGACCTTTCCGAGCCGCTCATGGAGCTGCTTCCTCCGTCGGCTCAGAAGGGAATCATAAATCACTTCCCGGGTCAAAGCATGCCGGAAGATGTAGGTGGATTGAGGGTAGATGTCCCTTTCGTAGAGAAGCTCGGCGTTCTTGAGGATAGAGAGCCGGGAGAGCAGTTCCGGCTCGGGAAGGTTCGAGGCACGTTTGATCAATTCGTGGCCGAACTCCCGGTCGATGATGGAGGCCGTCTGGAGAAGGTCCCGCGCTCTCTCGGGAAGGGAATCCACCCGCGCCATGATGACCTCCTGAATGGTGGAGGGGATGGCCACGGCCTCCAGGTTGCGGGCCAGCTCATAATGGTGGTTTCGCCTCACCATGATCTTTAAATCCCGGAAGGAGCGGATGAACTCTTCGACGAACAGGGGAACCCCTTCGGTCTTCTCCAGGATCAATTCCTCCAGCTCCCGGCTGAGGGTGGGGGTCCCTAAAAGGTGCTCCACCATGGCCAGGGTCTCGCGGTTGGAGAGGCGGCTCAAAGTCACCTGGCTGTGGTAGGATTTGAAATTCCAGGGGGGAACGAACTCGGGCCGATAGGTGAAGACGGCCAGGATCTTCGCCCCCGGGATGATTTCCAGGAAGGAATGAAGAGTCTCCTCGGAGCTCTTATCCAGCCAGTGGAGGTCTTCGAAGGCGATGACCAGAGGCCGGGGGGCGTCCAGTCTCAGCAGGATTCTCTTGAAAGTCTCCATGATCCGTTCCTTGCGGGCGTCGGGGCTCATGGGAATCTTTTCGATGCCGCTCTCTTTGACCGAAAAGAGTTCCAGGAGGAAGGGAAGATGGGCTCCTTCATCGATCTCCAGAACCTTCAAGCCCTCCCTCAACTTTTTCCTGACCTCCGACTCCTCCTCCCCTTCCCGGATCTCGAAGCTCGACTTGAGGATTTCCACCAGGGGATGGTAGGCCATTCCCCGCCCGTAGGACAGGCACTTCCCTTCCAGGATCGTCAGGTCTTCGTTGNNCCAGCGCCATGCGGAACTCGTGGAGAAGGCGGGATTTGCCGACTCCCGCTTCGGCCACCACGGAAAATACCTGCCCCCTCCCCTCCCGCGCCCGCTCGAACCCGTCCTGCAGAAGCTCCAGTTCCCTCTCCCGCCCTACGAAGCAGGTCAACCC
>PMCE01000524.1 GCA_003154025.1 Syntrophaceae bacterium
CTTCAACGCGTCGGGGAAGATCTTCCCCGGGTTCAATATGTTGTTCGGGTCAAAAGACTTCTTGATCCGCTTCATGACTTCAATCCCCATATCTCCCAGCTCCATGCCGAGAAATGGGGCTTTGGTGATTCCAATCCCGTGCTCCCCGGAGAGGGTCCCACCCAGTTCCAGGGCGGCCTGGAAAATCTCCTTCACCGCGGCATGGGCTTTCTCCTGTTCGCCGGGCTTGCGCTTGTCAATCAGGACGTTCACATGGATATTCCCGTCGCCCGCATGGCCGAAGTTGACGATGATGAGGCCGTGCTTTTTGGAGATCCCCTCCACACGGCGCAAAATTTCGGCCACCTTGGAACGGGGTACGGTTACGTCTTCGTTGATCTTGGTGGGGTTCAACTTCACCACCGCCGCCGATACGGCCCGCCGGGCCTTCCACAGTTCCTCGCCTTCCTGCTTGTCCTTGGCGACTTTGATCTCCAGGGCCTTGTTGGTCTGACAGATCCTCTGGATCTCTTCGATCTCCCCGGTCAAGGCTTCGGGAGCGCCGTCCACCTCGATGATCAACAATGCGCCCGCATCCACGGGCAGACCCATGTGCAGGTAGTCTTCCACGCAGCGGATGGTGGAGTTATCCATGAACTCCAGGGTCGTCGGAATGATCCGGGAACTGATGATCTGGGAGACGGAGGTGGCCGCCGATTCGATCGTCGGAAAGATAACCAGCATGGTCCTTTTGGCTTTGGGCAGAGGGATCAGACGAAGGATGATCTTGGTGATGACCGCCAGGGTGCCTTCGGAACCCACCAGGAGTTTGGTAAGGTCATAGCCCACCACGCCCTTCACGGTCTGGACCCCGGCGGAGATGATCTCCCCGGTGGGCAGAACGGCTTCCATGCCCAGCACATAGTCTTTGGTGACCCCGTATTTGACCGCCCGCGGTCCCCCCGCGCATTCGGCCACGTTGCCCCCGAGGGTGGAACTCTTCAGGCTGGCCGGGTCGGGCGGATAGAAGAGGCCGATCTTCTCCACCTCCTGCTGCAGGTCGTAAGTGACGACTCCCGGCTCGACGACGGCCAGGAGGTTTTCCTGGTCGATCTTCAGAATCTTGTTCATCTTGGTAAGGACCAGGACGACCCCGCCTTCCACCGGAATCGTTCCCCCGGTAAAACCGGTCCCCGCGCCCCGCGGGATGACGGGGAAACGATGTTCATTGGCCAGTTTCAGGATCGCGGAGATCTGCTGCGGCGTCCGCGGGAAAACGACCACATCGGGGAGATGGCGGATATTGGTAGCGTCGTAGGAGTAACAGATCCGGGTTTCCTTGTCCTCCATCACGCTTTCCCTGCCGGCGATATCGATGATTTCTTTGATGACCGCTTTATCTACCATATTTTTTTCTACCTCATTTCTCCGAGTTTCCCAATGACAAAAATCAGTAAGAATAAGCAATTTGGCAATGTGGCTCATAGCAACTTGGCAACGTAGCAATGCAGCAATTTGGAAATTCCCTAAATTGCCATGAGCTAAATTGCTAAATGGCTATACAGCCTTTATCCGCGCTGCTGACCCTTTCGGCGAAGGTCTTGAGGTAACCTCGGGTGACTTTCAATGGGGGAGGAGTCCAGGACTTTCTCCGTCTCTCCAATTCCTCGGGGGGTACCAGCAGGTCGAGGCGTCGTTCGGGGATGTCGATGGCGATGAAATCTCCTTCCCGAATCAGGGCGATGGGCCCTCCGTCCTGAGCTTCGGGGACGATGTGCCCGATGCAGGGACCCCGGGTGGAGCCGGAGAAGCGGCCATCCGTCACCAGGGACACCGACTCGGCAAGGCCCATGCCCACCAGGGCGGCGGTTACGCTGAGCATCTCGGGCATTCCCGGCCCGCCTTTGGGGCCTTCGTAGCGGATGACGATGATCTCTCCCGGTTTGATCTGGTTGCCAAAGACCGCTTCCCGGGCCGATACTTCGGTTTCAAAGACCCGGGCCGGGCCCGTGTGGACCATGATCTTTTCCGAAACGGCGGACTGCTTGACCACCGCCCCTCCCGGAGCCAGCGACCCGCGCAGGATGGCGATTCCCCCTTCTTTGCGCATGGGCTTCTGGCGGGAGAGGATGACTTCCGGGTTTAGATTCCGGACGCCGGATAGGTTTTCCCTGAGAGTCTTTCCGGTGGCGGTGAGAACGTCGAGGTCCAGAAGGTCCCGGAGTTCATGCAGCACGGCCGGCACCCCGCCCGCGTCTTCCAGGCCCAGCATGGGAAACTTCCCGCTGGGCTTGATGCTGCAGATGAAGGGGGTCCGGCGGCTGATCTCATCGAAGGTCTCCAGGGTCAGGGGAATATTCAGCTCGCTGGCCAGGGCCATCAGGTGGAGGACGGTATTCGTCGACCCGCCGAAGGCCATGCTGGCGGTGATGGCGTTCTTGAGGGCGGAGAGGTTCAAGATCTTGGAAGGCCGCAGGTCTTCCTTCCAGATCCGCAGGATCTGCTCTCCGCTCTCCCTGGCGAGGCGCAGCTTCTTGGCGTCCACGGCATGGGAAGTTCCGCAGCCGGGCAGGGACAGCCCCATGACTTCGGTGAGGCAGCTCGTCGAATTGGCCGTCCCCATCATGGAGCAGGACCCCGGCCCCGGACAGAGGCAGCG
>PMCE01000187.1:0-24456 GCA_003154025.1 Syntrophaceae bacterium
CATAAGATCTCGTGACATAGCGGCTGCATAAACACAGGGCATATCAGATTATATAAAGGAGTATGGATTTCATGCATGGCGATCTAAAACCTTGCGCATATTTGCCACAACCCCGTAGGTTCCATCATCCCCGGATTTGACTTGGAATAGGGTCGGTTTTCTCGGGCGCTTTCAGAGATAACGGTATAGGAAGGTTTATCTAGGTCGCTCTGTATAGACCGGGTTCAAAGTCATGCGCTGATCAAGATAATACGGAGGAAAAAAAACCCCTCCTGAACCAACCAGAGGGCGGCGGGATCGGGAGGGGGAAAGATGGATGGAAGCATTCTTTAAAGAGTTTTAGCGATCTTAACGGTCATGTCCCCCAGCAGATTCGTATAGCTCCCCAGTTCATTGTCATACCAGCCATAAATGACTGCCTGGGTGACGGGGATCTCGGCGATGCACTTCTCCTCTCCTGCTTTAGCTGCTTCCTTGAACTGGGGGATTTTGGCCAGGTCGATGCAGATGGAAGCCGTCCGGGTGTGGGTCTCCGTTCCCTCGATCACCGCGGCCGCGCGGGGGTTCCCGATGATATCGGAAGAGACATTCTGCCGTTCGGTGTACAGGAGGTAATCCTTCAGGTAGCCATCAGAGGCCTTCTGGAAGATCTGGTTGATCAGTTCACGTTTGAAAGGCTGTTGCAGGCTCTCGTCCTCCAGGGTAACCACCAGAACGATCAGAGACCCGGTGCTGGTGGGAATCCGCACGGATTCGGCGATGAAACCGATGCGCTTCATCTCCGGGATGACCAGAGACAGAGCCTTGGCCGCTCCGGTGGAGGTGAGGATGATGTTGTTCAGGATGGACCGGTTCTTGCGCAGGTCCTTGGTCTTGGCGTCGGGCAGACGGTCCAGAACCTCCTGGGATCCCGTGGCGGCATGCACGGTGACCATGGAGGCGGTAAGAATTTTGTCGGCCCCGAAAAAGTCCAGCAGGGGTTTCACCATGAAGGCCAGGCAGGTGGTGGTGCAGGAGGCGCCGGAAACCATCCGGTGCTGCTTGGGGTTGTATTGGTCGTCGTTGATCCCCATTACCATGGTGATGGCATCGGCCGGCATCTTGAGGGCCTTGTCCTTGATCTTGTAAGGAGCCGAGGCGATGACCTTCTGCGCGCCGGCCTGCAGATGCCCCTGAATGGATCCCTTCTTGTCATCGGGCAGAACGGTGGGGTCCAGGAACTTCCCGGTCGTGTCCACCACCAGGGGAACCCCCAGGCTCTTCCACGGAATGTCTTTGGGATTGCGGTCCTTCCTCAGGATGGTTACCGGAACCCCGTTGACCTCCATTGTTCCGTGCTCCTCGTTCAGGTTTTCGATCACCCGGTCCGCTTTGTGCCCGTGGAGATACTGGCCGAGGTACCCATAGGTACTGTCCCGCTCGACATAATCGGCTATATCCTGCAGGCCGGTTCCGGCCTCCCGGCCGATGTTCACCACGAGTTCGGAGAAGGAGCCTCTGGCCACGTGGTGCCAGAGGGTGAGCTTTCCGATCCGGCCGAGGCCGTTGATCCCCAGTTTCAGGGGCAGTCTTTCTCCGCCCTGCGATGGGCCTTTCCCTGGCCGTGGGTTATAGGTCATTGCGTACCCCCTTTGGTTGAGATTTATCGAAAGGCCAGGCCCTTTTCACGGGCCCTCCCTGTTTATCCCTAGCTTTCTAACGCCTAATTCCAATCCCGCGAGAGGCGGGACCGAATCCCGACCCGGTTCCCATTACCGAGATCCCAGCCGGGGATGATTGCCGGTCTGGAAAATCAAATCTCCTTCGGGAAAGAAAAAGATTCCAAGTTTTGGGCAGCTTGGGTCATGGAAATTTAGATTTAGGTGGTGGTCTGGAGTTTGGTCCCGCCTTCGGCGGGATTAAAATTGAAGGATGAAAGCCTTCTTCGGGCTTCTCGCCTCCCGGGAAAAGCTTAGAGAAGCCTGTGGTAAGGTTCTCCCTCGTTTTGGGTCTCATGCTTCCCGAGATAGACCAGCCCTTTTCTCCCGTCCAGACTGATCCAGTCTCCCCGCTGGAGAAAAGTCCGGTTGATTTGGCACCGTCCTTCGTTCTCGACCACCACCATCTGGTGGCATCCCACGATCGCCGTCTTGTCCAGCTCAAAGGCCACAATGGCCGCGTGCGAAGTCTGCCCCCCCTTGGCGGTCAGAAGGCCCTCCGTCAGGGAGAGTTCCCGCACGTCCTCCGGGACCGTATCCGAGCGGATCAGGATGAGCGGAGTTCCCGGCTCCTCCTTGCGGAAGAGCTGGATGTCTTCCAGGGTGAAGACAATCCTTCCCGAAAGGGCCCCGCCGCTGACCCCGATCCCTTTGCCGACGAAGCTCTCCTCCAGCTCGTCGGAGGGGGAGAAGACTTCGAACCTCTCCCTCTTGGCCGACACCATGTCCCGGGTCTGGAGGATGTACAGCCCCGAGGCATCGGGGCTCTCATAGGTAAATTCGATCTCCTGGGGATTCCATTTCCGGTCGTACACCAGGGTCTTGGAGATGGAGAAGAGCTGCTTGTAGATTTCCGGAAAATCTTCTTCCATGGAGAGGTCCCCGTCTCCCCCGGCCGTTTCCCTCTGGTCCTTAGAAATGGGATAGGTGCTGACCAGCCCCCCGACGATGTCTTCTCCCTGGTTGCCTGGAGTGAAGTCTCCCCACAGGGCGACCCGGCGAATCTTCCGGTAGGGATGGGCGGTGAAGAAAACGCCGCTGCCCGAATAGAGGCTGAGGTTCCCGAAGATCATGGACTGGACGATCACCGCCGTCCCCCAGTAGTCCGAGATTCCCATGATCTGGCGGTACTGCCGGGCGTTGTTGGAGTCCCAAGACCGGATGACCTGCTGGATGGCCACCTGCAACTGGGTCCAGGGGTCTTCGTAAAGGGTAATATGCCGCTCCTCGACGGCCGCGCGGTAGGCCAGGGCCAGCTGTTTCATCTCCTCACCGGTGAATTGTCTCTTCTTCTCCGCGTGGTACTTGGCCTTGTGCTTGCGCATGACCTCGCTGAAAATGTCCCGCTGCATGCCGAAGGACATCCCCCAGGACTGGATAAACCGGCGGTAATTGTCCCAGGCGAACCAAACCTCCCCCGTGGACCGGGCCAGGCTCTCCACGATCTCTTCGTTGATCCCCACGTTCAGTAGGGTGGCCATCATTCCGGGCATGGAGATGGTTGCCCCGCTGCGCACGGCCAGGAGCTGGGGGCGCCGGGTGCTGCCGAACTCGTTTCCGGTGGCTTTTTCGATCTGCTGGAGTCCGGCCCGGATCTCCCGGTCGAAATGGTCCCGGGCGTGCTTGTACCGCTCGATGATCCGCTGGCAGCGGAAGACCTCCGTGGTCACGATGAACCCCGGGGGAACATGGATTCCCTCCGAGGCCAGGACTACCAAGTTGTACCCTTTTCCCCCCAGGTGGATCAGGTCGTTGGTCAGGGGGTTGGGGTTATGGAGTAAACAGGAGACCTTCTTGGCGTCGTAGGTCATGAGAAGGTCCAGGTCTCCCTCGCTCAGTGTTTCTCTCTGCTCGGTGAGGATCTGATGGATGCGGGTCAGAAAATTGTCCAGGTATTGGAGCCCGAAGGTGGTGGAAACCAGGTCCCGCAGGAATCGCTCGCTGATCTGATGGATAAATTCGTTGAGACTCAACTCTTCTCCCGAAGGGGGAAGGTATTTGTCCTGGATATTCTGCCGCCCCATCTGATGGATGAGGTTGGAGAGGTTGTTCCGGTGGGCGTTGAGGTAGTAGACCGAAAGGATGTCTTTGACCGCCTCCGAGAATCCCCGGAAGATGTCCAGGTACTGGCCGAAGGTGAACCGTTTGATCTCCAGGGACTTTTCCAGGAGCTTGAGCTGGGTTTCCAGCCGGTGGGAGGATATGCCGTCCAGCTGTATGGCCCGGAAGAAATAGTGGATGACCCGAATGATCTGGAAAAAAGTGGCCCGGGTGATAAAGGAGAGGTCGAGGCTGTCGATAAGCCTTTCAAAGTAGATGTTGGCCAGGTTCTCCAGACGGAAGGTCAATCCCAGCGCATCGAACTTCTTCTCCCGATACCGTCCGTACATGGAGGGGATGTCCACGGCGATGTGCCGCTTGCGGTAGATGTCTTCCCGGGCTTCGAACCGTTCGGCCGAGGTGATGATCTCTTTCAATCCTTCCAGGTAGGTCAGGATCGCCTCCAGACACTCCAGGGTGTCGTTCCGGTCCAGGACCTTATGAAGCTCGTCCAGCCCCTCGAAACCCCACCGGGAGGCCTGCTGGAGATGGTACCGGATCTCCTGAAAGCCCAGGTGATACTTCTGGTTGATGAGGCGATAGATTTTGATCAGGAGATCCACCCGTCTCTTCTCCCCCTCCGAGAGGTGGGGGAGGGAGGAGAGGATACCCCCAATCTCCGAATCGTTCAGTTTCAGGAGGTCTTCCTCTTTCTGCAAGTCCTTCTGCCCGAAGATCTCCTGCAGGACCGCATGAACCTCCTCGATGAAAGGTCCTTCGGTCTTCAAGTTCTGGAAGATCTCCGGGGGGAGGAAGTGCCGCAAGCCGTTCTTGTCCTTCAGCCGCCAGAAGCGGAAGATCTCCCGGATAAAGTCTTCGATGAGGTTGCTGCTTTCTACGTGGCTCTGCTTCCTCAGGAAGTGGATGAGATCGTCCTTGCGGTTGCGGATCTCGTCGATGTCCGTGGTCACATCCCGCAGCTGCCCTTCGGCGCCGATTTCGTTGAAATAGACCGGAAGGGCCTTGGTGAGCTGTTTGACCAGGTTGTAGACCGGCTCCGTGTCGGAGTTGAGCAGCTTGGTGATCTCTTTCTGGAAGAGGTCCGTGTCCTTGATGCAGGTCCCGCCCAGCCGTAGGTTGATGATCAGGGCGGAGAGAAGGGTGCTGCACCATTTGGGGTTGCGGGAGATAAGGTCCAGCCAGACCCGGACGTTGAGCACATGGCAGGGGTTGCAGATGATCTGCCAGTTGGCGTCGACCCCCTGGTAGCCCGGGTACTGAAAACCGAACCGGAGCACCTGNNCAGAACCTCCCCCATCCGCTCGGGGGATTCCTTCCGGATCAGATCAACCAGGGTGTGGTTGATCTCCCGCAGGGTCTCTTCGTGGATGTCCTTCAGCCCTTGAATCTCCATGATCTTGAAGAGAGAGAGGATCTTCCAGTTCTTGACCAGAAGGTCTTTGTCCCCCTCCGCGTCGGACGTCAATTTATTCGGGATCTCCTTGTAGGCCCGGACGATCTCCAAATAACCAGGCAGTTCGAGCAGAGCGCGCAAGGCCTCGAACGACCCGTCGCGGGAAGAGAGCTGATCCAGCCTGGACAGATGTCCCTTCAGACGCCGATGGGAAATGCCCTCCACCATCGCCCCATCGGTCCCCCGGATCTCCGGGGTGTCCACCCCTTCGCGGACGAACCACGCCTCGGGGTCTTCTTCCTTGAGCCAGTACTCGTAGGCCGCCCGCAGGCTCCGGGCCAGAAGCTCATTGAACTCGCTGAGGCCCGAGTCGCCCGGGGCTGCTTGGAGCAGAGCCTGGCCGATCCTCTTCAAGGGGGTGTGGCTGGAAGCCAGCAAAGAACCTTTTTTCTCCGGAAGGGAGGAGAGCCGCTGGAAGCAAGCCCTCAACACGGGCAGGAGGCTTTCCCGGTTCGAGGGATTCAGCTCGTGGAGAATTTTTTCCAGATAGCCGAGCAGATGATCGATGGCCCTGGCCTGCAGGTCCTCCCGCGGGGAGGTCAGGAGAGCGTCGAGAAAAACGTCGATCATGACCGCGACGGCCTGCGGTCCTTTCGGATGGCGGGAGTAGGAGGAAAAATGTTTGAGGGAGAAATTCCGCAGCTCCGGAAGGATGATCTCCCAGTTTTTGAATGGATGGTTGAGTTCGAAAAGAAGGACATCCAGGGATTTCAGGATTCCCCGATACCCGGAAACCGTCTCCTGGAGGACTCTGTACTTGGGGTCCACGGCGACCTGATCCACCGCCGTCTCTTCCAGGTTGATGCGCAAGGCGTCGGAATCGAAAAGATCCGGGGAGGCAACGTTTTCCCTGCGAACGCTATCGGTGTTCGGAGATGGGGGGTCGGTGGACATGGGAGAAGCCTCGGTTAAACGGATTTCTGAGAATCCATGTGCAAAATGAGGTCCAGCACCCGGTTGGAATAACCCCATTCGTTGTCATACCAGGCCAGAACTTTGGCCAGGGTTCCGATCACTTTCGTCGAACCGCCATCCACCACGGCAGAATGGGGATCCCCCTGGAAGTCGATGGAGACCAGGGGTTCTTCGGTGTAGCCCAGGTAACGGTTGACCGAATCCTTCAAGGCCTGGTTCACGTCCTTGACCGTCGCCTCCTGCTCGAGGTCGATCACCAGGTCAACGAGGGAAACGTTGGGCGTGGGAACCCGAACGGCCAGCCCGTCAAACTTTCCCTTCAGCTCCGGGATCACGAGGGCCACGGCCTGAGCGGCCCCGGTCTTCGTGGGAATCATGGACAGGGCCGCGGCCCTGGCCCGCCGGAGGTCGCTGTGGGGAAAATCCAGGATTCTCTGATCGTTGGTGTAGGAGTGAATTGTGGTCATGAGACCCCGCCGAATCCCGAATTTCTCCAGGATGACCTTGGCGATTGGGGCCATGCAGTTGGTCGTGCAGGAAGCGTTGGATACGATATGGTGCTGGTAGGGATCATACTCGAATTCATTCACTCCCATGACGAAGGTTTTGTCTTCATTCTTGGCCGGAGCGGTGATGATGACCTTGCGGGCCCCCGCGTCGAGGTGCGCCCGGGCCCGGGCGGAGTCGGTNNGGGTCCTTGCGTGCGGTGATGACCACGGTCTTCCCGTCGACCACCAGCCCTTTCTCGGTGACCTTCACTTCCGCTTTCAGACGCCCCATGATGGAATCATACTTCAACAAATGGGATAGGGTGGCGTTATCCGTCAGGTCGTTAATGGCCAAGATCTCGATGCTGGAAAACTCCTTGTCTTCCAGGGCGGCCCGGAAAACACTGCGCCCAATCCTCCCAAAGCCGTTTATGCCAACCTTGATTGCCATGGCGAGCTCCTTTCTGCTAGGCGAGATCGAAGGATCGATTCTCTTCCCGGGGTAAGGAAATTGATTAACCTCTTATGATTATTAAAAATATCATCAAGCCAGGCCGTTGTCAAAAGGTTTCACCCCCCGTGTTTCACCCCCCGGTGAATGCGGAATGAATAACCTCCATAAGTGGTCCGGAAACACTATAAAATTGGTCCTAAAATATGCAAATATCATTCCCGATTCTTTGAATTATCGGGTTTTGTGGCGTATTTTTTATTCCCCATTCCNNGGTATATCATCTTCGCCGGGAGGGAGAGAAGCCATGGCTTTCAAAAGCATCGACCAGTTGGATATCTCCGGCAAAAGAATCTTCCTGCGGGTGGATTTCAACGTTCCCATCGACAAGAGCGGGAGCATTACCGATGACACCCGGATCCGGGCGGTCCTTCCCACTTTGAACTATGCTCTTTCCAAGAACGCCAAGATCGTCCTGGCTTCTCATCTCGGACGTCCCAAGGGAAAACCGGAGCCCCAATTCAGCCTGGCGCCCGTGGCCCGAAGGCTTGGAGAGCTCCTGAAGAAGGAAGTCAAACTGGCGCCGGACTGCATCGGCCCGGAAGTAGAAAAGATGGTGGCCGCCATGAAGCCCGGCGACGTCCTCCTTTTAGAGAACCTCCGGTTCCACAAGGAGGAGGAGAAGAACGACCCGGCCTTTGCCCAGGGATTGGCCAAATTGGCGGAGGTGTACGTGAACGATGCCTTCGCCGTCTCCCATCGCGCCCATGCCTCGGTGGAGGGAGTGACCAAATTCTTCAAGGATAAAGCCGCCGGGTATCTCATGCGGGATGAGCTTCATTACCTGGGCAAAGTAATGGAAGCCCCGGCCCGGCCCCTGGTGGCGGTCATCGGCGGCGCCAAGGTCTCGGGCAAGCTGGAAGTCCTCCAGAACCTGGCTCCCCGGGTGGACAAACTGATCATCGGCGGGGGAATGGCTTTTACCTTCCTGAAATCCATGGGGATGGAGGTGGGCAAATCGATGGTGGAGGACGACCTCCTCCAGACCGCCAAAGAGATTCTGGAAGGAGCCAATAAAAAAGGGGTAAAGGTCTACCTGCCCGTGGATTGCGTGGTGGCGGATAAGATGGACCTTTCGGCCCAGACGAAAGTGGTGCCGGCGGACAAGATCCCGGCCGGCTGGATGGGGTTGGATATCGGCCCGGAGACCCTGGCCCGCTTCGGCGAGGCCCTAGGGGATGCCAAGACCATTCTCTGGAACGGGCCCATGGGAGTTTTCGAGATGGAACCCTTCAGCAAGGGCACCATGGGAATGATCAGGCAGATCATCAACTCCGGAGCCATAAGCGTGATCGGGGGAGGCGACACCGATACGGCCGTTCACAAGTCGGGTCAGGCGGGCAAGATCTCCTACATCTCCACGGCCGGCGGCGCCTTTCTGGAACTCCTGGAAGGTAAGAAACTTCCCGGGGTGGAAGCGTTAAAAGCATGAAATTTACCACGGAGGCATAGAGGGCACAGAGAATTTTCAAGAAAAAATGAGAATTTATTTGTTTCATTGAAAATTAGGTTATATCTCCGTGCCTCTTTGGTGAATGTTTTTTTGAAAGGAGTCGGGTCATATGCCTCGGATTCCGTTGATCGTCGGAAACTGGAAGATGTTCAAGACCATCCCGGAGGCCTTGGATTTCTGCAATCGTCTCAAGGGCGAAGTCGGCGCCCTTCAGGGGAAAAAGATAGAGGCGGCCGTCGCCCCGCCCTTCACTGCGATTGCCGCGGCTGTTCAAGCCCTTCAAGGATCTCCGATCCTAGTGGCTTCCCAGGATGTCTTCTGGGCGGAGAGCGGCGCTTACACCGGGGAGGTTTCGGCCCGCATGCTCAAAGACGCCGGCTGCCGTCTGGGGATCGCAGGTCATTCCGAACGGAGGCAGTACTTCCAGGAAACCGATGATTCGGTAAATAAGAAAGCGGTGGCTTTGATGAAGGAAGGATTGATCCCCATCGTTTGTGTGGGCGAGACCCTGGCGGAACGGCAGGGCAGGGTGACGTTCCCGGTGGTGGAAAGGCAGATCCGGGAAGGGTTAAAGGGGCTCCCGGTAAGAGACCCCTCTGGGGTGGTGATTGCTTATGAGCCGGTGTGGGCCATTGGCACCGGGCAGACCGCTACCCCCCAGCAGGCCCAGGAAGTCCATGCTTTCATCCGCAAGCTTTTGGGGGAGGTCTTTTCCCCATCCCTTTCCCAGGAGATCCGGATTCTCTACGGGGGGAGTGTGAAACCGGAGAACACCGCCGAGCTCATGAGCATGCAAGACGTGGACGGGGCCTTGGTGGGAGGGGCGAGCCTAGACGTGAAGTCCTTTGCTCAGATCATTCAGAAAGCCCAGGGCTAAGGGGGCAAGGCAACGGGCCGACGGAAAAAATTATAGGAACGAGGCCCGAGGATCGAGGAGAAAAAATTACCGCAAGAAGGGAAAAGAAAGTGAGAGCAAAGGTCCTTTACTTAGGACCCACCTCTCTTTCGGGCGGACTTTCCAAAACTAGCCCCCCCCGGGTGCTTTGTGTTTCTTATTTCCTCCTCGGGCCTCGAGCTTCGGTCCTCGAACCTGTTTTTTAAGTAGCTTTTTCCCCGGGGTTATGCTATAAAAGCTGATATTTGAGACGGGAGGCATGGTTCAATTATGACTCTGGCGGTGGCGATTGTTCACATCATTGTCTGTGTCCTTTTAATCCTGATCGTNNAAAATCACCACCGGCGTGGCCATTATTTTCATGGTTACCTCCATCAGCTTGGCCTATATGTACAGCCACCGCACGGGCGTTTCCTCGGTGCGGGAGACGAAACCTGCCAAGAGTGCTCCGGTTCAACCGCCCACTCCGGTGGAAACGGGTACCCCGATTCAACCCGCTCCCCAGCCGGCGCCTTCGCCCGCAACCAAATAGCCGAGCCGGGAAGGAAAG
The DNA here is from genome assembly GCA_003154025.1 of Syntrophaceae bacterium. The sequence goes on from PMCE01000187.1 coordinate 10,024, forward strand.
AGATTCATGCCGAAGTGGTGGAATTTGGTAGACACACCATCTTGAGGGGGTGGCGAGCTACGCTCATGCGGGTTCGAGTCCCGCCTTCGGCACCAGAAACAAAAAAGCCGCTTTCATAGCGGCTTTTTTGTTTCTGGTGGTCATTAGGTCATCGCCCTTGGCTTTTTCCCCTCAGGCTTTTCCTCCCTCCCCGATCCTCCGGGTTCAGCATTATGGACTTGAAAAAATCGAAAAGAATTTCTTAGAATGAAGGGGTCGGCGCAGAACGACCGATTTTATGAAAATCCAGCTTAGGAGGAAGAAATGAAAAAAATCATCCTGGGCATCCAGGTCACCAACCGTTTGACCAAGGCCCCCGAAGTCCAGAAGCTCTTCACCCAATACGGGTGTAACATCAAGACCCGTCTCGGATTGCATGATGTGAATGAGACCGCCTGCTCTCCGACCGGCCTGGTTCTCCTGGAGATGTTCGGCAAGGAAGAGGACATCCTCCGGATGGAAAAAGAACTGAAAGCCATCGAGGGGATCAAAGTTGGAAAAATGATCTTCGAGTAATCCTCCTACGTCCTCGGTTTGATCTGGTCTGTCAACCAGCCGGTCCAACGGTCCAATCCTTCTCCTGTCCGGCAGGAGACCCGAAAGATCATTAAGTTCGGGTTGATCTTTCTGGCCCGCTCTTCGATCAGGTCCGGGTTGCATTCGCAGAAGGGAAGAAGGTCGATTTTGTTGATGACCAGGACTTTGGATTCGTGGAACATGAGGGGGTATTTCAGGGGTTTGTCGTCCCCTTCGGCCACGGAGAGGATCATGGCCTTGAAATCTTCTCCCAGGCTGAACTCGGCGGGGCAGACCAGATTGCCAACGTTTTCGATAAAGAGAAGATCGAGGTCGGCGAGGTTCAGGTTTTTCAGCGCCTCTTGGACCATGTTGCTGTCCAGATGGCAGGCTCCCCCGGTGTTGATCTGAACCGCCGGCGCTCCCGTCTGGCCGATCCGCTCGGCGTCGTAGGTGGACTGAATATCCCCCTCGACCACGCCGATGCGGAATCTACTCTTCAGGCCGAGGATGGTTTTTTCCAGGAGAGAAGTCTTGCCGGCCCCCGGGGAACTCATGAGGTTGATGACCAGCAGCTTATTCTGGGAGAAACGCTGGCGGTTCTCCTCCGCGATTCGCTGATTGGCCTCCAGAATGTTTTTGACCACGGAAATTTTCACCAGATCCCCCTCAAAAAAAAGAATTCACAGTTCAGAGTCGGTAGAGGAACGTGGAGACCCGGCCCTCCAGACCTCATGGTAAAAGAGCGGTCCTCCTGCAAACGACTCACTCCAGATTCCAGAAACCGAAAGGAAGTGCGCCGCACGCCCCTACAATCCGCCTTCCAGAATTGGCAATCCAATTCCCAATGCGCAATTCGCAATTGGCAATAGGCAATTGTTTTACCGGGTCTCGACGAATAGCTTTGCCGGCCGGATATACCCCTCCTCCTGGGCGAGGTGATCGAGGTGCAGGGTTAGGTAATCTTCCACCTCGAAGTCGAGCGGTCCTTCCATCTCCCGGGAATCGACCGTTTTCCAATAATGCCGGCAGGACAAGCAGATGTCGACGCGATAACCCGCTTCTCCTTCCACTTGGAAATACGTGAGCTGCTCCTGGTCCTCATTCCGGCAGTAGGGACATTGCGTGCGGGGATACTCCCATTCCGTGCCGCAGAGAGAGCAGTGGAGGAATCGCCTTCCCTCTTCCCGGATCTCGGCCATCCCGGCAAAAGCCCCGCAAAACGGGCAGTACCCTTGCGGCCAGGAGAGCACCTTCAGGCCGGCGCGCCAGAGTTCAGCCTGCGTTTCAAAAGCAGGTTTCAGGAGCTGGACGAGGAAGAAGAAAAGCAGGCTGCCCTCCGGCCCCGGTTCCCCTTCCGGATGGCCCTCGGAAAGCTGATTCTGAAGGAGGCGCTCCACCTCCTCATTCAGGCGAAAGTCTCTTCGATCCAGGTATTTCTTCAGTTCCCCATACCGATCGGGGCTTGCTTCTTCCAGGGCCTTCAGGAGCCGGGAAAAGGATTCGTCGGCAGCGGAAGATGGATGAAAAACTTCTTCCGGGCGGGAATAGGGAAACCCCGCTTCCATATGAGCCTTGGCCCTGGCCGCATCCGGTTTGAGGACGGGGGTGCCCTTCTTTTCCTTCCTTCGACGCTTTTCGGTGATCAACCGTTCAGCCAGGTCCACAATTTCTTTATAGTTCGGCCTTTGGTCGCGGAATCGGCGGAGCTTTTGCAGAGGCTGGTCCATGAATTTTCATCTTCTCCCGATTTTGGCTTTATTGTAGGCTACTCCCCTATTTCTGTCCAGGAGGAATCCCCATTGCGGATTTCGGATTGCGGATTTAGATAGGATCATTCCACAATCCGAAATAAAAAGGCTTACTCCGACTTCGAGAGTAAGCCTTATTGGAAAGCGCTTGTTGAACGTAGGGTCGATCGGCCGATCGCCCCTTTGGAAAAAAGATTAAATCGACCGACGTCCTGCTTCCACGTCCTTCAACCATTTGGGGCGGTGCTTCTTACACCAGGCCTTGGTAACATACCCGTGGCCCATGACCTGGAAGGTTCCGGGGTTGCCGTAGGTCCCGAGGTAGAAGTGAATAACCAGGAAAGACCCGAGCACCAGGACTCCCAGGACGTGGAGAACGTAAAGCCAGCGGGTCAGGAATACGCCGAGGACGGGGAACCACATGAAGATCCCCGTTCCCACCATCATGGCCCAGATGAGGAAGAGCACGATGAAGAAGACCTTCTGGCCGGCGTTGAACTTTCCGGCCTCGGGGACATTCTCCACTTCCCAGAGGTAGCCCCCCAGAACCTTGAACCAACGGATGTCATCCTCGTTGAGGAACAGGGTGTCTTTCCCCCAGGCGATCAGCGCCGGGAGGAAGGAGAGGCCGAAGAGGAGGCCGCAGAGGTTGTGGAAGAGCTTCATGGTTTCATGTCCGCCCACGGAGAGGTAAGGAACGGGCGGGAACAGCCGGGCGATGAAGGAGAGGGAATGGAACATGAGCCCGAATCCCGTGAGGAAGAGGAATAAGCAGCTTCCCCCCAGGACCCAGTGGACCACCCTTTCGAAAGCGGTCGAGGCTTGAATCAGGTTTTTCGGTTTAGCCATGTTCGTTTCCTCCTTCTTCCGGCCGCTTGGGCCCTTTGATGATGTAATGGAAGAAAGTCCCCACCAGGGTAGCCCCGATGGCCAAGACCGTCAAAGGCTTGAGGACGTCCTTCCAGAGGATCAGGGAAAGGGGGATGGACGGGTTGATCGCCAGCCTTTCGTACAGGCGGATATTCTCCGGCAGCACATAAACGACGTGCGTCCCATCCACATATTTGTCCCCGTACACGGAGGCGCTTCCCCCCAGGGTCTTGGCCCGGGCATAGGCCCTGGCGATCATCTCCGGCTTGTTTCCGAAGGTGAGCGTCCCCATGGCGCAGGCCTTGGCGCAGGCGGGAATCAGCCCCCGGGAGGTGCGGTCCCAGCAGAAGGTACACTTGTAGGCCCGGTTGGTTTCCGGATTGATCCGGGGAATCTCGAAGGGGCAGGAGTTGACACACATCTTGCAGCCGATGCACAACTCCTGGTTGATGACCACGGCCCCTTCGCTGGTCTTCGTGATGCAACCCGGAACCGGGCAGGCCCGCTGGCACCCGGGGTCCGTGCAGTGCAGGCAGGCATCCCGCCGGAAGAGCCATTTCATGGCTCCTTCCTGGTTGGAGACTTCGGTGAAGCGAATGAGGTTCCAGGTTGCCCAGTTGAGGTCGGGGGGGTTCTGATGGGTGCCTCTCTGTTCGCTCTTCTGCGCCGGCAGCCGGTTCCATTGCTTGCAGGCGACCTGGCAAGCCCGGCAGGCCGTACACTTGGAGACGTCGACGAGCATGACTTTTTCTTCCATTTCACTTCCCCCCTTTCTTTTCCACGTTCACCATGAAGGCCTTGGACTCCGGGATCATGGTGTTGGCGTCCCCGATCGTGGGGGTGAGGAGGTTGGCGCTGTCTCCCCCGTCGGGCGGCGTGACCCAACCATAATGCCAGGGAATCCCGACCTGATGAACCGTCTGCCCGGCGATCTTGAAAGGTTTGAACCGCCCGGTGATGATGGCCTTGCAGTCCACCTCGCCGCGGGCCGATTTTACCACCACCCGGTCCCCGTTGCTGATGTTCTTCTCCTTGGCCAGCTCCTTGGATAACTCCACGAACATCTGGGGCTCCAGCTCGATCAGCCAAGGGGTCCAGCGGGTCATGACACCGGTCTGCCAGTGTTCGGTGACCCGATAGGTCGTGCAAACCAAGGGGAACCGCGGGTCGCAGGAGAGGTATTTGTCCGCTCCCACGCCGATTCCGGCTTCTCCGAAGATCTTGGCCGTAGGGTTGAACTTCTGCGAAGACATGAGGTTTTTCTCGATGGGGCACTCCAGGGGTTCATAGTGTTCGGGGAATGGCCCCTCGGCCATGCCCAGCCCGAAGAGGCGCCCATGGCCTTCAGGCTGCATGATGAATGGGTGGATGGCTCCCGGAGGGGGCGGCCCGTCGGGAACGTCTCCCTGCCACCGGGTTCCATCCCACCAGATCACCGCCCGCTTGGGGTCCCAGGGCTTTCCTTCCCTGTTAACCGAAGCCCGATTGTAAATGATCCGGCGGTTGACCGGCCAACACCAGGCCCAGCCCGGATAGAGCCCGATCCCCGTGGGATCGATCTTGATCCTCCGGGCGGCCATGTTTCCGGCTTCGGTGTAGGAACCGCAGTAGATCCAGCTGCCGCAGGTGGTGGAACCGTCGTCTTGGAGGAAGGCAAAGCTCGGCACCTGCTGGCCGGCTTTGACCACCACGGTTTTGACCTTGGTATTGGGATCTTCGACTTCGATGTCCTTGGACGTGAAGCCGTTGATCTCCCGGGCCACGAAATGGGGGTTGATGTGATGGGCCGTCCCGTCCGGGCCTTTGGGGCCGTAATTCCAGGAGAGGTTCAGGATGGGCTCCGCAAAGGTGCCGCCCTTTTCCTTGTAGAGCTTGCGGACCTTGAGGAAGAGCTCATGGATGATCTCCAGGTCGGGCTGGGCCTCTCCCGGGGGATTGACCGCCTTGTAGCGCCACTGCATCCACCGCCCGGAGTTGGAGAGGGACCCTTCTTTTTCGAAGGAAGCGGCGCAGGGAAGCATGAAGACTTCGGTCTTGATCTTGGAGGGGTCTTTCCCCGGACCCTTCCAGAAAGACCCGGTCTCGTTGTCGAAGAGATTGACGTTGACCATCCAGTCCAGGGTCTCCATGGCTTTGCGCACTTTGTTGGCGTTGGCCCCGGAGCAGGCAGGATTCTGGCCCCAGGAAAAGAATCCCTTGAACTTGCCTTTGTTCATCTGGTCGAAGAGCATGAGCCAGGAGGCGTTCTGGGTTTCGTCCAGCTTCGGCAGCCAGCCGTACCCGAAATCGTTCTCCTTGTTGGCGTTGGCCCCGTACATGGCCTTGAGGAAGCTGGCGATGTATTTGGGCCGGTTCTTCCACCAGTTAAAGGACTTGGGATCCTTGGTCTGGGGGGTGTATTTCTCGTTGTAGTCTTTCAGCGTCTTATCCGAGGCCTTCGGAGCGGGGTTATACCCGGTGAGGATGTGGAAGAGAAGCCCGAAGTCCGTAGATCCCTGGACGTTGGACTCGCCGCGCATGGCGTTTACCCCCCCGCCCGCCATTCCCATGTTTCCCAGGAGGAGCTGGATGATCGACATGGCCCGGATGTTCTGGGTACCCACCGTGTGCTGGGTCCACCCCATGGCGTAAAGGATAGTCCCCGCCTTGTCCGGCTTGCCGGTCTCGGCATAGGTCTTGTAGACCTTTACCAGGTCGTCCTTGGAAGTGCCGGTGATCTGGGAGACGATGTCCATGTTGTACCGGTCGTAGTGCTTCTTCAGCAGCTGGTAGACGCAGTGGGGACTCTGCAGGGTCTTGTCCATTTGGGGAATCCCGTTGGCATCCACCTGGTACTTCCAGGTCGACCGATCGTATTTCCGGCCCTTGGCGTCATAGCCGGGAAAAAGGCCGTCCTGGAACCCGAACTTCTCCTCGATCAGGAAGGAGGCGTTGGTGTATTCCACAACGTATTCCTTCTGGATCAGGTCATTTTCCAGAAGGTACTTGATCATCCCTCCCAGAAAAGCGATATCCGTGCCCGACCGCAAGGGGGCGTACACATGGGCTTTGGTCGCGGATTTGGTAAACCGGGGATCCACGCAGACGAGCTTGGCTCCCTTTTCAATAGCCCTGTTGATCCAGCGGAAAGATATGGGGTGGTTCTCCGCCGGGTTGCTGCCCATGATCAAGATGACGTCCGCATTGGCAAGATCGTTCCAATGGTTGGTCATCGCTCCCCGTCCGAACGACTCTCCCAGAGCCGCTACTGTGGGGGAGTGTCATATCCGCGCCTGGTGTTCGATGTATACCAGGCCCAGACCGCGCAGAAATTTCTGGTAGACGTAACACTCTTCGTTATCCATGGCCGCGCTGCCCACCGAGGCGATGGCGTCGGTGCGGTTCACCGTCTCTCCCTTCTCGTTCTTCAGCATGAACGAGGAGTCCCGCGCGGTCTTGATATTCTCGGCGATCTTATCCAGGGCCCACTCCCAGGTGACTTCCTTCCACTCGTTGGCGTTCGGAGCCCGGTAGAGGGGCTTGGTCAGGCGGTTCTTGTTGTCCGAAAGCTGGTATAGCGAAGAACCCTTCGGGCAGAGGGCTCCCTGGTTGATGGGGTGGTCGGGATCCCCTTCGGTGTTGATGACCTTGCCATCCCGGGTGTGGACGATGATCCCGCAACCCACCGCGCAGTAGGGACAGATGGTGGTCGTCTCTCGGGTGTACAGAATTTTGGGGGGCGGGGCTTGGGCTGCGGCGGGCTCGACGGAGAGACCCAGACCGCCGGCCAAGGCCGTGGCTCCTGAGATCTTCAGAAACCCCCTTCTGTTAACCTCCATAGCTTTCCTCCTTCCTTCTCAAAAAAAGATTAGCTTAATTTCCAAACTTTCCTGACGCGGCTGAGGCAGCCACCTCCTTCCTTTTAGCTTGAACCAAACCACCGCTCCCTTTGCGGGCGTCTGACCCGCCCCGGGAGTGCATTCTCAATCTCTTCCCCTGATCCCATCCATGATGCCCATGGCCGGATCATCGTCTCTTGGCTGGGGGGCCCAGATGATAGATTCCCCCTTCGGACCTCTCCTGCCGGGTCCAGCTGAATCTTTGCCCGTGATTTTAGGTCCTTTAGCTGGCCCTCGGGGAGCGTGAAGCCGACAGCCGAATCTTTCAGGAAGGTCAACGCAGTCAGCGTCTGGGTTGTTCTTGTTTTTCGTTGATTCCTTACACCTGAAAAGACGGATTCGGTCCTTCATCGAGAGGGCCAAACGAGCGAACGGAAACCAATTCCTCCAACGGCGTTTTGAATATCAATTTCGAAGATAGTTGTCAAGTTTTTCGTCTGAAAAATATGAATCATTCCAATAATATAACTCGATTTCGCCGGCCATATTTAGTACTATTTTGAGCTAAAAGGTAATTATTTAGTATTATTTATAATTATTTTCTATTTATTTTTCTTTTCTGCTCGTATAAATATTTTTAAACAAAATAAGAGGTTGGCGCTACCATGGAAGAAGAGAGCTTGCTCCAAAATTTGACTTAAAGCGGGGTCTCCCGCAGGGACTTTTTAAAATTTTTCACGGCCATGGCCGAAACTCTGGCGTTGCCCTCTTCTTTAGTTCTCCGAATTGCCGAGGCGGAGAAACAGCTCAAGCCTCCGGTCATCTGGCTGGAGCTCTCCGACTGCGCCGGGGACACGGAATCGATGCTTCGGGCGATGAAGCCTACGGTGGCCGAGGTGGGTCTGGATATGATCTCGCTGGAGTATCATGAGACCATTATGGCCCCCTCGGGAAGGGCGGCGGATAAGTCGAAGAAGGATGTCATGGAGAAGTATAAGAGGAAGTACATTTTTCACCTCGACCCTTATGCCCGAGACTTCTAGGGGGTGTGCTACTGGGTTTTGAATCTGGTCCAACACGAGATCAACTACCATAGTTTCATCGCCTTGGGCTTTGACCAAAATCATTTCCTGGCCAGGCCCGCGGAGATCATTGACTACCGAAGAATATTTGAGGGGAAATCCCAAAATGAGGGAGCCGCGGAACTCAGCTTTCCCTGGTGGTGTATAGAGTATCTGAGGCATTTCTTCAACGCCCTTCATGGCCGCGATAATAAATCCTTGGCTCACGCCCAAGAGGGCCTCGACTGGGGTTCGCGGTTACATCCTGAATTGAGGCAGAATAGGTCTGAAATCATAAAGCGGTTTGAGTTCGGGGCTTTCAAAGATCCCCGCCAATATGCGGGACAGGTTAATTGTTAATTATTTATACGATTAGTTGTAATATGTCCTAAATTTACTATTATTCTGGTAGCATTTTGGTCTTTTCAACAGCCGTAAAATCCATCTTCATCCCTTTTTCCAAAGGCGGAAAAAGGAGGTTTAAGCTATGATGGAATCCTTATTGACTCGACATTGATCCGGCAAGACCGGTGGGAAGGAGCCCCTTGCTAGAACCTAGGCAAAAGATCAATGGTCATTATGGTGTGGGTGGCGTCCTCGATTCGATCCTGCATACGCTTTCGGGGATGGGTAAGGATTTGAATCAACTCCGGCCGAAGGATTTGGCGCCCGTTGACGAGTTCCATGTCCGGGGCCGGGAAGCTACGGTGGAACTGGCCCATTTCGCCGGGTTAAAGCCGGGGAGTCGCGTTTTGGACGTAGGCTGCGGCCTCGGGGGGTCGGTGAGATACCTGGCGGATGAACACCAGTGCCGGGCCACGGGGATTGATTTGACCAGGGAGTACGTAGAAACCGCGCAGGCTTTGGCCGAGAGGGTCGGCCTTGCCGCGAAGGCCCGATTCATCCAAGCCAGCGCCCTGGACGTTCCCTTCGCCGGCGGTTCTTTTGACGTCGTCTGGACGGAGCACGCCCAGATGAACATCGCCGATAAGAATCGGTTCCATTCCGAGATCGCCCGGGTGCTCAAAGTGGGGGGCCGGTTCGTTTTCCACGACATTTTACAGGATGAAGGCGGCGAGCCCCACTATCCTTTGCCGTGGGCCAACGATGCGTCCATAAGCTTCTTGGCCACGGTCGCATCGCTGCAGGAATTTCTGCGGGAGGCGGGGCTTTCCATCCTCTCCTGGGGGGACAAAAGCCAACAATCCTTGGAGTGGTTCGCCGCTGTGGCCGAAAAGCTGAAGAAAGGGGGGCGTCCCCCGCTGGGTCTTCATCTCTTGATGGGAGAAAACGGGAAACTCAAGTCCCAGAACCTGGTTCGAAATCTCCAAGAAAAGAGAATCCGGATCATCCAAGCCGTGGCGGAAAGAATGCCGCCGGGGTGAGGTGACGGTCAAGGCCAAGGTGACTGACCAACTGCCCCAGGGGATGTTTTGGATGGCCTTTCATTCCCGGGAAGCGTGCGCCGACTGGCTGACGAATCCGGCCTTCGAGGCGTGGAAGTGAACGGCGGCCCGTGAACGCGGGAAGCTGATGATAAAAGCAGCCGAGGAAATGGAAGCGCAGGCAGGAGAGATTGCCAGGACGGCCGTCATGGAAACGGGAAACGCCAACAGGCCTAAATCCCGGCCGGAGGCCAAGAAGACTGCGGGCCTGTTTCGGTACATGGGCGAAGTGGCCGGTGAGATGAAAGGCGAGAGAATTTCTTAGGGGAAAACGTCTCGTGCTATATTCGTTGCGAGCCGCTCGGCGTGGTGGGTGAAACCTTCCCTGGAACTCGCCCCCCGCGGCGCCCCCTACATCGAAAGAAAGAATTTGAGGTGTCATGCTGAAGAAAATCAAGATAGAAGATGCCATCGGCCAGAGGCTGGCCCATGACCTGACTCAAATCGTCCCCGGCAAGTTCAAGGGGGCGGCGTTTCGCAAGGGCCATCGGGTGATGCCCGAGGACCTCCCCAAGCTCCTGGATATGGGGAAGAAACAGATTTATGTGCTCACGCTGGCCCGGGGGGAAGTCCATGAAGATGAAGCGGCCAAACGGATCGCCCGGGCTGCCGCCGGACCGGGCATTCGGCTCCGGGGGCCCCGCGAAGGGAAAGTGGATTTTTTGGCCAGAGTTCCCGGCCTGTTGAAAGTGAACGTGGAAGCCTTGCAGAAGATAAACGGGGTGGGCAGCCTGATTTTCTCCACGCGTCATTCCAATTCGGTTGTCGGCCCGGGAGAAAATGTGGCCGGAACCCGGGCGATCCCCCTTACGCTGAAAGAGGCCGCCGTGAGGAAGGTGGAAGAAATTTGCCGCCGCGCAGGACCGGTGGTCCGGGTGCTCCGCCTCCGGAAGAAGAGAGTGGGCATCCTGGTGGTGGGGAGTGAAATTTTCGAAAACCGTATTCGGGACCGTTCCGGGCGGAAGGTCCAGGAAAAAGTGCAGGCTTACGGCTCGACCGTGATCCGGAAAGCTATCGTCCCCGACGACCCGGAGGGGATCGCCCGGGAAATCCGGGGGATGAAAGCAGCAGGCTGCGGTCTGATCGTGGCCACGGGCGGGCTTTCCGTGGACCCGGATGACGTGACCCTCGAGGGAATTCAAAAAGCGGGAGCCGAAATCCTGTGCTATGGCGTTCCCGTTCTTCCCGGCTCCATGTCGGTTTATGCCCGATTGGGAAAGGCCACCATCCTCGGCGCGCCGGCCTGCGTCATCCATGACCCGACTACGGCCTTCGACCTGTTTTTGCCCCGAGCGCTCGCGGATGACCCCGTCTCCCCGGAGGAGGTCGCCCGCCTGGGCCATGGGGGCTTTTGCGTGAAATGCCGGGTCTGCCGATATCCCATCTGCCCGTACGGGAAAGGGTGATCATCTCATTTGGAAGGGAGCGGGGAGAATGCATGGTGGGCGCATCTCGTTTACCCTTTGCCAAGAGCCGAGGGTCGGCGGTTTCATTGCCCTTTTGCCGGAGGGTTTTCCTTTTCGGCGGGAGACTCTTTCGTCGGGGTCACGTCGATGGCCTCCGGCTCGTGGAGGCCTTTCTTGAAATTGCGGATGGCCAGGCCGAAGCCTTTGCTGATCTGGGGGATCTTCCGACCCCCGAAAATGAAGAATAGAATGCCCAGGATGATAATCAGCTCGGTGAGACCCAAGTTCAACATTTTTCTCTCCAGAACCTCCCGGGAGCGCACAACTGCTCCTTCTATGTAAACCCTTCGCTCTTCTTCCCGCGACCTTGTTCAGACCAAAGAGTGCTTCGAAAACATCATAACACATCACGCCGGCCTTGGCGCATGGAGAATAGTGGTGTTATGATGAGCCCTGGCTGCATGGGAGTGAAAAATTTTTTCGCTCCCCCCGGTTTGTGGGTCGAGACCTACACCTATCCTGAAAGATTGGTGGAAAATATGAACAGCGCGTCTTTTCGTGCAGAAACAAGAAAGCGAGGTAAGAGAAGGAATTTATGAAAGAACCGCTTATGAGAAAGGTCCAGGGGGATGGAGTTGAGATCCAACTGGCGATCTGGGAAGGAGAGGGAAAGAAGATTCTTGCCGTCCATGGGTTGACGGCCAATTGCAGGTGTTGGGATGCTATGGTGGCCAAACTGTCCCCCCGTCATCAATTCCTGGCCATGGACCTCCGGGGGCGAGGACGATCCGCCAGGCCTCCCTCGGGCTATTCCATCGAAACTCACGGACGGGACATCCTCGGGCTGTTGCATGACCTGGGGCTGAACCGGGTCGTCCTCATGGGGCATTCCCTGGGGGCTTTTATATCTCTGGCATTTGCCGCCCAAAACCCCGGGCGGGTTAGTCAGCTGATCCTGATCGATGGAGGGGGAAAGCTCAGTCCGGAACAGACCGCGAAAGTCATGGCGGGAATCAAAATCTCCCTGGACCGGCTCGGAAAGGCCTTTCCCTCTTATGAGGCTTACGTGGAGATGTTGAAAAAGGCGCCTTTCTTCCAGCCTTGGTCCTCCGCCCTGGATACCTACTTTCGTTATGAAATGGAAGAAGCCAAAGAGGGATTTCGCTCGAGAGTCTTGCCGGGGGCCATCCAGGAAGATATCCTGAGCCTGGCTGAGCTCGATGCCTCTAAATTTTACCCCCAAATTCATTGCCCGGTTTTGATTTTAAGAGCCACCCGCGGGGTGCTGAGCAAGGATGATCTCCTTCTACCCGAGGACGTAGTGCAGCGGATGGTCCGGGAAATCCCCCGTGCCCGCCGAGTCGACGTGGAAGGGACGAATCATTACTCGATTCTCTTCCACGACAACCCGACAAGGGACCGAGCCGTTTCCCAGTTCCTGGAAGAGGGCGAGGAATCGGATTGATCCGGCCCCGGGTGTGGAACGGACCCTCCGGCTGAAATCCGAATGTGGAATTCCGCAATACTTTAGCCCTTTGAAAAGGTCCTGCCAGAAATCCCTCCCGTCCTCCCTTTTTCAAAGGGAGGAGAACTTTGGGGATTCGATGGAGAATTCCCTCCGCTTTTTCCCCCTTTGGAAAAAGGGGATGAAGGGGGATTTTATGGCTCTTCAAAAGGCTAAACGGTTACCGAATTCCGAGACTCGAAACGGGGCAAAGCACCAGCAAAGGAGGCGGAATGGAAATCCGGGAAGAAATGGTGGATCGGGCGGCGGAGAGAGCCTATGAGCTCCTGAATACCGGCCAGAGGAGGGCTTGATCGCAGACCGTCCTGCAGGTCATGCAGGAATGTCTGGGAAAGGTGGATCTCCTGATGATCAAGGCCGTGGGACCCATGGCTGGGGGGAGCCGGGTGATGTCTCTGTGCGGGGCACTTCAGGCAGGCATACTGACCCTGGGAATGCTCTATGGGGCAGAGGGAGAAAAATTAGGCAGCCAGGAGGCCCTGGTGGAGTCGTTTCATCCGGTGAAGCGGTTTTACCGGGAATTCGAAAAAGCCTTCGGCAGCCGGAACTGCCCCGAGATCATCCATGCGGACCTGGAGAACCCCGAGGAGAGGAAAAAATGGGTGGACCGGGGTGGGCCGCAGGAATGCGCCCGGCTGTGCGGGCAAACCGTCCGCCTTCTTTTCTCGGTGATCCGGGATTTCGGGCAGAAGAGATAGGCCAAGCCGCGATTGCTGGGGTGATGCTTCGCGGGGGGAAAGAGATCCCTCTTACTTCCCCGCGCAGATCTTGCGCATCGCGTCCAGCACAAAGTCGATGTCTTCGAGAGTGTTGAAAGGCCCCAGGCTGAAACGCACTCCTCCCGCCTTGCCCGTGCCCAGGCGCTGGTGAACCAGCGGAGCGCAATGCTGGCCGACCCGGGTGGCGATGCCGAAGTCCCCATCAAGAATGGCCCCCACATCTGCAGGGATCATCCCTTCCACATTGGCCAGAATGACCGGCAGGCGGCGGTCCATCCGATCGGTCCCATAGAGCTTTACCCTTGGGATCTCGGCCAACCCTTGCCAAAGCCTTCGAGCCATGGCCCGTTCCTTCTCCAGGGTGGCTTCCATCCCCTGTGATTCCATGTAGTCCAGCCCGGCCATCAAGCCAAGAATCCCAATGAAATTTACAGTGCCGCATTCCAGGCGGTGGGGATAGGTCTGCGTGTGGATGGGATCCTCGGAATCGATTCCCGTTCCGCCAAACCGGGTGGTCCGAACATCGAAACCTCGATTCAAAACCAGCCCGCCGATGCCCGTCGGCCCGAGCAATGATTTATGGCCGGTAAAGGCCATGGCCGATACCCCCCAGGCGGAGAGGTTGATGGGAACGACCCCGGCGCTCTGCGCGGTGTCGATGATCAACGGGACGCCCCGTTCACGACATATGGCCCCGACAGCCTCCACCGGCTGGATGGTGCCTAGCACGTTGGAAGCATGAGTCAAGAGGACAAACTGGGTGTTGGGACGGACGGCCCGGGCAACGTCATCGGGATCGATGAAGCCCTGGGCGTCGAAAGGGACCAGGTCGTATTCAATCAGGCCCTCTCTCCACAGGTGGTGCAGGGGACGCAGGACCGAATTGTGCTCCAGTTCGGATGAGACCACGTGGCCTCCGGGCTTTACCGTCCCTTGGATGACCAGGTTCAGCGCGTCGGTGGCATTGGAGGCGAAGGCCACCCGGGCCGGCTCATCTCCACCGAAGAGCCGGCAAAGCCGACGGCGGGCGTGGGAGACCATCTCCTCGGCTTCCAGGGCAAGATCATAGCCCCCCCGGCCGGGCGAAACCCCTTTGGCGGCATAGAGGTCGATCATGCGCTCGAGGGCTTCGCGGGGTTTGGGAAAAGTCGTAGCGGCGTTGTCGAGATAAATGATATCTGTCACTTTATTTTTTCATAAGGCTTCATCCGTCTTCATCTGCGTCCCATTAGGTCTTTCCGCCCTACCCGCAAGTCTTGGGGTTGGGCAGGCCGGCCAGCCGC
>PMCE01000187.1:24462-47738 GCA_003154025.1 Syntrophaceae bacterium
TTGAGTTGCCTATTCAGGGGGGCCCGGCCGTTTTGGAGGTAATATTCCCGCAAGAAGCGAATCACTTGCCAGTGGGCATCATTCAGCACCTCGAGCCCGCTCTCCTGAGCCAAGACCCGGGCGACTTCTTCCGTCCAATGAAGGGAATCTGCCAGGAACCCTTCGGAGTCAAAGACTACCTCCCGCCCGGCGAGGGTTCGCACCTGAACCTTCAAGGGTCCGGTGCCGGCCGGACGGGAGGCTTCGGCTGGCTGGTCCAAGGGAAATCCTAAGCCTTACCCAGGGCGGCCAGGACCTTGTCCGGGGTTGCGGGCAGATGCCTTACCCTGGCCTTGCAGGCGTTAAAAATGGCGTTGGCAATCGCCGGCGCCGTGGGAACCATGGTCATCTCCCCCACTCCGATGGCGCCCAGGGTCCCCTTGACCCGCGGTGTTTCGCGGATAATATGCTCCATTTCACAGGTGGTGGTGACAGTTGGGAAGCGGAAGGTAACCCAGTCTTTCGTGCGGCCGGCCACATACTCTTCGCGCAGCGCATATCCCATTCCCTGATCAACCCCCCCCTCCAACTGGCCTTCCAGGTTCTGAGGATTGATGACCGTACCGGCATCAACAGCGGTGGTCATTTTGACGACCTTGACATCCCCGGTCTTCGTATTGACCTCCACTTCCGCCATCTGAATGGAATGCACCTGGGATTCGAAAGAGGGCCCCAGTCCCGTGGTCGGATCGATGACCGCGGCAGCATCCTGGTTTTTTTTCGTGCCCATATACCGGTTCGGCTTGCCAGCCGCCTTAAGCTGGTCATAGGTCGTGGCTTTTGCTTCAGCCATCGCGGACTTGAGCTTCTGGATGGCATCCACCATGGCCCCTCCGACCATATAGGTCATCCGGCTTCCGGCGGCAGGTCCGGTGGCGGTNNAACATCGAATCATTGCCTTCCCCCGGGTCGGCGGCGGCGGCAAAGACCGAAAGGCCTCCGTCGGGGTCCAATTCCACGGCCACATTAGCCGAATCCCCGGACATGGAGATGCCAAAAGCGCCGGTTCCCAACCCCACCCCGCGGCGGACGGACCCGCCCTTCCGGTTGAAATCCTCCGCCTCCTTTTTCGCACGGTTATAGTGGGGGCGAATGTCCTCCACGATTTCCGGGAAAGGCCATTGGTCCACGACCCGACCGGTAGATTTTGGCTGCCCCGGCTTCAAAGAGTTCATCAGCCGGAATTGCAGGGGGTCCATCCCGATTTTTTCGGCCAGCATATCCATGGCCGATTCGAGGGCGAAATTAGCCTGGGGCGGGCCGGCGCCCCGGGCGGCGGAGCCCCAGGGGTTGTTCGTGTATACCAACTTGCCCAAGGCTTTCACCGCAGGGATGTAATAGGACCCGGAAAGCATGTAGAGGGCCCGAAAGATCATTGCTCTGCCGGCGGAAAGATAGGCTCCGTTGTCAACGAGGTAATCCATGGTCAAACCCGTGAGCTTTCCCTGGCGGTCCGCACCCAGTCGAATTTTCATTTCGAAAGGATGACGCTTGGGGGAAAGATACATCGATTCGGTCAGGGAAGGAATATATCGGACCGGCCGCCGGAAATGAAGGGCCGCAGCCCCGGCCAACCCTTCGGAGGTTATATCGATCTTGATCCCAAACTGCCCTCCGGCATAGGCTTCTTCATATCTCATATTTTCATAACCCAGGGCCCCTTGGAGCATCCCAAGATGAACGTGGATGTTGATGCTTCGGCCGATCACCACCAGGATCGGCTCCTCCCCCTCATCCCCTTCTTCCAGGTAGGCAACGCAAGCCTCGGGTTCCAGGGGCGCCTGGTGGTTCATCTGGGTGGAAAAATCGGTTTCGACCACAAAGGCGGATTGGGCGAGGGCCGCTTCCGCATCCCCTTGGATCTGCGGTTGCGAATAGCACAGATTGGGCCATTCGCTATGGAGCTGAAGCGCATCCTTGGCCAGGCCTTCGGCCGGGCTTTTTATGGCGGGAAGGGGTTCATAGTCGACTTCGACGGCCTTAGCGGCGGCCACGGCCTGTTCCCTGGTTTCCGCCAGGACAGCCGCGACCGGGTCCCCTATATAACGGACCGTTGTATCGCAAAGAACCGGACGATCGGCCACGACAAGTTTCAAACGGTTGGTGCCCTTGATATCCTTGGCGGTCATGACTCCGATCACCCCAGGCATCTTTTCGGCAGCGGCAGTATGAATGGATTTGATCCGGGCGTGGGCATGGGGGCTGTGGACCACGGCCAATTCTGCCGCGCCTTCCACTTTAATATCGGCTGAGAACTCAGCCACGCCGCAGGCTTTCGCCATGGCCGACGGCCGCGGATGGCTTACGCCGATCTTGGGGCCGTTCGGATCAGGCCTCACCTGATCCGGGGTAATCTCCTTCCGCAGAAAGCGCCCGGCCAGTTGGACGGCCTCGATGATCTTTTTATACCCCGTGCAGCGGCAAAGCACGCGGCGCAGGGCTTTCTTGATCTCCTCCACCCCGGGACTCGGGTTCTCGTCCAGCAGGGCCTTGGCCGCCATGATCATCCCCGGAGTGCAAAACCCGCACTGGATTGCCCCGGAGAGGACAAAGGCTTCTTGAATCAGATGGGGGTTCCGGGGGGTCCCCAGCCCTTCCACGGTAATGACCTGGGCTCCCTCCAGGTCAGCAACTTTGGTCAGGCAGGAGCGGGTCGCCTTACCGTTCACCACCACCGTGCAAGCTCCGCACTGGCCCTTGCGGTCGCAGGACTGCTTGGCTCCCGTGAGCCGGAGGTCCTCGCGCAACAGGTCGAGCAGAATCCGATCCGGGTGGACGATGAACTGTCTCCGGGATCCGTTAACCGTCAGCGTCACCTTCTTCATCGATCCTCCTTTGCAGGGGGAAGATCCTCTCCGAGAGGCTTCCCCGTTTTTCTCCCTGGGTTCCCGGAAGTATGAAAATTCTTATATTCGCCTGCCTGGCGGCGGCCTCCCGGGAATAAAGAAAAGATAGTTTAAGATTCATCCTTTTTCAACAAAAAAATTACAATTTATTACTTTTTATTACTATTAATTACTATTTATTAGTCATGAAGTGCGAGGAAAAGACAATTTAAATAAGTGAATTCATTCAAGTTTCAGGCCATAAAACTCTTGACAAGAAGGAAGGATTAATTATTAAATAGCCTCAAAATCATCTGGGGGTAATCTGCGAATCTTTCGACCGGTTTGTCCGCTGTTGCCTTCTCGTTTCACGCCTTATCCAGGACATGCTGGGCGGATGTGAATCGTCCGAACTAATTCGGAAAGAGAATACCAGCGGTGATAGACGGGGGGGGTACGCGGGAGTGAGGCCGTCGTTGGAAGGAATGGGAGAATGGATGGGACGAACTCGAGAAAATTTAAAAATCCAGCAAAGGAGGAAAAAATGAAGATGCGGAGATCCATGTGGGCAGTAGCTTTAGGGTTGGTTCTTTCCCTGCTGACATTCGCAGGGGCTTCCTATGCCCAGGATACCCTGAAAGTGGGGGCGATGTTCAGCCTGACGGGGACGGGTTCAGCAGTGGGAAAGATCCAGGTGGAGGCGGTCAATCTCGCCGTTAAGGAAGTGAATGACAAAGGGGGGGTAACCGTAGGCGGCAAGAAAATGAAGGTGGAGGCGGTCATTCGCGATGACGAGACCAAGCCGGATGTGGCCGTGCGGAGATTGAGGGACTACCAGAATGACGGGATCAATCTCCTCGTCGCCGGGACTTTCGCCAATGTCAGCCAGGCCCTCAACGAGCAAATCAAAGGCGGGCAGACCTACGTAGTGGTCCCCAACGGAATCCAGGAAAAGACCTTCGAAAAGAACGAGAAGGCCCCCTATTTTTCTTCCACCATGGGCGGCGTGGATGCCNNCCTGATTACGCCTATGGCCATGGGGCGGCCAAAGGGGCGAACAAGGTTTTCAAGGAAAAACATCCGAACATTAAAATCAGCGAAGTGTGGTCTCCGGTTGGCACCCCGGATTTCACCTCCTATATCATCAAGATCAAGGAGGCCAAGCCCGACGTGGTGATGATGGGTCAGTGGGGGAACGATGCCATAAACGCCCTGAAACAGGTTTACGAATTGGGATTGAGAAAGGAATCGAAGATTTTCTTTAATTCGATCGGATATACCCTGGCATCCGGAGTGCCCGCCGACGCCCTGGATGGGGTGACCATGGGCTGGTGGTGGTACCATGATTTGAGCGGGCTGAAGGATCCGGCGACCGAGAATGCGGTCAATGAAATTGCCAAAAGGTACTTCAAGGAATTCGGGGATATCCCGGACACGTTTGCGATCTACACCTACATTGCCATGATGGAAACCCTGCGCGGGGTCCAGGCGGCCAACTCCACCGACCCGGCCAAAGTTTACAAGGCGATCATGGACAAACCGGACTTCATGGGTCCGAAAGGCCCGGCGAAGTGGCGCATCGACGGCCGGCCGGATTACAAATATGCCTATTTCATCCTGGACGGGAAAGGATCCAAAGCCCGGAAGGACAAGTATGATATCGCCAAAATCGTTGAGGCCTACAGCGGTCCCGAGCTTTGTCTCCCGCTGAAAGAAATGGGTTATTAAGGCGATTGCGGATTTCGGAATTCGGAATGCGGAATGGGTAGGGGCACGCTGCCGCATGCCCCTACATGAAGGATTGAACCTATGGCCATGGTTCTTCAAACAGAGGGACTGAGCAAGCATTTCGGAGGTCTTATTGCGGTTAACCAGGTGAAGTTCCAGATTCAGCCCAATGAATCCGTGGGAATCATCGGGCCCAATGGGTCCGGAAAGACGACTTTTTTCAATCTTCTTTCGGGTTTATTTCCCCCCAACGCCGGACGTATTTTTTTCTTTGAAAAGGACATAACCGATCTCTCCCCCAACCGGCGAGTCCTGAAAGGAATGGTGCGGACCTTTCAACTGGTCTCGGTTTTTAATTCCATGACGGTTTGGGAAAATTTGGTTCTTTCCAGCCTCCGTTTCCAGCAGGAATCCATGTCCGAATGGAGCTTTCTGTTCTCTCCCGCCAATCGTGAAAGTATCCGTAAGAACTGCTTTGAAGCGATGAAGGTCGTCGGGCTGTCAAAACAGTCGCAAACCATGACCTCCGAGCTTTCCTATGGGTCGAAGAGAATGCTGGAGATCGGCATCGCCCTCTCCCTCAAGCCCAAGCTTCTCCTCCTGGATGAACCCCTGGCCGGGCTGAGTGATCTGGAAATTGTGGAAGTTCTGGAAATCCTGGACCACATCAAGAAGAATCTCACTCTGATCATCATTGAACACAAACTCTCCAAGATCACGAATCTGGTCGATCGCCTCTGCGTCATGAACGAGGGAAGTTTCATATGTGAAGGGGAGCCGGAGCAGGTTTTGAGCGATCAAAAAGTCCGGGAGTGCTATTGGGGCAAAGGGGAGATAAAGATATCGTAGGGCCGGGTCGCGAACCGCCCCTACCGGGAAAGAATTCCATGCTGGAAATCAGAAATCTGGATGTTGCTTACGGCCACGCGAAAGTTCTTCATGATGTTTCCTTCCGCATCGAAAGGGGCGAGATGGGGTTTTTCATCGGGCGGAACGGAGCGGGGAAAACTACCCTCCTGAAAACGATCATGGGCCTGCTGAAGGCCCAAAAAGGGGCCATCCATTACCAGGATAAAGAGACCATCGGGATGTCCCCCGAAGAACTCTACTCCCAGGGTCTGAGGTACGTGGGACAGGAGAAGAAAGTCTTCAGCAATCTCACGGTTCGTGAAAATATCGAGGTTGCCGCCTTTGGCAGCCATGAATCCATGGATCGCGCTCTGGAAAAAGTGATGGCCCTTTACCCGAAACTGAAGAACTTCCTGAACATCAAAGCCGGGCAGCTTAGCGGGGGGCAGCGGCAGATCCTTCTGGTCGGGCGGGCCCTCGTGGGCGATCCCAAATTCCTCCTGATCGATGAGCCCACCCAAGGTTTAGCCGCCGTGGTAATCGAAGACATCGGAGTCATTCTGAAGAAGTTGAAAAAACAGGTTTCTGCGGTCATCGTCGAGCAGAATTTGGCGATGGTGAAGTATCTTGCGGACCGAGTTTATATCCTGAAGGAGGGAAAACTCGCCAAGGAAATCAGGGAAAAGTCGGAGATCGCGGATACCCAGGGAATGGAGGAATATCTCTGATTCTTTCCTTGCGTTAGAAGGAGCGTAATTTGGACAAGGCCAGCATCTTGATTCCTGAACCGAACCCGGACCCTGCATTCTTCGCCAAGAAGGGGAGGATCGGGGTTGAAATATTGATCATCGGGATCGGTTTTCTCGTTTTAGTTCCTCTGATCTCCGCCCACCGTGTCACGGACTTCATGATTTTCTGCATTTTTGCCCTTTCCTTCGACCTCCTCTATGGCTATATGGGCCGCCTATCCTTCGGTCATCTCCTTTATTTGGGAACCGGCGCCTACGTTTTCGGGCTTTTCATTAAATACTTCCAGAGTAATGTCTTCCTCGCTATTCTTTTGGGGGTGCTGGCGGCAGGGGTTTTGGGGATGTTGCTTGGCCTCATCATGGTCCGGGCAACAGGGGCCTGTTTCTCCCTCATGGCCCTGGCATTCAATCAAATTGGCTTCTTCCTGGTTTTGTCCCCTCTCAAACGGATCACCAACGGAGAAGATGGTTTCGGGGCCCACGCCCGGAGCATCGGGTTTTTGAATTTCAACAGCAAGGTTACTATGTTTATCCTGACTTTGCTGGTGCTCCTTCTGGTCTTTTATTTCCTGAAGCGGCTGACGACTTCTCCCTATGGGATCCTTGTCCGCTCCATTAAAGAAGACGAAAATCGGGTCCGGTTCCTGGGGTACAATACCTATTTTTACAAGTGGGTGACGTTTGTTGCCGCTTCTTTGATTGCCGGTCTTGCGGGGACCCTGAGCGCGTTGAATTATAAATTCGTCAACCCGAATGTGATGGATGTTCACCAAAACGTGGGGGTGGTCTTCGCCTGCTTGATCGGCGGAGCGGGGAATCTCTACGGAGCGATCATCGGCGGGGTCGCGTACATGATGATCAGTAACTACCTCGCCATCTATATCCACCGGTGGGAAATGTTCCTGGGGATATCCATGCTCATCATCGTGTTCAAATTCCGGAAGGGAATCTGGGGGAATATCCAAAACATAGGTGAATATTTTGGCAGGCCGAAAGAAGTCCGCCCGGTAGGAGAAAAGAGGGCCTAAACATGCTCTTGACGATTTTCTACGGTTTTTCCATCGGCGCCATCCTTTATTTTATTTCCATCGGACTCTCCCTGACGTTTGGAACCATGCGCGTCGTCAACTTTGCCCATACGCTAACCTATAGCATCGGCGTTTATGTTTTGATCACCTTCATCCCCTGGCTCAACGGAAATTTTATCCCCGCCGCGATCATTGCCATCCTGGCCGTGGTTCCAATCAGCTACGTCATCGAGCGCTTTGTCATCCGCAGGCTTTACGGCGAATCGCTGGATTACACCTTTATCGCCACCTTTGCCGTCACCTTGATCGGCGTGGATACCATTAAATTAATCTGGGGCGTAAATCCCCTTCCCCTGAGTGCTCCCCTCGGCACCTATGTCGACTTTTGGGGCATAACCTTTCCGGTTTATCGGATCATCATCTTTGCGATCGCGGTTGGACTCTTTTTCGCTCTGGAGCTTTTCTTCCGCAAGACGATTATGGGAAAAATCGTCGTGGCCGCCCTGGATGACAAGGACGGAGTGCGGTGCCTGGGGGTGAGCGTGGATAAATATTTTTCGCTGATGTTCATCCTGGGGAGCGCCCTCGCGGCGCTGGGGGGAGTCCTCTATGCCCCCATCAGCGCGGTTCACCCCTACATGGGGCTCTCGATCTTGTTGCTGGCTTTCGCGGTGGTCATCGTGGGAGGAATGGGGAATCTGCGCGGGACCTTTATCTCCGCTTTTGCCTTGGGAATGGTCATGGCTTTAACGGCCCGCTATTGGTCGCAGGGGGCCGAGACCATGGTCTTCATCGTCATGGCCATCGTGCTGTGCTTTCGACCCATTGACGTTTAAATTCCAAATTCCAAGCACAAAATACCAAATAAATCCCAATAACCAAATCACAAAGATCCAAAACGTTCAACTCCTTCAGACTCCGATCATTGAATTAGGGGATTTATCTAGAATTTGAGATTTGAAATTTGGTGTTTGTTTGTTATTTGGTGCTTGTGATTTGGAATTTGCTATTAAAAAGGAGGTCTTTATGAAGGGTATTTGGGGAAAAGTTTTAAAAGTGGACTTAAGCAATGGCACCTGCAAGGCAGAAACGCTGCCGGATAAGGTCTATGAATATTTCCTGGGCGGTGCTGGACTCGCGGCCTATTACATGTGGAAAGAGTGCCCGGCCGGGACAACGGCCTTCAACCCGGCCAACCGGCTCACCTTTGCCGGCGGCCCGATGACCGGACTGAAGCAGACGGGCGCGGCGAAATGGACGGCGGGAGCCATCTCTCCCTCCATCAACATGAACGCCGATTCGGCGGCCACAGCCAGCTTTGGGATCGAGATGAAGGAGACCGGGTTTGACGCCATCGTGGTCCACGGCCGGGCGGAGAAGCCGGTTTATGTGGTCGTGGAAGACGGCAAGGCCAAGATCAAAGATGCCCGGAAGTTCTGGGGGAAAGACGCCTATGAGACCGAGGACGGCTTGAAGGAGGCCGAAGGAGATGATTTTGAGGTCGTGACCATCGGCCAGGCCGGGGAGCGGTTGGTCCGCTATGCCAACATCCAGACCCATAAGAAGTCTTTCCTGGGCCGCTGCGGGCTCGGTGCGGTGATGGGCTCAAAAATGCTGAAGGGGATCGCGGTCAAAGGATCCCAGAACTGCCCGGTTCATGATGCCGCGGAAATCAATCGCTTGAACAAGGAGATCAACCGGCGGGTGGCCGAACTCGACGCAGCCCAGCCCGAGTTTCTCCGGTTCAAGCGGCTGGGAACCGCCGGCGCTACGGAACTATTCGCCCCCCAGGGAAACCTTCCCATCCGGAATTATTCCCTGGCCCGCTTTCCCAGCGGAGAGAAGAACCTGCACGGCACGGAATACGTGAGACTCCTCAACGCGAAGCCATGGCCTTGCAAATACTGCGTCATGCAGTGCCACAACCTTTGCGAGATCAAGAAAGGGCCTTACGCCTATAAGGGCAAGGGCCCGGAGTACGAGTCCTTTGCCATGATGGGCTTCAACACCATGGTGGACGACATGGAGGCCGTCGCTTACGCGTGCGAGCTGGCGAATCTTTATTCCATGGACTGTATTTCCCTGGGGGTGGTGGTTGCCTGGGCCATGGAATGCTATGAAAAAGGGGTCATCACCCAGAAGGATACCTATGGCCTGGACCTGAAGTGGGGCAATGCCGATGCCCTGGTGGAGATCACCAAGAAGATCGGCGAACGGGCCGAAGGTTTGGGCTACCTTTTGGGGGAGGGCTGCAAGATTGCTTCCGAGGTTCTGGGCAAAGGGTCGGAAACCTGGGCGGTGCAGATGAAAGGGCAGGAGATCGCCGCCCATAACTGGCGGGCCCAGTATATCTCGGCCCTGAATTACTGCACCGGAGTGGCCTCCGGACCCAACCATGAGCGGGGCAACTCCCAGCATATCTGGGTGGCCCACGTCCGGCTGCCGGAGTGGGGAATCGACGAGGTGAAGAACGAAGAACGCTGGTCCTGGGAAAAGGCGCCGGAGCGGAACGCCATCTTCCACGACTACTGCAACGTCATCAACTCCGCCTGCCACTGCAAGTTCCATGAATTCCGGGGGTACACCCTGACGGATATGCTCGACACCATCAATGCCTCCACCGGGTGGGGCTGGAGCATCCAAGACCTGCGCCGCTGCGGCGAGCGGATCACGACTCTCCAAAAGTTCCTGAACATCCGCTATGGCTGGAAGAAAGAGCACGACTTCCAGTACCCCAAGCGGTTCATGGAGCCGGTAACCGAAGGGCCGGCTGCGGGAAAGATCCCCGTGGGCCTGGATCAGGCCATCCTGGAATACTACCGGGTGAGAGAGTGGGGAGAAAGCGGAAGGCCCACTTCCCAATTGGTCAGACGGTTAGGAATGGAAGAGTACGCGGGTGAATGATCATTTTTCCGGAGAAGCCCCTCCGCCTGGACAAGGCGGAGGGGCAGTAATGGCGAAACCTCATCAAAATGAAAGTTAAGATAAATACCAAAGAGCAAGAATTTCCGCCGGGAACCAAATTCATCCAGGTTGTTACCCTAGTCAGGGAATCCGAAAAGGACAACCCTGTCCTCGCATCTCTGATCGCCAAGACCGGGAAGGACCATATCACCTTTACCCACAATCGCCGGGTCGTGAAACCCTCTGAATATGAATCCATCGAACTAAGGGAAGGCGACGAAATCCGCTGGATGCTTCCGTATGCAGGAGGTTAAGAGAATTCGAATTCTGCTGTTCACCCTTTATCAAAGGGGGTTGGGGGGATTTCCGGGGAAGACGCGCGGGACAGTTCCCCTCTCTCATTCCACCGTAATCTTCAACCGGAATCTTTCGGCGGCCCGTTCAACCCCTTCCCAGTTTCGGTAGTAATCCATCTTGATCTCCGTGGTTCCGGGCTCTTTGGCCCGAAAAGTCCAGATGCCCAGAACCGGGCCGCCTGCTCGTCCTTCGCCTCTGGCCTTGGTCTTTTCCGAGAGGAGCTCCACGTGGCGGATATCCGGGTCCTGCAAATACCACCAATAACCCGTTCCCCCCATGCCCTCCAGCTGAATCTGAAAGGCCTCCCCGCCCTTTATCCGCACCTCTTTCCCGTTATCCTGCTTTTGCAGGATCACCGCAGGTTCTTCCTCCATGGCCCGGCCCTCGCTGTGCCCCAAGAAGGGGATCATAAGGCTGATCATTAGAATCATTCCCAGCGCAACCTTGTCGTTTCTTCTTTTTTCCCCCATGGCGCCGACTCCTCTCTTGGATGGAGAATCGCAAATCCACTCCATCAATCCTGCTTGGCGAAACAAGCGTCCCGCACCCCCTCGAGCAATTGAAAGGATTGGACCCGGATAGAAATGATCTCCGTCTCAGGGTCCTCGATCATATCTCTTAGCTGGGGGTGCCTGGCGAGGAATTTAGCCTGGATTTCTCTTTCCCGGGCAGGGTCGATTTTTTGGTAGAGTCCGCTGATGGTCAAGGCCCTTTTTCGGGCGAGGGCTACGTTCCGCCCCTCTTCCCGGGTGTCGATCAAAAGGCTGACCCAGGGGTTTTCCAGGAGGCTCTTGTATTTCTTTGTATGAGGATAGGTCACCATGAAAATTTCCCGGCATTCAGGGTCGGTGATGTAGGACATGAGGGAACAGTGGGGTCTTCCGCTGGATACAGTCGCCAAGACGCAAAATTCCATCTCCCGCACCAATGCTTTCATCTTTTCGATCACCGATTTCTGCTCCTTTGGCTGAAATTGCAGGCCGGGATGATGATATTCATTTTATACCCTTATTGCGGGAATTACGCAAGGGTGCCCCTGGAAATGGGGATCTCCGGGAAATGCCGGCCTGAAAGGCACACAGCTTGCAATTGTATTCTTAGCCCAATGGGTGTCCGAATGTCGAGAACGATAAGAAAAATAAGTAAATCATGATAGTTGATAAGGCTTGAGCCCCATCGAGGCATCCCCTCGGGGCTCTTTGAAGGGCAAAAATCCTCCCTGGAGTTCAAAAATGTAAAACCATCTTTGTTAGGAGTTCGAAAATTTTTCCCGGGGAGGATTGTCCGGGGAAGAGAAGCAGGCTTGGCCAAAGCGGGAGAAAGGGTACCATGAACATGATCGGTCGTCTTCTCAAGAGAGCGCTCACCCCCGTCAGCATTATGGTAATCCCCCACGGTAACCCGAAACCCCTGAACCTGAAAATCCCGGCGATCGGAATCATCGTTGGGCTCCTTTTATTGGTCGTCGGCGCGGTCCGGATCTACGGGGTGGTGATGGATGGGCTGAAGTATCCTTTTCTGGTGGGTCAAGTGGAGTATTATGGCCAACAGTTTGCCCAATGGAAATCCACGGCGACCGCTCTTCATGAAGTGGAGATCGATTTCCGCCGGGTCTTTTCCCTCGATTCGAAAGACAAAGTCTTGGAGACCGTCGATACTTCCTATGCCGGATCCATCGACCTCCAGCAACTCATGGAAGAACTCCAGAAGACCGCGGAAAGGGTCGATGGAATCAAGGACTATCTGCGGATCCACAAGGATCTTTACCTAGCTACCCCCAAAGGATACCCGGTGGAAGGAGGCATCAGTTCTCCCTACGGGAAAAGAGAAGACCCCATCACTGGCGATGTGGGTTTTCATTCCGGGATCGACATCTCCGCCAGCCCGGGAGCCCCCATCCTTTCCACTGCGGATGGGATTGTAAGTCATTCGGGCTGGACGCCGCACAGCGGGTATATGGTGGTGCTTGAACACGGGTGCGGGTTTTCCACCATCTATGCGCACGACAAGAAAAATGCGGTCAAATTAGGGCAGAGGGTGAAGCGGGGAGAAATCGTCGGCTATGTGGGGTCCACCGGAAAATCGACGGGTCCTCACGTGCATTATGAAATATGGGAAAAGGGGAAGAACGTGGATCCCCAAAGATACCTTCAGGGGAGGTCGTGATGTTTACCAAAGATCCGGAGAAGATGGAAACTTTTTTAGGGACGAACTCCAACTTCAAGGGCGAGCTGAATGTGAAAGGAACCTTGAGGGTGGACGGTCTGGCGGAGGGACGCCTGGAAGCCGAATGTGTGATCCTGAGCGAGAGGGCGCGGGTGAAAGGGGAGGTGAAAGGCCGGAAACTGATCATCGGAGGAACGGTGGAAGGCAATCTTTTCGCTCATGATCTGGTAGAGATCAAATCCAAAGGAAGGATATTCGGGGACATCTTCACTCAGAAATTGACCGTGAGCGAAGGGGCTGAATACAACGGGAGAATTGAAATGAAAAGGCAGGAGACGAAACTCCTTGATTTACAGCTCGAGGGGCAGAAAGCCTGAACGGATTCTTAAGCGAAGTTTCTGAAATTCCTTCCTCCGAAGGGCGTTCTTTCATCCATCAACTTTCCATGCCATACCGGCCATTTCCCCCAACCATGGAGGAAGAATAACCCTTCAGGTCTCGTCGATGAATTAACGCCGGTCTGGCCACACTCCTTTCCAAAGCTTTTGAATTTCCATTCCATTCTTTTCAACAAGAACCTTCTTGGAGGTCTTCTAAATCTCTGTGAATCAGACACGAGACATTAGACTTCAGACATCAGACTGGGGGGTAAAGCGCCGGAGATGAGACAAAGAAAAACCTGATCTGGAGTCCGGTGTCTGAATTGCAGTCCAAACCTTGCCAGCACATGCCGGAGATTCAGCCACAATTGGCTTTGCCCGTTCGACCGTCGATGGAACTGCCAGAAGGTCTGCAATTGCCTTGACAGGGATCAGCCGTCTATTATAAGAGATGGATAGGGGGACGCAATTTATCCCTTGGATCAAAAAAGACAGGAAGAGGAAGAATGAGCAAAAAGTATCGCATCGCGTTGATGCCCGGCGACGGGATCGGAATCGAAGTCATGGAAGCGGGGCGGCTCGTCTTAGACGGTTTGAGACTGGACGCCGAGTATGTGCATGCGGATGTGGGCTGGGAGTTCTGGTGCCGGGAAGGAAATCCCCTTCCCCAGCGTACCGTTGACACCTTGAAAAGCTGTACCTGCGCCCTCTTCGGGGCCATCACTTCCAAGCCTAAGGAGGAAGCAGAAAAAGAGTTGGCTCCGGAGCTGAAAGGAAAAGGTCTTTCCTACCGCAGCCCGATCGTTCACATCCGCCAGCTCTTTGACCTGTACATCGCCCTGCGCCCCTGCAAGGCGTACCCGGGGAACCCCCTGAACTACCGGGAGGATATCAACCTGGTCGTCTTCCGGGAAAATACGGAAGGCCTTTACAGCGGAATCGAATTCCATCCCGTCCCCGATGAAATGCGCGCCCTTCTGGAAAAGCACGCGGGTCAAATGAAGCTCTTCAAAAATGTCCCCTCGGCGGAGATGGCCATCGGCCTGCGGGTGATCACCCAAAAGGGGGGACAACGGATCATCCGGGCAGCCTTTGAGTTTGCCCAAAAGTTCGGGTACCCGAAGGTCACCCTGGTGGAGAAACCGAATGTCCTCAGAGAAACCAGCGGGTTGATGATTCAGGAAGGCAAGAGAGTTGCTTCCGAGTTTCCGGGGATCAAACTGGAGATGACCAACATCGACGCCCAGATGATGTGGCTTCTGAAGAACCCGAGGGAGTATGGGGTCCTGGTGACCAGCAATCTCTTCGGGGATATCCTTTCCGACCTGGCTTCCCAGCTGGTGGGAGGCTTGGGCTTCGCCTGCAGCGGCAACCTGGGAGATCGATTTGCGGTCTTCGAGCCGGTTCACGGATCTGCCCCCAAGTATGCCGGGCTTTATAAAGTCAACCCCATGGCCATGCTCCTGACGGTCAAGATGATGCTGGATTGGCTCCAGGAAAAAGAGAAGGCGGCGGCCCTGGAATCGGCCATTGCGGCGGTGATTGCAGAAGGCCGGGTCCGGACTTACGATATGGGGGGGAGCAGCTCCACTTTGGAAATGGCCGAAGCGGTGGCTCGGAAAATATAATAATCAGACTTCAAGACCTTCCCTTCTCCGGTGAGACGGCAAATTCTTTCCCCGGCGAAAAGCGGGATTTTGAAGGCAAATGATGGAGAGATACGACCGGTGGCTGAGTCTGGTGTGGATGTCCCTGGGGCTGGGGCAGTGCTTTGAATCCTGGCGGCTGGGCTTGGGGACCGTTTCGGAACCAGAAAGCGGCTTCATGCCCTTTGCGCTGGGCCTGGTGATCATAACCCTTTCCGCCATCCTGCTGGTGGAATCCTCCTTGGCCGTTAAGCAAGCTTCCGGGAAAAAGGGGTCCCTCTGGTCGGAGGTCCACTGGAAGAGAATCCTTTGGGTCAGCCTCCTGTTATTGATTTACGCCCTCCTGCTGCCGAAAATCGGCTACCTGCTGGCCACCTTTCTATTAACCGTGTTTCTGCTCAAAGGCGGAGAATCCATGCGGTGGTTGACGGCACTGGTCATCGGTTTCCTCACCTCGGTTATCACCTACTATGTCTTCGGGATCTGGCTGAGTGTCCCTTTCCCGCAAGGAATTTTGAGCTTTTGAAAGGGGAAAATGGACCTTCTCGGTAACCTAGCCCAGGGATTTCAGATCGGCCTCCAGCCCATCAACCTCCTCTATTGCTTCATCGGGGTGGTCCTGGGTACGCTCATCGGGGTCCTCCCGGGGATCGGCCCCTCGGCCACCATCGCCCTGCTCCTGCCGACGACCTTCCGCATCTCTCCGGTATCGGCCATCATCATGCTGGCGGGGATCTACTACGGAGCCCAGTACGGCGGCTCGACCACCTCTATCCTGGTCAATATCCCCGGCGAGGCAGCGTCGGTGGTGACCTGCCTGGACGGCTACCAGATGGCCCGGAAGGGGAGGGCAGGGCCGGCTCTGGGGATTTCGGCTTTCGGTTCCTTCATCGCCGGGACTCTGAGCGTTATAGGCCTGATGGTCCTGGCAGTTCCCCTGGCGAGCGTAGCCCTCCGATTTGGGTTCCCGGAATACTTCGCCATCATGTGCCTGGGATTATCCATCGTGTCGTACCTGGGCCGGGGTTCCTTCTTCAAATCCCTGCTCATGGCGGCTCTGGGCGTGAGCATCAGTTTCGTGGGCATGGATGTGGTTGTGGGGAAGCCGAGATTTGACTTCGGCCTTCTGGTCCTGGGTGACGGGGTCGGGCTCATCCCGCTGCTCATGGGGATGTTCGGAATCGCGGAAGTCTTCAGCAACCTGGAACAGAAGGAGCAGGCCCGGGATGTTTTTCAGACGAAGATCCAGGGGCTCCTTCCGACCCTGCAGGACTGGAAGGATTCGTGGGGAGCCATCCTGCGGGGNNGCAGTGGAGAGGAAGATCTCCCCGCACCCGGAGAAACTGGGAACGGGGGTCATCGAGGGGGTCGCTGCTCCCGAGTCGGCAAACAATTCGGCCACGGGAGGCGCCTTCATCCCACTGTTTGTCCTGGGAATTCCCTCCAATGTGGCCATGGCAATGCTGCTGGGGGCGTTGATGATCCACGGGCTCCAGCCCGGGCCTCTCCTGATCCGGGATCACCCGGAGATCTTCTGGGGCACGGTGGCCAGCATGTATATCGGCAATGCCATGCTGCTGGTGCTCAATCTCCCCCTCATCGGCCTGTGGGTGAAACTCCTGAAGGTTCCCTACCAGATCCTGTTCCCCATGATCCTGCTCTTCTGCATGATCGGGGCGTACAGCATGAACAACAACGCGGCGGACATGTTGGTCATGCTGGTCTTCGGATTCCTGGGGTACCTGCTGCGCAAATACGGGTACGAACTGGCCCCCCTGGTCCTGGCCTTCATCCTCGGCCCCCAGATGGAGCAGGCCTTCCGCCAATCCCTGATCATGTCCGATGGAAGCCTGACGATCTTCTTCACCCGGCCCATCTCCGCCGGGGCCATGGGGCTGGCGATCTTCCTCTTGATCTCCGCGTTCCTTCCGGCCTGGAAAAAGAGCAAGCAGAAGATCGAAGGGGAGATCACCTAAAAATGTTTCGAGTTTCAGGTTCCAAGTTTCGAGTTCCGGAGGATTGAAATTTGGACCCTTCGATGTTCCCCAGGTTCTCTGCGGTTTAGATTTCACAAGGAGGGAAATATGAAAAAAATATTCCTCGGAATAAGTATCTTGGTTTATGGCCTCATGGCCGGAATCGTGCTGGCGGCTGATTTTCCCAACAAACCCCTGGAACTCGTCGTCCCCTTCGTCGCCGGCGGCTCCTCCGACATCATGTGCCGGACCATGGTGGCCCGGGCGGCGCCCTTCCTGAACAACCAGCCCGTGGTGGTGGTGAACAAAGCGGGGGCGGGAACGGTGGCCGCTTCCAAGTACGCCCTGGATGGGAGAAACGACGGCTACACCCTCTATAACACCTCCACGTCCAGCATGATGGTGGCGCCCCTGGTTCACAAGACCAACTTTACATGGCGGGATTTCATCGGCCTGGCTCAAGTGATCTTCGAAGGAGATGCCCTTTTTGTCCGGACGGACACTCCCTACACCACCATGGAGAAATTCATTGAATATGCCAGGCAAAACCCGGGGAAGATCAAGTATGCAACTTCAGGGGCGGGGGGCAGCTCCCACCTCTCCATGGAAGGATTGGCCGCGGCCAAAAAGATCGTGATCAAACATATCCCCACCAAAGGAAACGCGGAGACCGTAGCTGCCATCCTGGGAGGCCACGTCACCGTCGCCGCGGGAAACCCGGTTGCCTTCCGCCCCCACGAGGAGGCGGGGAAGCTCAAATGCCTGGCCCAGTTCGGCCACAAGCGGGACATGAACTTCGTTCCCAATATCCCCACCTTCAGGGAACAGGGAATTGACGTAGTAGTGGATCTCTGGCGTTGGATGGTGGTCCCCAAGGGGACCCCTCCTGACCGGGTGAAGGTCCTGGCGGCCTCGTTCAAGAACATCCTCCAGGATAAGGAAACGGTAGCCAGCATGGAGAAAATCGGCTGCTACGTCTCCTACCTTCCGCCGGAGGATTATGAAAAAACCATGAAGGCCAGCGAGGAGACCATAACTAAACTGGTGAAGCTGGCGGGGCTGGATAAGAAATAAATCCATTCTTCTCTTCTTCTCCCTCTGTCTGGAGACTGTGTTGTAATGTCGCTGCGAGGGAGTGGAACAAACGAAACAGTCTCACAAGATTTTGATATCAATGAGATTACCACGTCCTCCCGCCTCGTTCCGCCAGCGGCGGGATCGCAAATGACAAATGAAGGTTGCGACTCAGCCTCTTGTGAAAGAGAGCGAGAGGAGATTCCCGTCCCCATCTCGAAAGCAGGAGCAGGAATTTCAAGACACGCTGTAAGGGCAATTCATGAATTGCCCCTCCGGGGGCTTCCAGGATATTCAAATAGGAAAAACAAAAGAGGCAGGGTTTCAGCTCTGCCTCTTTGTTTTTCCCTTCTCCTGCCACTTCTTGAGCGTTTGCCGGATGTCCTCAAAAACACGGATGGTCGCCCAAATGCCTAATTTGTCCAAGACCCCGACATCCTTCACAACGACCTCAAGTATGTTGGTAATCTAGTGTCCATCTATATTCTGGTATCTTTTCCATTACTTACGATTCCATAGTCAACACCCGGTCAACGGGTGCGGGCATGAAGATGAATCCCATGGGAGAGACAAAGGAAAGGCGGAAGAGGATCTCCAGGGCTGGATAGAAATTCCCGTGGGGGGCCGTGTGGGCCGGCGCCCGGGGCAAGCTCCCCCAAAAAAGGAAGGGAGAGAAAAAGCAGATGGCGAAAGACCTTGAGAGACGGGTGGAGCGGTTGGAGAATTTTCTTGATTCATCTCATGAACCGGTAGACCTGGGGGAGATGATTTCGCGTTTTGAAGAAGGCGGGTATGGCGGAATAAGCCCTATGAGCATTGTTGCCTCGATCCTCTCCAACGGCGGGAGCGTGGATCATTTGTGAGGCAATCTCCCCGACAAGCTCATTGATTTTTTTGCTGAGCGATGCGGGGAAGCTGTACCCAATGCGGATAAAGCCAAGACCGTCTTTCCGATAAAGGGGAACCCGACAGATTATGACCAAACCTGACACTTCACAGGCCGGGGAATTATCAGAGCGCCAGAAAAAGGCCATTCCTTTCTTCGTAAATGCCCCTACGGTGGAAGGCGGGTGCAAGGCCGAACATTTCGGGTCCTGAAATTTTATTTCGGGAGTTAATGATAGTCAAAGATTCAAATTGTCAAAAAGTGAAAAAGCAGTTTATTTTCTTTGCAGATTTGGTTTTGTTTGGAAAAAAATAAAAATATAAATAAGTTAGATTGAAATTAATTTCCTTAGCCCGCCTAAAGTGCAAAAGAAACCTACAAAATTATATTTTTGGATAGATCGAAAATAACGAAATAGTAAATAAAATCAATTCCTTTAAGGTTGGTACATGATTTGCTTTTAAATACCAAAGAAATGCACCCCCATAGGGTGCGGGTTTCAACGTTCCCCCATAGGGGAAAACAGGCACAACCTCATGGTTGTGTACCTTGATTACAGAGGAAAACTGCTCACTGCTTTTCATTTACGGTCGAAGTTGCGCCCCCAACTCGGGCGTAATCGATGGCAGTGGGCAAACCTCCCTGCCATTTCTACCAGCACAAGGAGCGGCAAAACATAATCTTACGCCCAAGGAAATCGGCAAAAGGCAGGAAGCGCGGTATTATGGGCTGGATTATCTTTGTTTTTGGGGATTATTGCCTTGTGATCATGGGAGCTTACGCTTAGTTAGGGTATGGGGTTTGCGTATTATTATCGATTTTATGGTACCTTAGCCTGGACCAAAATTCAGCAAAAAGAAGAAGAAAGAACAACTCCTAGCCAGGCTAGACGAAATTGCGGGGGCCCTGAAGGGAGGAACGCATGACAAAAAAGTACCTCGTAGAACTTCTCAAGGAGATATTGAACACGGATACCGACCTAGAATTCCTTTGGGATTTGGAGTCAGGGGAGCTTGAAACTCTGGCAGCTAGCATCAGATGCAGGGTGGAGCAGGAGAAGCAAAAGATGTGCTCTCAGGGGAGCTAGCAGGAAGCGTTGCCGGGCGCTGATTCCTGGGATGCGGACCTTCGGTCCAGATCGGCACCCTGCCGGCCGTTTGCCAACTTTCATGAGCAAGATGCCAAAATCGAGGAGAAGATTAGCGGGGAGTCCAATGGAAGCCTCAAATGTGCCGGGCTTGCCAGGAAGCTCTCTTCCTTTGTGGAGGGCCGCACAAATTGGCATTTTGCATTCCGGGAATCCACCGGGCTAGTTTTTCTCTCTTTCTTGTCTTCGAAAAAATCATAGGAGGTTGTATACGAGAATCAGAATTAAGGCCAAGTTGGATCGAAGAGGAACATATTATCCGGCGGTTTTGACAAATGAGCACCCCGACGCGTGTTACGGACTACCCGTGGTTGTCATTGATGGCGAACCTTATGTCCGTAAACCCAGTCAGGTCTATTGTATCAGGGTCAGCGATCTTGAATGGGCTGACTTAGCTAGAAAGGCTGGATATTCAGCCTTAAAAAGTTGATTTTTCCCAATGGGCTTAATAGGCTATCATCTCTCCTCTTTCTTCACTTCAATATAGGGCACCCCTGCCTTAATATGTCATCAAATTTGGTGAAAGGCGCAACCAGGAGCCTGTCTGTCGTGCTTTTCGTTCGAATATGATATAATCGTTCATCCTGAAATTAGGAGTGAAACGGGATGAGCATAAATTTTATCGAATGGGATTTGAAGACATCATTTTTCCTCCACCGTCCATTGAAGATCGGTTACCCGAAGGGTACCTGGCCCGTTTTGTAGTTGAGATCGTCGGGCTACTCGAGCTTAGCTCTTTGAAAGAATGTTTTATGTTTTCAAGGGTTCTGTTATTTGATGACTTAAAAAATCACGCAGGGTTCAGAAGAAGGAGAATTTTCCACACAACTGATCGCCTATTTTTCTTCCTTTTATTTAAAGCTTAGCCCTTCTTGAAGTGGAGCACACACCCCTGCTTTCAAGAGTAACGCCCTCGAATTATGGAATCTTATCCTGAAAAATAGGGAAATAAATCCATAGGCCGGGTTTAAGAATTTCTTTGAAATTATCCTGTTTCGTCCTTCGCGTTAATACTTCCTTTTTTTTTTCGACGAGTTACTTAGCATGCCTATCGGATTCTTGCCTGGCATGAAATTCGCTAGGATAGACTTCAGAAGTTGGGATTAAAAGCCTCAGATTAACTCCCTAAACCTCAGAGAGATTTCACTTATGCGCCTTTTTCCGCGTATCAAACAGGAGCTTCCCGTCATTGTTAACGGAAAATATCCGGGAGCTACAGCTACTCTCAGCGACCTTAGCCTGGGCGGGGCCTTCTTTCGGTGCCAAGCGCCGGTCGCGAAAGTCGGAGATCTCCTTTCCTTGAAATACTATCTGCAGGGGTACGGTTATTTGGAACACCGGGGGAGGACAACTCGAAAAAACCACGAAGGGGTGGCGGTTGCTTTTAATGACCTGGATTCGACCACCAGGGTCAAGCTCTGGGGATACATAGCCGAACGGCTGAGGGATCTGAACGAATGCCCTTATTGCGGTCACCCTCATGCCAATCTCCCGTCCGAATGTACCCATTGCGGCTGGAGCCTGGAATTTCATTCTCCCGCCTATCTGGAATACCACCAAAAGACCTGCCTCTTGAAAAATCTTCAATCCAAGGCCCAAGGGTTGTCGGCGGAGCAACTTCGTCGGGTGGTCGATCTGCTGGACCCGGACGTTTCCCGGCAGCCCAGCCCGGATGCCCTCCCGGATTTTGTGGGGACAAGTCCGGCCATGAAAGAGGTTCTTGTAAAAATCCACAAGGTGGCCCCCACCGACGTTCCCGTCCTCATCCTGGGAGAAAGCGGCACCGGCAAGGAGCTGGCCTCCTTGGCCATTCACCAAAGGAGCACCAGAAAGGAGAAAGCCTTCGTTCCTATAAACTGCGCGGCCATTCCGGAAAATCTTCTTGAGGCGGAGCTTTTTGGCTATGAAAAGGGTTCTTATACGGGCGCCCATGCCAGGAAAATCGGCAAGTTTGAAAATGCCGACGGGGGTACCATTTTCCTGGACGAAATCGCCGAAATCCCTCCCATGCTCCAGGTTAAGCTCCTGCGGTTTCTGGAAGACCAGGTGGTGGAAAGAATCGGGGCCCTCGCGGGGAAAAAGGTCAATGTCCGGTTTATCGCGGCTACCAACTGTGACCTTCAGTCTGCCATGGCCAGAGGCCGATTCAGGCCGGACCTCTTTTACAGGCTGGAAGCCTTCACCATCAAACTTCCTCCCCTGCGAGAAAGAGGACAAGATACCTTTCTCCTGGGCCAATATTTTTTGAAGCAGTTCTGCCGGGAGATGGGTGTGGTCCGGGAATTCAGCGGCGAAGCCCTAAAGGCCATGAAAGATTATGAATGGCCCGGGAACGTCCGGGAACTTGCCAATAAGATTCGAAAGGCCCTGGTCCTTTCCGGCAACCATTTCATCAACCCAGCGGACCTGGGCCTGTCTGACCCTCAGGGTTCCGAACAAGGAACGGAGGGGCCGGACAACGGTCATGGCCGGGGGAAAATCGAGAAGCAGAGAGTCATCCAAACCCTAGAGTTGTGCCGCCACAACATTTCAAAAACCGCAAAGATGCTGGGAGTAAGCCGTCCGACGGTTTACAGCCTAAAAAGAAAATACGAGATTTAGGATGGCCAAGGGGCGATCGACCCGGGCCTCTTACGAATCCTGCACGAAGAACCTCCTAGCCTATTCACCTGGGAAAAGATTTGTTTATCGAAAAGGATGAGTAGTCCAGGACACTTCCGGGCTAGGGCTTGCCTGGCGGTTTACAGAGGCCTCAGCCTAACTCTCCTCGTTTGGATTTTCTGATTGAAAAAGGCAATACCAGAAGGCTGTTCCTCCCTATTTTGTTCATGCCAACGATTGGAGAAAGGAATAAAAATTGAGTAATTGCAAAGGGCTAGCTGACATATATACTGTCGTGGGAAGTTGATCGCAGATTCATACGCCTTTCGGAAACGACGAGTAAACCTACCTATGACTATGGTCATTAAACCTTATTAATGAATATTGCGGCCCAAGTCCCGCCGGCGGCATGACAGACTATACCCAGTGCCCCTTACGCCGGGAACCCGAGTGGAAAGGATGGAGGAAAAGAGAGGCGAGGGGCGGTTGAAATTAAAAGGGGCTATCGCCTGCCATCTGGCTTTTGGGCTCTTGGTGAAGGGCTGGAGACGTGTTTTGAGCGGGGAGAGACTATCGAATCTCTTCTGATAAAATAAATTTTATCGGTCAAAAGATCATCTTCCGGTGCGACCAACTTCGCCAAATTCATGATCGATTGATAAGTGATTCTCTGAGGTCCTTCCTCCTCTCGGGTAATACTCCAATTAAACGGTTTTCTTCTTCCCAATTTGGAACACGATGATAGAATTCATATATTATCATATTGAGTTTCCTGCTCTTTGTCATTAATTATTAAGATTTACCGGATGCAAAAAGAATAGCACGTTTGATTTTTTTTAGATTTTAGTAGAGTAGACTACGGGCGCCGTAAGGTCTTTCAACCCCCGGTCTCCCCTAGCCCCTCCCCGAACCGAGCATGCG
>PMCE01000415.1:0-12130 GCA_003154025.1 Syntrophaceae bacterium
CAGCTGAAGATCATCAGCCCGACTTCATCGGACCATGCCAGGGAGTCGTTCAACACGTAGCGGAAAAAAACCCCCACCAGCATGGTGAGGGCAAAGGCGATGGTGGTGGTTACGAAGGCGGCGGTGCAGACCCGGTCTACACCATCGCTCAAGCCCACAATGAACCGGCCCCAGGCCGAAGATGGGGCAGTGGGCGGGTTGGTAGTGCCGCCTTGTTCTTTCTCTTCCATTCTTCTTCCTTTCACTTCCCGGTCAAGACAACGAAAGGCGCCTCGACGACGGCCTTCGTCGGCCGTTGCTCCGCCGGTTCCCGTTCATTTGGGAGAGTCGCCGACAGAATCGGGCCCCGGGGGTAGTGCAGCGGTTGCGCTGCGCCACTCCCCGGGGCCCGCATGGAGCTTGGCAGATTTTCAGGGTTGGATATTTTCCTGGAGATCAGCCTAGCGCGGGCTCAAGTTGTAGATTTCGTTCGCGACCTTGAGGTCGATCTTGCCCTTGAAGGCCTCGGCAATCTCTCCCCAGACTTTCTCCCGAACGGACAGCCACTGGGCCATCTCATCTTTATTGGGATGGTAGATGGGAACCCCGGCTTTCGTCAGTTCGGCGATGGAAGATTTGACCTTGTCCCTCGCCCACTGCCCGGCCATGGGTTTGACCTGGGCGGCGGCATCCAAAAGGGCCTTCTTCTGGGAAGCCGTGAGGGAATCGAACTTCTTCTGGTTAATGTAGATGGGAAGGAGGTTCATCCGGAAGCCGATGGCCAGGTAGTACTTGGTGACCTCGTACAACTTGAGGGACACGGAGGGAGGCAGGGGGGTCGCCGCATTGCCGTCGACTACGCCCTGCTGGAGCGCGGAGTAAACCTGGGCGTAAGGCACCGGAGTGGGGTTGGCGCCGTAGGCCTTCATCAAAGAGATCTCGACGGGGGTGCTGGCGGTGCGCAGCTTCAGCCCCTTGAGGTCGGCCGGGACCTTTACCTGCTTGGACCGCGTCTCCAGGTTGGTGCCGCTCACCTCGCCGTCGTAGGTGTGGCTCGTGATCACCAGGACTTTGACTCCCAGATCCTTTTCAAACTGGGCCAGCGCTTTCTTGCCAGCGGGATGGTTTTCCAGGATGTCGATATAAGCCCTGTCGTTCTTGAAAAGGAAGGGCAGGTCGAACTGGAGGAAGGCGTCCGTGAAAGGAGCCAGGTTGGACGTAGCCGTAAAGCCGATGTCCACGCTGCCGGCCTTGACGGCCGTCGCCANNCCGGGCTGGCTCCAAAGATTACCAGCGCGCATACCAGGGCCATGGATACCAGATATCGCCTATAAACGAAGATCTTTGCCATTGTTCCGTCTCCTTTCAAAACTCTCCTTCTTGCATTCTTTAATACGCCACTGCTGTCCGCCATGCGGCCAGGACACTCGAGTCAAACCCGCGGCTTCTCACCCCCTTTCATCCTGCGAAGGGCTCATTCTCCCGCCGCATTCTTTTCGTATGAAAACTCTTTGGGGGGCGAGTTGAATATACGAAAAGGGAGGTTGCGTGTCAAGAAAAAAGCCCTAAAAATGCCGGTTTTTGAGGAGGCGGATGGCCAAAGAACC
This sequence comes from Syntrophaceae bacterium, assembly GCA_003154025.1. Next base: position 1,587 of record PMCE01000415.1, read on the forward strand.
GAACCCGCCTGATTCCGGGAGCCTCCCAGGGGGGGCCGCTCACATGAGCGGGGTACCATTGAACCCCCGCCTTTCCTCTCGCCCTTGTGGAAAATTTCTGAGGCTGATACAATCCCCCCATGAAAAATTTCTGGGTGCTTATCTTTGCCCTTCTGGTAGGCTGTGCCTCCACTCAAGCTCAAAGAAGAGAACCCATCCCCAACTGGTCCGTCTGTTTCTCCCCCAAGGGTGGATGCACCGAGGCCATCGTCAAGGAACTGGGCCGAGCCAAACGGTTGGTTTTGGTTCAGGCCTATTCCCTGAACTCGGCCCCCATTGCCAAAGCGTTGTTGGACGCTCACAAGTACGGAGTCAGAGTCGAAATTCTTCTGGATAAAAGCCAGAAGACGGACAGGCTTTCATCCGCGGATTTTCTGGCCCGTGCCGGGATCCCTACCAGGATGGACGCCGCCCATGCGGCGGCCCATAACGAGGTGATCATCATCGACGCGGAAATCGTGATCACCGGTTCTTTTCCTTTCACCAAAGCCGCGGAAGATCAAAATGCCGAAAATTTGCTCATTATCCGCAACCGGTCGTTCGCCGAGGCGTACGTCAAAAACTGGTTGGAGCACTCCCGGCATTCAGAGCCGTATGAAGCGAAAGTGAAATCAGACCTGGGTTTCTAGAATCCCATTGGATCACTTTAATATTTCCCTGGAAATCACCAGTTTCATGATCTGGTTTGTTCCTTCGTAGATCTGGGTGATCTTCGCGTCGCGCATCATGCGCTCGAAGGGATATTCGGTCATATACCCGTATCCGGCGGCGATCTGCAGGGCATCGGTGGTCACCCGCATGGCCACATCCGACGCAAACATCTTGCAGCAGGCGGACATGTAGGACTTCTGCGGATCATTCTTGGATACCAGATCCGCGGCCTGGTAGGTGATGGCCCTCGCGGCTTCAACCTGGGTCGCCATATCCGCCAGCATCCAGCCGATCCCCTGGAAATGTCCGATCGGCTTGCCGAACTGGACCCGCTCCTTGGAATACTTCACGGCTTGATCCAGCGCCCCCTGGGCAACTCCCACGGCTTGGGAAGCGATCACCGGGCGGGAAGTATCCAGGGTCAGCATGGCATAGACGAACCCTTTCCCTTCCTGCCCGATCAAGTTTCCCGCCGGCACTTCCACGTCCTCAAAAAGCAATTCTCCGGTGGGGGAACCTTTGATCCCCATCTTGGACTCCCATTTCGCCACGGAGTATCCTTTATATTCCTTCTCCACGATGAAGGCGCTGATGCCCTTCACCCCTTTGGAAGGGTCGGTCATGGCAAAGACCGTGAGGACGTCGGCAATGGGGCCGTTGCTGATGAAGCATTTGGACCCGTTCAGAATGTACTTGTCGCCCTTCCTGACCGCCTTGGTTTTCATGGCCGCGGCATCGGACCCGGCGCCCGGCTCGGTGAGGCCGAAGGCCGCCAGCTTTTCCCCGGAAGCGATGGAAGGACCGTACTTCTTCTTCTGCTCTTCCGACCCTCCAATCAGAATGGGTTCCCAGCCCAGGGACTGAACCTGGACGATGAGCGAAGAGCTGACGCAGGCCCGGGCAATCTCTTCCACGGCCAGGCAAACGTAAATATGGCCGCGGTAGAACCCTCCGTATTCCTCCGGAACGCTGAGACCCATGAGACCCATGTCCTGGAAGATCTGCTTGAGATCCCAGGGGAACTCTCCCTTTTTGTCGATATCCGCAGCCCGGGGGGCGACTTTTTCAGAGACCATCCTCCGGACCTGCTCCACGAACATTTTTTGATCTTCATCCAAATGCTGCACGTTACCTCCTTTTTTAAGAACCGTAAGGCGCTAGACGGCCTCGTGAGAGCGCAAGTCGCGAGGGCGCGAGAGCGAAATAATCATTTTTTAACGCCTTGCGACTTGCGGTTGTTATGCCGGGTTAGGGATATCTCTCTTTCCTGATAACCAGGGGCTCATGGCCCGGGATGACCTTGGTGAAATCCCCTCCTACGATCTCGTCAATCCGTTCGAAGCTTTTCCACATGGCCATCATGTCGGTAAAAATTCCGGTCAGGAAATACGGCTGGCCCTCTTTCGGTGCGCCCTCCAGGTTCGCGTACTTGGAAACCGCATCCCCGGTAACCACATGGGGCCCCTTGTCGGTCTCCACCACCACCCCCATGGAGCCCGTCGTGTGACCCGGAAGCGGGATCAGCCTCACTCCTTCCACGATCTCCTTCTCCTTCATCTCCACCGTCTTCACCCGTTCGATCACTTTCAAAAACAGGGGCTTCACCCCCCATTGGAGCGCCTCGTAACCCCGGTAGAGGGGGGGAATCGGGTTAAAGGCACATTTCAACTCTTCCTGGGAACAGATGAACTGGGCCTTCGGGAATTTTTCCACATTTCCCACATGGTCCCAATGGAGATGCGTTAAGATAACGATATCGATCTCCTCCGGCTTCACCCCTGCCTTGGCCAGCTGCGCCTCGATTGTGTACTCCGGTTTGATCGGCTCCCATTTGAAATCCGGATGATACTTCCTCGAACGCTCCAGGTCGGGCGGCCCCGCATCGACCACGATCTTCTTTTTGGCCCCGCCAATATAGGCCGCCAGCCATCTCCCCTCTTCCGTCTGCCCCACGAATTTTCGAAAGAAGGATAGACTCATTTCGCCGGTATACCCCCCCATGTCCAAAGGAACAATGTACTTTCCGCTCATCAACATCCTCCCCCTTGATTTCTTCCGTCAATCCTGGGGCGATTCATGAATCGCCCCTACGCCGAACTTCTGACTTGGATTTTTCGTTCTTGCTGTTTGGTTTTTGCTTCATGCTGGTGACCCCTAAAAATTTTTCGGGCTCGGCCCCTATTGATCGCTCGATCGAAATGGGGGCGCTTCGTCCGGGCTCAGAGCCCAGGAGAGAAAAGTTTTTATCTGCGGTTCGTACCGCTTCCAGAGTTCCCGCAGGGTGCGCAAGGGGCTGTCCTGCCAATCCACCCGGAGGTCGGCCAGCGGCCAGGGTTGGTCGTGGACGACCAGCAAACCTGCGGAATTAACCGGAGAGATCTCTCCTCCCGCCTCCAGCCCCCTCTCGAGAGCCCGCAGCAAGCGGTGAGCCAGGTGTCGATCAGAATCCTCGGCGAAGGTGTTTACCATCTCCTGGGGAATCTCCGGGTCGGCCAACAGGTTGCCCACGGCGACGCATTGGTCCCCCTCCGCCCCCGCGTAGGTACCCAGCGTTTTTTCTCCCGAAAAACAGGATGTCTTCCCCTGGCGGTCGATGGCCGCCAACTGGCGGTAGGCCGCGCAGGGATTGTCCCCGACGAGTGCCTGGATCACCTCGGCCGCGCTGCATCCCCCCGCAAGGAGGTCGAGCCCTCGGGCCCCCAATCGGGGGTCGGTGAAATTCTGCGTCAAGACCGCCCCCGCTCCGGCCCGCGCCCAGGCGCAACGGCTGGCCACGCAGATACTGGAGGTGGTGATGGCGATTCCGAACATACCGGTACGGGGACAACGTCCGGCGATGGAAAAAGTCATCTGTCATTCCCTTGGAATTGATCCAATTCAAACGGCATAAATATGGTTACCGTCATTGCGAGCCCGAAGGGCGTGGCAATCTCGCTTTTGTTTGAGATTGTCCCGCCTTTGGCGGGATCGTCCCGCGCTTCGCGGGACTCCTCGCAATGACACGTTACTTATTTTTTTGCATTAGCTATGCTTCACCTTCCGGGATCACCGCATCCACATCAATTTCCATGAGCAGCTCGGGTTTGGCCAGGCCCTGAACGATCAGGCCGGTGGATACCGGATAGACCCCCTTCAGCCATTTGCCGATCACCCGGTAGACCGGGTCGCGGTACGCCCGGTCGGTGATGTACACGGTGATCTTGCAGATATGGTCCAGTTTGGCCCCGGCCTCTTCCAGCAGGATCTTGACGTTTTTCATGGCCGTCTCGGTCTGGGCGGCCGGATCTCCGATACCCGCAACTTTGCCGTCAAAATCCATCCCGGTCTGCCCCCGGAGATAGACGAGGTTGCCCGCGCGAACCGCCATGCACAAATCGTTGTCGAGCTTCTGGTCGGGGTACATCTCCCGGGTGTTGAATTTTCGCAGCCGGATGTGGGCCATGCTAAATCTCCCTTTTCGCTTTCACTTTCCCTTGCACTTTCACTGTTCCTACAAATTCCTCGCCGCCGCATACCCTCCATGGATCGCTTCGAGGATCTTGGTGGCCTCCCGGCAGTCTCCGGCTTCATAAAATTCCGCGGCGGTCCCTTCCAGAGAACGGGACGCGGCGGAATTGGGCACCGACCCCGTGGACAGGACTACCAGGTCCGCCCCGAGGAGGGATCGATTCCCGCAGGAATCGACGATCTCCACCCCTTCTTCGGTGATCTTCTCTTCCTTCACGCTCGTGTAAACCGAAATGCCTTCCGTTTTCACTCGCTGCAGGAGCAGCTTCCGGATCATGTAAAAACAGTCCATGGCCAGCTCCGGCAGGATTTCGACCAGGGCCACCTCCTGCCCCTTCTGGACCAGGTACCGGGCGAGTTCGCATCCGATCATTCCCCCGCCGATGATCACCGCTTTCTTTCCCAGCTTCGCTTTTCCGGAGAGGACGTCCCGGCTGGTGACCACTTTTTTCTTCCGGATCCCCTCTTGAACGCCGGCGATGTTGGGAATGAGGGGAACGGAGCCCACGGCGGAGATGATCACATCCGGGGACAATCCGGCGACGACCGACAGGGTCCCCTCCTGATGGAGGATCCTGGCCTTATCCTTTTTCTTCTCCAATTGGTACAAGAAATAATCCCGTACGGTGCCCAAGGCTTCCTTTTCGGGAGGAAGGCTCGCCAGGTTCAACTGCCCCCCGACTTCCTTTTCCTTCTCCAGCAGGATGACCTCATGCCCGCGCTCGGCCGCCGTGAGGGCGGCCTGCAAACCCGCCGGCCCCCCTCCCACGACGACGACTTTCTTCTTCTTTCCCACTTTGGGCTCGGGATCTTTCTCGCGCCCCACCATGGGGTTCACCGCGCAGACCAGCGGCACGTGGGCGCCGAAGCTCTCGAGACAACGCAGGCAGGCGATGCATTTCCGGATCTCTTTCGTTCTCCCCTCCCTGGCCTTGGCGGGAAAGTAGGGATCGGCGAGAAGAGTCCGCCCGATGACCAGAAAATCCGCCTGGTTCTTCTGCAGAATCTCCTCCGCCAGTTCGGGCTCGTGGATCCTTCCGGCCACCATCACCGGGATGGAAATTTTCTTTTTGATCGCCTCGGCCAGGGGAGCATTGCAGGCCGGAGGGAGGTATAAGTTAGGGGAAACCCACTCCATGGTCTCGGCGACCCCCGAAACCACATCGATGGCATCGACGCCCGCCTCTTCGATCAGCCGGCAGGTCTCCAGGATATCTTCCATGGAAGTACCGCCTTCGATCCTCTCGCTCGCGGTCAGCCTCATAATGACCGGAAAATCTTTGCCCCCCCGTTTCTTCGCCTCCCGGACCATCTCCACCGCCAGGCGGGCCCGGTTCCGAATGCTTCCGCCATACTCATCCTTCCTGAGGTTCGTCCGGGGAGAGATGAACTCGGTGATGATATACCCCGTCCCTCCGTGGATCATGAGCGCATCGAATCCCGCCTCCCGGGCCCGGGCCACGGCTTTCCCGAATTCCTCCTCCAGGGCCCGGATTTCCTCCACCGTGAGGGCTCTCGGGATCTTGCCCGTGACCGGATGGGGCACGTTGGAGGCGGAAATCGGGTCCGCCTCATCCACCCTTCCCCGGCTGGGGTTGATCTCGATGGCGAATTTCCCCCCCAGGCGGTGGATCTCGTCGGTCATCCGCTTCAGCCCCGGGATGAATTGGTCCCCCCAGATACATACCCGGCCCGGATGGCCGATCGTCCGCGGGTAGGTGGCCTCCAAAACCAGCAGGCCCGTTCCGCCTTTGATCCGTTCCGCGTAATACCCGATCATCCGGTCGGTGACCATCCCCGCTTCGGCAAAATGAGACACCATGGGGGCCATGACGATCCGGTTGGGAACCGAGAGATTCCCGATCTTTCCGGGCTGGAACAATTTCGTGAAACCCATTTATTGCGGACTCCTTTCCCTTTTTGCCGGAATGAATGGAAGGCCTACTTCGCCTTCGTCTTCTTGAACATCGCCGATAGCGCCGTGAGGTCCGGCATATCCTTTATCTGAAAGATCGTCTGGACGATCTTCAGGGCGTCCTCTTTCGCCAGGAGGTTCGAAGTGAGCTGGCAGAACTTCTCGGTCTCCATCTTCGGGTCCAGGGAATAGTTCTTCATGTTCGCAATGGTCTGGTCCGCGGTCACCGTTCTGCCGTCCTTCAGCTTCACGTCGATCCGGTAATCCAGAAAGCCCATCCCTTCCTTTCCCTGGGAGGATACCTTTTGGGCGAGCTGCTGAATCTCCGGGGCATTCAACCGCGACAGGTACATGTCCACGGTAATATTCCGGTACATCATCGCCGTGGCCAGGGAGAACGGCTTGCTCAACAGGGCCTGGTCGAGAGTCGCGAACGGGCCGTGGACGTCCCCGCCCGGATAATTCTTATTCTCCGGGGCGACCGTCGCCACGATGGACTCGATATTCTCCGGCTTGATGTCGTATTTCTTGGCCATGTTCACGGCCACTTCCACCCCCACCTGGTTGTACCCGCACGTGGGATAGGGCTTGTAGACATTCTTCCCCACCTCAAGGTCCTGGCCCAGGGTTCCGGTGATTTCGTCCATCCGGGAAAGGACCGCCTCCCGGACTTCCGGTCCCCCGAAGCAGGCAAAGAATCCGCATTTCCCCTCCAGCGCGGTCTTGGACGCCACCAGCCCTTCCTTCGCCAGGATGGCTGCCATCAGTCCGTTCCTCAAGGCCCCTCCGTTCTGGAAACGCCATTCCATGGAGCCGCTGTTCACCGCCTCCAGCAACCCGCAGGAAAAACTGGCCGCGCAGGCGACGGCGTTCTGCATCTGTTCCCGGGACAGGCCCATGAGTTTTCCCGCCACCGTGGCGGCGGCAAAGGGGCCGAAGACCGGGCTGGCCCGGAATCCCCGTTTCACGATGGGTAAGCCCGATTTCATGGCGATTCTTCCCGCTACCTCATACCCGGCCACGATGGCCGGGAGGAGGTCCTTTCCGCCCTTTCCTTCCTGCTCCGCCACTCCATAGGCTGCCGGGATGACAAAAGACCCCATGTGCCCTACCGTCGTTTCCTGCATGTCATCATGCAGAATTCCGTGCATCAGGATAAGGTTCAACCACGCCGTGTATTGGGCATCCCCCTTCTCCCCGCTGATCCAGGCCGTGGATTTCCCGTCCTTCTTCAGGTCTTTCCACATCCGCCGGGCAATGCGGGAAGAAGGCAGATCATAAGCCAACAGAGCGCAGGCGATTCCATCGGCCACGGCAAGCTGGGCTTTTTCGACGATCTCGGGGGAGAGGTCCTTGTAAGATAGGTCGTAGGCGTAATCACCTAACGCCTGGGATAGAGTCTTTTCAGCCATTTTTTCCTCCTCTCTTGATGGTCTCTAAATAGTCGCGAATACAGTGGCACCCCTAATATAAGGCGCCACCCAGAAATCCCCCCTGCCCCCTTTTTCAAAGAGGGGGTTGGAAGGAAATTCCTTTTCCGCGTTCATCCGCGTCCCAATAGTCTTCCTTTCACCTTCACTTGCACTTTCACTTCATTTCTTCATCGACCCGGTCTTCAAAAACCTCTGGTGGAAGGACAAGGCTTCCTCCAGAAGATGGGGCTCATGCCCACCGCCTTCCTTGACCGCTCTCTGGAAGTAGTCCCGCAGGAGGGGTTGGTAGGCGGGGTGAGCGCAGGATCGGATGATCCTCTCCGCTCTCTCTTTAGGAGTCAGCCCCCTCAAATCGGCAAGCCCCTGCTCCGTCACGATCACGTCCACCCCGTGCTCGGGGATATCCACGTGGGAAGTCATGGGAACGATGGAAGAGATATTTCCACTCTTGGCCGTGGAAGGCATCAGGATGACGGAGAGGTAGGCATTCAGGGCGAATTCGCTCGCTCCTCCCACTCCGCTCACCACATCCCCGCTCATGATGTGGCTGGAGTTTACATTCCCGTAGATATCGGCCTCGATGGCTCCGTTCAGGGCCAGAACTCCGAGGCGGCTGATCACTTCCGGACAGTCGGAGATTTCCACCGGCCGCAAAACCACCCGCTTCCGGTATTCTTCCAGGTTCTGAAGCAGGTTCTTTTCCCCCCGGGGGGAGAGAAAAAAGCCCGTTCCCGACGCGGCTCTCACCTTTCTTCGGCCCATCAAATCCACGATGCCGTCATTCAGGACCGCGGAATAGAACTCCAGGTTTTCAAACTCCGAGTCTCCCAGTTCCTTCAGGAACGCCGTCGGGATCCCCCCCAGCCCGATTTCCATGGGGAGAAGCGTGGGAGGGAGTTTGCCTTGGGCCACTTCCTTTCGGAGGAAAGCCATCAGATGCTGGGAGATCCTGCGGCTCCCTTCATCGACGGTATCGGCCATCTCTATGGTTTCCGGCTGCTCGGAGACGTAAATGGCGGCGACTTTTTTGGGGTCCAGTGGAATATAGGGAGTTCCCGCCCGGTCATCCACCCGCCAAATGGGGATCGGTTTCGAGCGGGGAGGGTTGGGGGGGAGATAAACGTCATGCATCCCTTCGAAGCCCAGGGGATAAGCGGCGCTCAGCTGGACAATCACCCGGTCGGCGGCATGGACGAAGTTGGGCATATCGTGGAGGCGATACGCCGGGATCAGATTGCCTTCGGGGGTGATTCCCACGGCTTCAACGATGGCCAGGTCCAGGGCTCCCAATTCCCCCCCGCGGATGGACTGGTAAAAAAATCCCAGGGGAGTATCCAGGTATTCCACCTGCCCGGCGTTGATCGGGCCCTTCAGCATCGTCTGCTGCCCGATTCGCCGTCTGATCGCCCCCAGTTTTCCCAAGTGGCGGTCGGCATATAGGAAGGCTACACCGGACCAAAGCTGAAGCCGTAAACGCCTCCCCTCTTTTTCCTGCCTTTCCAGTTCCCGGCAGAAAGGGAGCAGGTCGCTGCCGATCCCCATGGTCATGCCATCCTGGACGGATTGGACCGCCTCTTTGACGGAGGTCACCTTGGCCAGTAGTTCTTTACAGAGGATCCGCTCGTTCAGATCATGCGGCAATTTTCTATTCCCAACCTTTACTGGTTACCCGATGCTTTCCGGCAGGGGCCTTCGCCTTTATCCCCTGCTCCGGACCATTCTTTGCCGGCTATATTGCTGCATTGCTACTCTGCTAAATTGCTGTTCTCTACATGCCGAAATAGGTCTTGGAAAGGTTGGCATCATTCGTGATTTGGGAAACCGTGCCGGAGTAGACCAAACTCCCGTGGTCCAATACATGGACCATATCCGGCAGGTCGCGAATGAGGTCCACATTCCCCTCGATCATCAACACCGTGACTCCCGACTCTTTGATGCTGCCGATGATCCTTTCCACCTCATCGACCACCAGGGGGGATAAGCCCAGGGAAGGTTCATCGATCAGGAGCAGCGAGGGGGAGACCATGAGCGCCCGGCCGATGGCCATCATCTGCTGCTCGCCCCCGGAGAGGGTAATGCTCAACTGATTCCTTCGCTCCTTGAGAATCGGGAAGAGACCGAAAATCATCTCCAGCCGCGGCTGGACTGCGGAAGGGGGCAAGGAATATCCCCCGATCAGGAGGTTTTCCAGGACGGACATCTCCGGAAAGGGCTTGCGGCCTTCCGGGCAATGGGCAATGCCCATCCTGGCCAGCTTATGGGGTTTGGATTCCAGCAGATTATGGCCGTTGTAAGAAATGGAACCCTTCGACGGGTCCACGATCCGGGAGATGGCCTTCAGGAGGGTCGTCTTCCCGGATCCATTCGGCCCTATGACCGCGGTAAGCCCTTTATCCGGTACGGACAGGCTCACATTCTCCAGCGCCAAGGCATGCCCGTAGTAGACGGTCAGATTCTTGATCTCAAGCATTGGTTTTCGACCACCTCCGGCCCAGGTAGGCTTTCAAGACCTGCGCGTCACGGGAGACTTCTTCCGGGACTCCATCGGCGATTTTCTTCCCGTAATGGAGCACCACGACCCTCTTCACCAATTTCATGAGCTCCTTCAATTTGTGTTCCACAATGACCAGGGTCAACCCGTTGGCCGCCAGCCCCCGCAGGATTTCGCTTACCGATTCGATCTCCGCGCTGGTCAGGCCGGCAAAGGGCTCATCCAGGAGAAGGAGGTCGGGCAAAGGCCCTTGCGCCCGGCCCACCTCCAGCAGTTTGAGGTTTCCGTAGCCCAGGTTCCCGGCGAGCTGATTTTTGTAAGGCAGGAGTTTGACCCCTTCCAGGATCTTGTCTACGAATTCCGAGCTGGCCAGGTGGGTCTTATGCATTCTTCCCGGGTTGAACAGCGTGCCCACGGCCACGTTTTCATGAACGGTCAACTCCCGGAAGGGTCTCGGAATCTGAAAGGTTCTGACCAGTCCCATCTCCGCCAGTTTGTTCGGAGCGGC
>PMCE01000415.1:12145-12377 GCA_003154025.1 Syntrophaceae bacterium
CCGTTGGGACCGATCAGGCCCACCGACTCCCCCTGCTGGACGGAAAAGCTGATATCACTCAAGGCGGCGAGTTTGCCGAAGTTTTTATGAATGTTCTTTAGCTCCAAAAACTGAGCCATGGAGGGTCTCCTCCTTGTCGGGTTATATCTATTCTTTTAAGATGCTCTCCAAGTCATACCTCCACCAGAGGTGGAGGCTTGAAAAACCCGTGAACCGCTCAAAGCGGATTGAA
>PMCE01000270.1 GCA_003154025.1 Syntrophaceae bacterium
ATGGCCTGCCTTTCCCAATTGTGGGTAAGGCAAGCCATAAGATCAAATTATGAATCGCTTAACTTTCCATCGCAACGCGCGACAATCCATTTCAATTGCCTTGAACATTGGTCACTTACCAAAAGAGAAGCAATATCTCTTCGTATGGCATACATCTTGCTCTAGCTGAATAGAAGCATGCTTAAAGTCAGCCCAGTACTGGCNNACGGATTCCTCGAGTCTGGCAGAAGTAGTGGACCGGATTTTGGACAAGGGCATTGTGATTGATGCCTGGGCGAAGGTCTCCCTGGTGGGGATCGAACTCCTCTGCGTGGAAGCCCGGGTGGTCATCGCTTCGGTTGAGACGTACCTGAAGTACGCCGAGGCTATTGGCCTGACGGCCAGCGCCGCCACCCCGGCCTAAGACGAAATCGCGGAAAGGTTCCTCCTGTTGGGCGGGGAAGCCATTCCCCGTCTGACAGAGGACCTGAAGGAGAAAGGCCCAAGAGACCGAAGGAGGTTCATGATGGGCAGTTTAACCTACGATATGAATAAGTTGTGCGATGAAATCAGCGCTTTGCGGGACGCCCGTGGGGCGCTGATGAAGGACCTAGGCAAGGGAGCCAGAGATCTTCATCATATCGTCTCCGAGATGCAGGCCGGCTTTCGCCAGTCTCACGAGGAGATGGCCAGGGAAACGAAGGCGGCAAGGGTCGCCTTGCTTTCCGGCCTGAAGAGAACGGTCCTGGACATGAGGAGAGGATTCTCGGCTGACCTGGCCGGCGCCCGCCGTGCCTGGCTCACAGGTCACGCGGTCAGCGAACAGATAGAACCTAAAACCTTCAACAAAAAAGGAGAAAAATCATGGCGAAAGTTCAGAAGTCAACGGATTCCTCGAGCCTCGCAGAAGTAGTGGACCGGATTTTGGACAAGGGCATTGTGATTGATGTCTGGGCGAAGGTCTCCCTGGTGGGGATCGAACTCCTCTGCGTGGAAGCCCGGGTGGTCATCGCTTCGGTTGAGACGTACCTGAAGTACGCCGAGGCTATTGGCCTGACGGCCAGCGCCGCCACCCCGGCCTGAGACGGAGCGAGGGGAGAAATCATATCATCCTGTCCGGCGGGAAGTTTCAGGCAAGTCCCGCCGGCAAGAACCTCATCCCATCCTGAAGAAAACAGTTTTGTTTTTTCGACCTCCGATCCCGAAGGACTGAAGGAGCCATCCGGAAATGAATGATATCCCCTGGAAAGCCGTATCTGCAAGCATGGTCAGGATCCAGCCCGAGGAAAACAACATTCTCCCCGAGGCCAGTGAAGAGTTCGTCTCCTCCTCCGGCGTGGAACAGGTCACCCGGCGCGCCCTCGTCTACCTGCGCGCGGGTTACCCCGTTCATTTCGCCGGGCCTGCGGGAACCGGGAAGACCACCATCGCCTTTCACGTTGCCGCTAAACGGAGCCGGCCCGTTACCCTCATCCACGGGGATGATGAATTGGTCACCTCCGACCTGGTGGGACGCGATGCCGGCTACCGCAAGTCCAAACTCATCGACAATTTCATCCATTCGGTCTTGAAGACCGAAGAGGAGATGCAAAGCCTCTGGGTCGATAACCGGCTCACCACTGCCTGCGAGAATGGCGAGACCCTCATCTACGACGAATTCAACCGGTCCCGCCCCGAGGCGAACAATGCCCTCCTGTCCATTCTCTCGGAGGGGATCCTCAACCTTCCGAATCTTCGCAAGTCGGGGGCGGGTTATATCGAGGTACACCCGGAGTTCCGGGCCATCTTTACCTCCAACCCCGAGGAATACACCGGCGTGCACAAGACCCAGGACGCCCTGATGGACCGGTTAATTACCATCCACCTGGGCCACTATGACCTCGAGACGGAGATTCAGATCACCATGGCCAAATCCGGAATTCCCCGGCCCGACGCCGAGGTGATCGTGCATATCGTCCGGGAACTGCGTGGCGTAGGAGTCAATAACCACCGGCCCACCATACGGGCCTGTATCGCCATCTCCCGGGTTCTCGCTCTGCAGGGGGGACACGCCCTCTTGGAGGACCCGGATTTCTTGTGGATCTGCCGCGATATCCTCAACACGGACACGGCCAAGGTCACCCGGGAAGGTCAGCCCCTGATGATGCAGAAGGTAGATGAAGTGATCCAGAAAGTCTGCGGGCTCCGGGGGAAAAGCCTAACGGGGCAGGAAAGTTAGGATGCGAAAGGGGAGGAGGGGGGAAATGGGCGCCAGGAAAATTTTGCGAAGCCTGCGGGACGTCCGCACGCTCTCCGGAATGGTAGACAAGGCCTCAAACCCCTACATGGGGTACATGAAGGTGAGCTGTCTGGAGATGGAGAAATCCCGGCGGGGGAAGGAAAAAGAGAGCGCCCTGCAGCGGGTGAAGAATATCGACGCCCGCTTACGGGAGATCGAGGCAGAAAAAAAGACGATTCTGAGTGCCCTGAGCGGGCAGAATGGCGACCACCCTGCCGGAGAGCCAGGTCCTGAGCCCAGCCCGGCGCCCGGTCGAAACAGCGGCGCCTTTAGGGTGCGATACTGAAGGAGGGATCTCATGCCGATGTTGAGAAATTCTCCTCATATTCACACCAAGCGAAATATCAATAGCTCCGACTCCTGTGCGGCCTCCACGGGATGGTGGACGGTTCACCTGGGCCCCCCCAGCGGACCCATCGGGAGAGGTTAGCCCCGGCCTACCGGGCAATCCGCCGTTTCTGGCTGGAGCGGCGGTGGTTGGCCCATCTATTGCATTCCCGTCAGCAAAGGAGACTCCAAAAATGAAAATTAATTGTATTTCCTGCGGCTTCAAGATAGACCTGGACGATGTCTACGGCGATTATGAGGGGCAAATCAAGTGCTTTGCGTGCAACGGCCTCTTAAAGATCAGGACTGAGGGGGGGAACATTAAATCAGTCAGGTTAGAGAAGATCGCTCCGCGCTCTTCAAACAAAGAGCTCCTTGATTTATCCGTTTAATCGAGATTGCCGAGGAATTGAGGTCATGAATCACAACCCGACGAATGGCGCCCAACCCTTGCTCCAGCGTATCCTGGAACTTCGCGGTTCCGGTCGTACACCCCAGGAAATCACCGCCAAAATTTTCACCCCGGACCCAGAAACAACCAAGTGTCGCCTGGAGATGCTCATCGAAATCATTCTTGCCGGTGTGAATCGGTATGCCGGAGATAAAAATGAATGAAAAGGGAACAGGGTCAGATCCGGTGGTGGAAAGGAACAATCTTTTTATGCCAGGGAAAGCTCAACCCGAAAGCCGAAGGTACCTGTACGCCATCGTTGCTGACTCTGAAAACCATACTTGCGGCAACTTCGGCATAGATGCGGGCATGGTTTACACCATCTCTGATGGCCGGGTGGCCGCCGTAGTCAGCGATCTTCCGGTCAGCAAGGTTCGCCCGGAACGACGCCATCTGGCAGCCCACCAGAATGTCCTCAAGCACCTGATGCAAAAAAGCACCCTCTTGCCCATGACCTTCGGGATCATCGCCGATGGCCCCAAGGAAATCCGCAAAATCCTCTCTTTGAACCGGGAGGCTTTCTGGAGAGAGATCCAGAGAATGGAAGGGAAGGTGGAGATGGGGCTCCGGGTCTCCTGGGATGTGCCCAACATCTTCGAGTACTTTGTCCAAACCCATCCGGAATTGCGAGCCGGGCGCGACCGACTTTTGGGGAGTCACGGACTTCCCACGCAGGACGACAAGATCGTGTTGGGAAAGTTGTTTGAGCGCATCCTCAATGAAGATCGGGAGAGCCACACCGAAAAGGTGGAGGAGATCCTGATCCCCCGCTGCTTTGAGATCAAGCGCAATGAACCGAAGAATGAGGCTGAGGCTATGAACCTGGCCTGCCTGGTCGGGCGCGAGGGGCGGGCGGAATTCGAAACCGCCATCTTTGATGCTGCCAGGCTGTTTGATAATAATTTCGCCTTCGATTTCAACGGTCCCTGGGCGCCCCATAACTTTGTGGATATGGAGCTGAAGTTTTGAAAAGAGCCAACCTAGAACCAGCGTCCTGAACCCCCGGGGGGGGAATTGTTTTTGCCATCCACCCGGTGCAGGAGGAAAAGATGCTAATCGTGGACGACGTTCTGTCTTTTCCCATCAAAGGCCTTTTCTGGGTTTTCCGGGAGATCCAAAAGGCCGCCCAGGAGGAGACCGCCAACGAGGAGAAGGCCATCACCGTTGAACTGAGCGACCTCTATATGATGTTGGAAACGGGAAAGATCACCGAAGGAGAGTTTAACGGCCGAGAAAAGGACCTCCTGGATCGACTGGACGAGATCCAGGAGCGGGATACCGGTTTGGAAGATGAGGATCAAGAAGACGACGAAGAAGAAGAGGATGCCTAAAAGTGATGATGGCTACACCTTCTTTTTTAAACAATCCAACCCTGCGGCTATTACTTTTTGGGGGCAAGGGTGGAGTCGGGAAAACTACTTGTGCGACAGCGACTGCCCTCCGCTTCGCGCATCAATATCCTCAAAAATCGCTCCTCCTGGTGTCAACGGACCCGGCCCATTCCCTGAC
>PMCE01000528.1 GCA_003154025.1 Syntrophaceae bacterium
GAGACCTACGCCCAAAATGCCCGGAAGCACGAGCGAATCGGGGAGTGGATCGAGCGGGTCGGCTGGGAGCGATTCTTCCGGCAGACCGGGTTCGAGTTTACCGACAAGCATATCGATGACTTCACCCTGGCTCCGACCACGTATCGGACCACCACCCAGTTCAAGTGGTGATGATGATGAGCGCGGAAACCAAGGCCAAGGTTCTGGAGTGGTTCCAGGATAAATCCAAAGGGGAAAAGAAGAAGTATTACATCAAGGACGTCGTCAAGGGGCTTCCCGCTGAGGACCGCCATGCGGTGCAGGATGCGGTGAAAGTGCTCCTGGACGAAGGAGCCTTGACGTACTGGTCCAGCGGGAGCACGACTTATCTCATGCTGCCCGAGTACTTCCCCAAAGAAGAATAGCTCGAAACCATGACCGGGTTTTTTCCTCGGTTCGTCACGGCGGCATTGCGAGGGGGGGCGGGAAAAACTACGCTCTCCCTCGGCATGATCGCCGCGTGGAAAAGGCTCGGTCGTAAGGTGGCCGCCTTCAAGAAGGGGCCGGATTTTATCGATTCGGCCTGGCTTTCCCTGGCCGCTCAGCGACCCTGCCGAAATCTGGACACCTTCCTCCAGGGCCCCCAGATAGTCCAGCAGTCCTTCGGACGAAACGCCGAATCCCTGGGGGTATCCTTGATCGAGGGGAACCGGGGTCTCTTTGACGGGATGGATTCCCGGGGAACCCACAGCACGGCTGAGCTGGCCAAGCTGCTGCAGGCTCCGGTGGTGCTTGTCCTGGACTGCAATAAAGTTACCCGGACCTTGGCGGCCATGGTTCTGGGATGCCAGAAGCTGGACCCCCAGGTGAAGATCCGGGGGGTGATTCTGAACCAGGTGGCCACCGGCCGACAGGAGCGGGTTTTGCGGGCATCCATAGAGGATTCCTGCCATCTTCCGGTCCTGGGAGCCATGCCCAGGCTGGATGATTTTCCTTTTCCCGAGAGGCATCTGGGCTTGACGCCTCCCCAGGAGCACCAATGGGTCTCCCGGGCGCTGGAAAAGGCGGCAGAAGCAGCCTTAAAATACCTGGACCTGGAAGAGATCTGGAAGATGTCCCAAAGTGCTCCCCCCTTTCGGTGGGAGCGGGGGGAAGAAAGGGAAAGATCGAAGCTTGGGTCTTCTCTCCAGCCGGTCATTGGAATCGTGAAAGATTCGGCTTTCCAGTTCTACTACCCGGAGAATCTGCGGGCGCTCGTCGAGCGGGGAGCCAAGCTGTTCGAAATCAGCGCCGTCCGGGAAAAGCAACTGCCGGAGGTCGATGCGCTTTACATCGGCGGGGGGTTCCCCGAGACTCATGCCGAGCAGTTGGCGGACAACCTCTCCTTCCGAAGATCCTTGCGGGAAGGGATCGAAAATGGGCTGCCGGTCTATGCGGAATGCGGCGGGCTGATGTACCTGGGAGAGAGCCTGAACCTGGGCGACCGGAATTACCCCATGGCGGGGGCGTTACCGGTGACCTTCTCCATGGAAANNCATTATTCGCGGGTTCTTTCCCTGAAGGAGGACCAGGTCTATTTTGCCTTTCGAGTCAAGAGAGGCGCGGGGATAAAGGATCAGAAGGACGGAATAGGCTACAAGAATGTTCTGGCCACCTATTCCCACGTCCACGCCCTGGGGTGTGAGGAGTGGGCTGACGGCCTGATCCATCGGGCCGTGGAAAGGAAAACCGCGGCCCCGGCGGCGGTGGTTTGAGGATGGAAGACCTGAAGGTCGCCGCAGCGGTCATGCGCTCCGCCGTGGGCAGGAAGGCCGAAAACCTGGCGAGGATGGAGTCTCTTGTCCGGGAGGCAGCCGGGCACGGAGCGGATGCGGTCTGTTTTCCGGAGATGAACATCAGCGGTTACGGGCTCAGACAGGAGATGGAGGGTTTCGCCGAACCCATCCCCGGCCCTTCCACCGAAGCCGTACAGAGGATGGCCGGGGTTTACGGCTTGTGGATCCTGGCAGGACTGGCCGAGAAGAGGGGGGAGCGCGAATATTTCATCAGCCACTTTGCCGCCGGACCGGAAGGGCTGATGGGAGCATACCGGAAGATTCATCTGGGTCCCCCGGAAGAAAGGATCTATCGCGCGGGGACGGAATGCCCGGTCTTCCCTTCGGAAAAAGCTGAGCTCGGAATCGAACTCTGTTTTGACGGGCACTTTCCCGAGCTGAGCACGCTCCTGGCCCTGAAGGGGGCGGAAATCATCTTCATCCCCCACGCCTCTCCGCGGGAATCGGCGGCGGAGAAAAAGGGACGCTGGCTCCGCTATCTCCCGGCGCGGGCCTACGACAACAGCGTTTTCCTGGTGGCTTGCAATCAGCTGGGCGAGACCGAGTCCGGGCTGGCTTTTTCCGGCGGCGCCCTCATCCTGGACCCCAAAGGGGAAATCCTGGCGGAAAGTCCGGACGGAGGGGAAGGGGTCATCGTTACCCAGTTGAAGGCCGACACCCTCCGGAAGGTAAGAGAGAATCCGAAAGGATTTTTCCTGCAAAGGAGGCGACCGGGGGTGTACGGAGATTTGATCGTTCCATAACCAAAGCCGGAATTCGGGGTCCAAGTCCAGAAGTGAAATTCGTAATTCTGAATTCTGGCTCCTGACTTCTGAATTCTGAATATTACAAGGAGGAACAGGAATGGCAACCATTACGCTGGGAGGAAAAGCTTACGAAGTGGATGAAGATGGTTTCTTGCAGGAGCTGGACAAGTGGACCGAAGAATTCGCCCAGGCCTATGCCAAGGATGAAGGGATCGAAGGGACTTTGACCGAGGACCACTGGAAGCTGATCCGCTACCTGAGGAATTATTATCAGCAGTTCGGAATCGCCCCGATGATCCGGAAAGTCTGCAAAGAGACCGGTTTTGACCTGAAGAAAATCTATGAGCTCTTCCCCTCGGGCCCGGCCAAAGGGGCCTGCAAGCTGGCCGGCTTGGCCAAGCCGACGGGTTGTGTGTGAGA
>PMCE01000563.1:0-26663 GCA_003154025.1 Syntrophaceae bacterium
GCGCTTGGGCGCGTGCTGGCAGCCGACATTGCCGCTCGGACGTCGCTGCCGCCGTGGGACAACTCGGCCATGGACGGCTACGCGGTCCGGTGGAAGGATATCCAGGGAGCCTCCCGGATGAATCCAGCGGTTCTGAAGGTCCTCGGGGATCTGCCCGCAGGGAGAGTTTTCAAGGGGCAAGGAGGTCCCGGCGAAGCGGTCCGGATCATGACCGGGGCTCCGATTCCTGAGGGATTCGACACCGTGGTTCAGGTGGAGGATACGGAGAAAGACGGGGACCGGGTAAGAGTTTTCGGGCCTCTGGAAAAAGGAAAAAACATTCGCTTCTCTGGGGAAGACGTGAAAGCGGGGGAGAAGGTCATGGAAGCGGGAGACCTTCTCCGCCCCGCTCATGTCGGCATGTTGGCCTCCCTGCAGAGGTCCATGGTCTCCGTGTACCAGCAACCCCGGGTGGCCATTCTATCCACCGGCGACGAGCTCTTGGAGATCGATGAACCTTGGGAAGAGGGGAAGATTGTTAACAGCAACAGCTACTCCCTGGCTTCTCTGGTGGCGGAATCGGGGGGAATCCCCCTGCAGCTGGGTATCGCCAAGGACCGTCTGGAGGAGCTTTCGGAGAGGATCCAGCAAGGTCTGGTGGCGGATCTGCTGGTGACCTCTGGAGGGGTTTCCGTTGGGGATTATGACTTTGTCAAAAGGATGCTGAGCGAGCTGGGCCAGATGAACTTCTGGAAAGTGGCCATGCGCCCCGGGCAACCTTTGGCTTTCGGCAGGATCTCAGGAAAACCTCTCTTTGGCCTTCCGGGAAACCCCGTCTCTTCCATGGTTTCCTTCGAGCAGTTCGTCCGGCCTTCGATTCTCAAGATGTCCGGGCATAAGAACCTCTTCCGCCCCACTCTCCAGGCGGTCTTGCGGGAAGACGTCCACAAAAAGGCCGGTCTGGTTCATTTCATCCGCTGCCGGCTGCTTCCTGAAAAGGGAAAGGTCTATGCAACGGCCACAGGAGAGCAGGGTTCGGGGATTCTATCTTCCATGGTAAAGGCCCAAGGACTGATTGTCCTCCCCCGGGAGCAGACCTTGGCCCGCGCCGGGGAAGAAGTCCGGGTTATCATCCTCGACCCTCTTTCTTCCATCCTGCCAATCCAGCCTTTCTCCCCTGATCGTGGGTTCAAAGAAATATGAATCCTCGCGTGTGAACCCCAGAACCCTGGAATGCCTGAACTTATTTCAGACTCTTCCGAGAAGAAAAAAACGGTTGCTCTATTTACTGCCTTGAGGTATAAATATTCATTACTCCTTGCTCTCTCGCCGTGAGCGAAGGGCTATCGAACCCATGAGGAGGACTTCGATTTGAGACGCTACGAGACTATCTTCATCACTCACCCCGAGGTATCCGAAGAAGAGCTTTCGGAACTTCAAGGAAAAATCACCTCGATCCTGGCCAGTTATAAAGGCGAGCTCATCAAGCTTGACGACTGGGGCGCTCGAAAACTGACCTACGAGATCCGCAAGAATTCCCGGGGCCGCTTTTTTCTCATGGATTATGCCGCCGGAACGGACCTGATCCGGGAGCTGGAAAGAAATCTGCGCCTCCATGACCGGGTGCTGCGATTTCAGACCGTGAAGATCGACGACCAGCTCACTCCCGATTCCCTCAAAGCCCTCAAAGAAGCGGTAGGGGCCGAAAAGGTAAAAGCCCCCCCCGAACGGATTGAGCCCCCGGTGGCGGTTAAAGGCCCTGCAGAGACTCCAAAAGAAGGGGGTGAGAAAGAATGAAACCCGCTCCCCGGAGGAAACGTCCCTTCCAGCGGCGCAAAGTCTGTGTCTTCTGCGCCGACAGCAGCATAAAGATCGATTACAAAGATACGAAGACGCTCAGCCACTTCATCACCGAACGGGGAAAGATCCTTCCCCGCAGGATCTCCGGAAATTGCGCCAAGCACCAGAGAGAACTGACCGCGGCCATTAAAAGAGCGAGGAACATTGCCCTTATGCCGTTTTCAGTGCTCAGCACGTAACCGGGCAAAGATCCTTGTCCTTAGCCTTTCTCTTCTTGCGGGTCTCTCAGAGACCCGCAAGCTCAGGCGGCGAAAATACCCTCTGCCCCATATAGTCACCTTAAAATCGTTGGAGGCTCGCATGAAAGTGATCCTGATTGAAAACGTCCCTTCTCTGGGAAAGGCCGGGGATATCGTCCTGGTCGCGGAAGGGTACGGCCGAAATTTTCTCATCCCGAAAAAAGTAGCCCTGGAGGCCACTCCGGCCAACCTCCGCCACCTGGACCAACAGAAGGAGACTTTTCTCCAAAGGGCGACCAAGGAGAAGCAGACCTCCGAGGCGCTGGCCGCTCGGATTGAACAGGTCTCCTGTACCCTGTCCCGTCCCGCGGGCGAGAGCGAGAAGCTCTTCGGCTCCGTCACCGCCCAGGACTTGCAGAAATATCTCCAAGAACAAGGAATTTCGCTGGACCGCCGTAAAATTCATATGCCCAGTCCCATCAAAACACTCGGCAGCTACACCGTGTCCCTGAAGCTTCACCCGGAAGTAACCGCCCAAATGAAGATCACTGTAGTGGCCGCCTCTCCTGCTGAGAAGGAAAAAGCGTAAGGCCCCTTTTCGATGGGGGATGGGAAAAGACATGGACTTGCTGGCGCAGCGCCTTCCTCCGCAGAATCTGGAAGCAGAGGTCTCCGTCTTGGGAGGGGTTCTCCTCGATAATGAGGCCTTGAGCCGGGCCCTGGAGGTGATCAAGGAAGGGGATTTTTACCGCGAGTCCCACCGGAAGATTTTCTCCGCCATTCTAGACCTCTATGAAAAGAGCGAGCCCGTCGACCTGATTACCCTGGCGGAAGCGCTTAAAAAACGCGAAGTCCTCGAAGAAATCGGCGGAATCGAGTATCTCAACTCTCTGGTCAACAGCGTTCCCACCGCCGCCAATATCTCCTATTACGCCAAAATCGTTAAAGAGAAGGCCATCCTGCGGAAACTCATCAACCGGGCGACGGACATCGTCAGCCAGGTCTATGGATCACCCGGGAGCGTGGACGATTTCCTGGACCATGCCGAGCGTTCCATCTTCGAAATCTCCGAGGATCGGGTCCGCCCTTCCTTCTATTCCCTAAAGGAAATCATCAAATCCAGCTTTAAGACCATTGAGCAACTTTACGAGAAGCGGCAACTCATTACCGGAGTGGGCACAGGTTTCACCAAGCTGGATGAATTGACCTCCGGACTCCAGGCCTCCGACCTGATCATCGTGGCCGGACGGCCGTCCATGGGAAAGACGGCCTTCGCCCTGAATGTCGCCACCCATGCCGCCGTGGAGGGCGGCATCTCCGCGGCCATTTTCTCCCTGGAGATGGCCAAGGAGCAGCTGGCCCTTCGAATGCTCTGCTCCGAGGCCAAAGTGGATGCCCACCGCCTGCGAGGCGGATTTCTAAGCGAATCCGACTGGCCCAAGCTCACCCGCGCCGCCGGATCTCTCTCGGAAGCCCCCGTCTTCATCGATGACACTCCAGGAATCAGCGCCCTGGAGATGCGCGCTAAATCCCGGCGGCTGAAGGCGGAACATAACCTGGGCTTGGTGGTTGTCGACTATCTTCAACTGATGCGCGGTCGGGCCGACTCTGATACGCGGGAACAGGAGATTTCCGACATCTCCCGTTCGCTGAAAGCCCTGGCCAAGGAACTCCGTATTCCAGTGATCGCCCTGTCACAGCTCAACCGTCGGGTGGAGGAGAGGGGCGATAAGCGTCCGCAACTGGCCGACCTGAGGGAGTCAGGAGCCATTGAGCAGGATGCCGACGTCATCATCTTCCTATACCGGGATGATGTCTACAACAAATCGGAAGACAACCCCAACAAAGGGAAAGCGGAAATCATCATCGGTAAACAGAGAAATGGCCCAACCGGCCAGTTCGAATTGGCTTTTCTGGACAAGTTCACCTGCTTCGAGAACCTCACCTACCAACAGGAAGGAGGATAATATCTTAATTATATGAAATCTTTATGTTTATTGATTTATTCACAGATGTTTATAAGTATGTGAATAAAATCATACCTGGGGATTCGTTTTTTTGAGGGCAAGGCCATGAAAGAAATATGGAATAAAGTCTTATCCGATGTTGGGGAAAAGATCAGCCAGAAGGCCTACGATATCTGGTTGAAACCGTTGAATCTGATCACTTTGAGTGAAAATCAGGTTGAATTGGAGGTTCCCAATAAGTTTTTCAAGGATTGGATCTCGGAGAACTACCAGAATTTGATTCGGGAATCCCTCCTTCATCTCACCAATCAGCATTACACGATCCACTTCCTGCTTAAAGAGACTGCTGAAGAGAAGGTGGAAAAGCCGAAGGGGACTGAGCGAATCCCTATTTCCCGTCCGGTGAGGCATACCATCAAAGAAAACGGCCTGAACCCCAACTACACCTTTGATGCCTACGTGGTGGGGTCGTGTAATCAATTTGCCCATGCCGCCGCCCTGGCGGTTGCCAATCTGCCGGCCAAGAATTACAATCCCCTCTTCATCTATGGAGGTGTGGGCCTGGGAAAAACCCACCTGATCAACTCCATCGGAAACCAGATTCTGGATAATGACCCATCTGCCAATATCTGTTATACCACTTCAGAAAAATTCACCAACGAATTGATAAACTGTCTTCGTTACGAGAAGATGACCGACTTTCGTAATAAATACCGGAATAAGGATGTTCTCTTATTGGATGATGTTCAGTTTTTGGGGGGCAAGGAGAGAACCCAGGAGGAATTCTTCCACACCTTCAACTCCCTCTATGAATCACACCGCCAAATCATAATCACCAGCGACAAACTTCCCAAAGAAATCCCTGGCCTGGAAGAACGGCTTCGCTCGCGCATCAGCTGGGGTCTGATTGCCGACATTCAACCGCCGGATATTGAAACCAAGGTGGCAATTCTTTGCAAGAAAGCGGAACTATTTAATATTTCCTTATCTAACGAGGTAGGGCTCTTTATGGCCTCTCATCTCGGAACCAACGTCCGCGAGTTGGAAGGGGCCTTGACGCGGCTCCGGGCTTATTCTTCCTTGACGGGAAGCGAAATAACCGCCGCCATGGCCAAAGAGACGTTGAAGGATATGCTGAACGATCGTCAGAAGATGATCAGCATCGACAACATTCAGAAAAATGTCGCTTCTTTTTACAACGTTTCCGTATCTGACCTGAAATCTCCAAAAAAACTGAAAATCTATGCCCTTCCCCGGCAGATTGCCATGTTTCTCTGTCGAACCATGACCAAATCATCCTTTCCGGAAATTGGAGAAAAATTCGGGGGTAAGGATCATTCCACAGTCATTTACGCGGTACGTCAGATCGAAAAGAGGCTGAATGAAGATCGGGATCTGAAGAACACCGTCGAAACTCTGAAGAACCAACTGCAAAAGTGATGGATTTTCCTGTGGGTGCAATGGGGATAAATCGGATATATATTCTTCATGTTGAAAAAGCCCTTTTTCTTCCACATCTTTTCAATATTTTTTCCACCCCTTAAACAAATTAAACCATTTGAAATTTTTCGAAAATTTTTATATAATCGATCTGTCAACAATGCCTACTACTACTACTAAAAATAGATTATATTATTAAGTAATAATAATAGGGAGAATATGCATGGAATTTCTAATCGATAAGGAAGAGTTTACCAGAGGTCTCTTTCGTTCTCAGAGCGTGGTAGAAAAGAAAGGAACCATGCCCATTCTTCTAAACGTCCTCATCGAGACCAAGGAAAACGGTATATCTATTACGGCCACGGACCTGGAGATAGGAATCAAAGGGTTCTATACAGCTAATGTTAAAAAGCCCGGAAGCACGACCCTTTCGGCCAAAAAGCTCTATGAAGTGGTAAAAGAACTTCCGGAGAAGAATGTTTCTTTTCGGCTGAAGGAAAACCAGTGGGTGGAGATCAGCAGCGGCAAATCCGTTTTTAACATCATGGGGATATCCCCTGAAACCTTTCCCTCTTTTCCGACCTTCGAAGAGGAAGACTTCGTATCTCTCGAATCTTCGCTTTTAAGGGAAATGGTAGATAAAACCCTCTTCGCCGTTTCGACGGACGAGTCGAGGTACAACCTCACGGGGGTCTTCTTTAAGCGCCAGGAAACGGAGGAAGGAAAGATCCTGCGCATGGTGGCTACCGACGGATACCGTCTATCCTTGATCGACCGGCCGATGAAGATGGAGATTCAAGGGTTGGAGAACGGAATTCTCCTGCCCAAAAAGGGTCTTTCAGAAGTTACCCGTCTCTTGGATGAAGAGGGACCGGAAGTTTGGATTAAGATGAAGAATAACAATTTCATCCTCAAGAAAGACAACGCGGTCCTCATCATGCGCCTGCTGGATGCCGAATTCCCGGACTATAAGCAGGTCATTCCGTCCCAAATCAAGAAACATATCCGCATGAAGAGGAGCCAACTGCTGGAGTCGCTGAAGCGTGTCTCCATTCTATCGAGCGAAAAAACCAAGGGAGTCAAGTTTCATTTCGCCGAGGACCTCCTGGAACTCTCCTCCTACAACCCGGACTTTGGGGAGGCCAAAGAGGAGTTTTCCGTGGACTACAAGGGTGAAGATATAACCGTTGGCTTTAATTACCGTTTCATTTTGGAAGTGCTGAGTATTCTGGGCAGCGAAGAGATTCTTTTTGAACTGGAAGATGGAGTGAGTCCGGCCATCATCCGCCCAGGGAACGACACCCAGCATACCTGTGTAGTCATGCCCATGAGAATATAGAGAAAGGGTACCGGATTGGCCAAGAAGAACGAGAATGAAAATTTTCAGACGGAAGGTTCTAAGGACTATACCGCCGAAAACATAAAGGTGCTTCAGGGCCTGGAAGCGGTCCGCAAACGGCCGGCCATGTACATCGGCAGTACGGGAATCGCCGGGCTCCATCACTTGGTCTATGAAGTCGTCGACAACTCCATCGATGAAGCCCTGGCGGGCGTCTGCAACAAGATCGATGTGATCATCCACGAAGGCAACAACGTGACCGTGGAAGACAACGGTAGAGGCATTCCCGTCGACCTTCATAAGGAGCAGGGCAAATCAGCGGCTGAAGTGGTCATGACCACTCTCCATGCCGGCGGCAAGTTCGACAGCGACAGCTATCAGTACTCCGGCGGCCTCCACGGAGTAGGGGTTTCCGTGGTGAACGCCCTGTCCGAATTCCTGGAGATGGAAATCTACCGGGATGGAAAAGTATACTCCCAAAGGTACGAGAGGGGGATTCCGGTCACTCCCCTTGAAACCATCGGCAACACCAAGCGCCGGGGAACCAAGATCAAATTTCGTCCCGACCCCGATGTTTTTGAGACCCTCGAATTCAGCTATGATACCCTTTGTCAGAGGCTACGGGAGCTCAGCTTTCTGAACAGCGGCCTAAAGATCACGGTCGTCGACGAACGGGCGGATAAAAAGCAGGAGTTTCAGTACAAGGGGGGAATCGTTTCCTTCGTCGAATACCTGAACAAGAACAAGACCACTATCCATCCCAAACCCATTCATCTGGAGGGAGAGAAGGAGGGAATCTACATCGACATCTCCCTCCAGTACAACGACGGGTACGCGGAAAATATATTCTCCTTCGCCAACAACATCAACACCATCGATGGCGGAACCCACCTGATCGGGTTCAAATCCGCCCTGACCCGCACGCTTAACAATTACGCGGCCAACAGCTCTCAATTCAAAAACCTCAAGTCCAGTCTCTCCGGGGAGGATGCCCGCGAAGGCCTGACTGGCGTCATCAGTATCAAGCTTCCCAACCCCCAGTTTGAAGGCCAGACCAAGGCCAAACTCGGAAACAGTGAAGTGAAGGGCCTGGTCGAAGCTCTGATCAATGAGAAGCTGGCCGTCTATTTTGAGGAAAATCCGCCCGTGGCCCGGCGCATTCTCGAAAAGGTTATCGACTCGGCGCGGGCCCGGGAAGCGGCGCGCAAGGCCCGGGATCTGACGCGGAGGAAAGGCCTCCTGGAAAGTGATTCCCTTCCGGGAAAACTGGCCGACTGCCAGGAAAAGGACCCCCGGGAGAGCGAGCTCTTCATCGTCGAGGGGGACTCCGCCGGAGGGTCGGCCAAGCAGGGAAGGGACCGCCGGACCCAGGCCATCCTACCGCTGCGGGGCAAGATTCTCAACGTGGAGAAGGCCCGTTTCGATCAGGTCCTCTCTAATTTGGAGATCAAGACGCTCATCACCGCGCTGGGAACGGGTATCGGGGAGGAAGAATACAACTTGGACAAACTCCGCTACCACCGGGTCATCATCATGACCGACGCCGACGTGGACGGGTCCCATATCCGCACGCTCCTGCTCACGCTTTTCTACCGCCAGATGTTTCCGCTCATCGAGCGGGGATATCTGTACATCGCCCAGCCCCCCCTCTACCGGGTGAAAAAGGGAAAGGAGGAGCCGAAATACCTGCGCAGCGAGGACGTCCTGGAAGATTACCTCCTGGAAAAAGGGATCGAAAACCTGCGCCTCATCCTGCCGGGAGATAAAGGACAAATCGGCGGGAAGAGCCTTCTGGAAATGGTCAAAAAGGTCATCCGGCTGGACAAGATCCTCCATCGCCTGGCCAAGCGGAAGATGGACCCCGACATCCTCCTGGCCTTCGCCCAGCAGGAGTCTTTCAACAAGAATTCCCTCAAATCGGAAAAAGAAGTAAACCGGGCCATCGAGCAGGTCAGGAAAACCCTGAAAAAAGAGAAGAAGAATAAGGGCGAGATCGAGTTTCAGATGGAGAAGGATCCGGAGCACGGCTCCTACAACCTGCGCTGCTTCACCTCCACGAACGGATCGCGCATGGAGACCAGCGTGGACTTGGAATTGGTCAGCTCGGGCCAATTCGAAGAAATGCGCAAGCTCTCCCAGCAGCTTAGCTCTCTCGGTCCGCCTCCCTTTGTCCTGAAAACCGGAGAATCGTCCCAGGAAGTGGCGGGGCTATCACCGATGGTAGAGGAGATCTTTTCCGGGGCAAAGAAAGGGCTGGAGATCCAGCGATACAAAGGCCTGGGAGAAATGAACCCGGAGCAGCTCTGGGACACGACCATGAACCCGGAAACCCGTACCCTCCTTCAGGTTCGCCTGGAAGACGTGGTCAAAACCGATGAGATCTTCACCATTCTGATGGGAGACCAAGTAGAACCCCGCCGGGACTTCATCCAGCGCAATGCCTTAAGCGTGACGAACCTAGACATCTAAAGAAAGTATAAGGCAAAAGTTAAAAAGCCAGAGTAAGAGGAAGGGGTATTTTTGACATTTGCCTTTTGACTTGAGGAGTAAGTATGTCTTCCCACCCCGGGATGAACCAACTGCCGGTCAAACTCGAAGAAGAGATGCAGAAGTCCTACATGGACTACGCCATGTCGGTCATCATCGGCCGGGCCCTGCCCGATGCGCGAGACGGGTTGAAACCCGTTCATCGGCGGGTCCTGTTTGCCATGCACGAGCTATCCAACGACTGGAACAAGCCATTCAAGAAGTCGGCGCGCATCGTCGGCGACGTGATCGGTAAATACCATCCCCACGGGGACGTGGCGGCGTACGACACCCTCGTGCGGATGGCTCAGGATTTTTCCCTCCGCTACCCTCTGGTGAACGGCCAGGGCAACTTCGGTTCCATCGACGGGGACCCGCCCGCGGCCATGCGGTATACCGAAGTGCGCATGGCCCGCCTCTCCCACGAGCTTCTGGCGGATATCGATAAGCAGACAGTGGACTTTTCCCCCAACTACGACGGTTCCCTGAACGAACCCTTGATTCTCCCGGCCAAGTTCCCCAACCTTTTGGTCAATGGGTCATCTGGAATCGCCGTCGGCATGGCCACGAACATTCCTCCCCACAACTTGAGGGAAGTGATCGATGGCACCATCGCGGTGATCCAGAACCCGAACCTTACCGTGGAGGAATTGATCAACCTGATTCCGGGCCCCGACTTCCCCACCGGAGGATTCATCCTGGGACGGGGCGGGATCCGGGAGGCCTACCTGACGGGGAAAGGGATGGTCCAGATGCGGGCCCGCGCGCTGATCGAACGGCAGAAGCGCACCGAGCGGGAGTCCATCGTCGTCACCGAGATCCCTTACCAAGTCAACAAGGCCAGACTCTTGGAGCGGATCGCCGAGCTGGTCCAGGATAAGAGGATCGAAGGGATCGCCGACCTGAGGGACGAGTCGGACCGGGATGGAATGAGGATGGTCATCGAGCTGAAGCGCGATGCCGTGGCCCAGGTGATTCTGAACCAGCTCTTCAAGCACACCCAGATGCAGGCCACCTTCGGGGTCATCCTCTTGGCCATCGTCCGGGGCCAGCCCCAGCTGCTGAACCTGAAGGAACTGGTGGAGCAGTTCATCCTCCACCGGAAAGAAGTGGTGACTCGACGCAGCCAGTTCGATCTGGGCAAGGCCGAAGCCCAGGCCCACATCCTGGAAGGATTGAAAATCGCCCTGGACAACCTGGATCGGGTCATCGCCCTCATCCGCGCATCCAAGACTCCCAAGGACGCCAAAGAAGCCCTCATGGCCAAGTTCTCCTTCTCCGAAGCCCAGGCCCAGGCCATTCTGGAAATGCGCCTGCAGCGCCTGACCAACCTGGAGCGGGAGAAGATCAACGAAGAGTACGCGGAGCTGATCAAGCTCATCGCCCGGCTGAAGGAGATCCTGAGCAACGAGCGCCTGCTGCTGAACGTGATCATGGAGGAACTCCAGGATATCCGCGAGCGCTACGGAGATGACCGGCGCACGGAAATCATCGAAGAAGTCCAGGAGATCAAGCTCGAAGACCTCATCGTGGAAGAGGACATGGTGGTCACCATCAGCCACACGGGGTACATCAAACGCAACGCCATCAGCCTGTACCGGAGCCAGAGAAGAGGCGGGCGGGGCAAGATGGGGATGACCACCAAAGAAGAGGACTTCGTCGAGCATCTCTTCATCGCCTCCACCCTCAGCTACCTCCTGTTTTTTACCGATGCGGGGAAGGTGTACTGGCTGAAGGTCCACGAGATTCCCCAGGCCGGCCGCATGACCCGCGGCAAAGCCATCATCAATCTTCTGAACCTGTCCGGAGAGGAGAAGATCACGGCCATCCTTTCCGTGCGGGCTTTCGAAGAGGGGAAATATATATTAATGGCCACCAAACAGGGAGTTATCAAGAAGACCGACCTCATGTCCTACAGTCACCCCCGGACCGGGGGGATTATCGCCCTGACATTGGACGAGAAGGATCAACTGATTTCCGCCTGCCTGACCGACGGGACCAAAGAGGGCCTCCTGAGTTCCCGGGAAGGGAAGGCCATTCATTTTGTGGAAGACGATGTGCGCGACATGGGGCGTACGGCCCGCGGGGTGAAAGGCATTACCCTGGGGAAGAATGATTTCCTGGTCTCCATGGACATCCTCTCCCCGGGGACGGTGGGGTCTTCCATCCTTTCGGTGACCGAAAACGGATTCGGCAAACGTTCCCCCATCGAGGATTACCGCCTTCAGAGCCGTGGAGGGAAAGGGATCATTACCGTCAAGACGACGGCGCGAAACGGGAAACTGGTTGGAACCCAGCAGATCACCGATCAGGATGAAGTGATGCTCATCACCGACCGCGGAAAGATCATCCGCCTGCGGTGCAGCGAGATCCGCCTGAGCAGCCGCAACACGCAGGGGGTCAAGCTCATCGAGTTGGAATCTGGTGAAAGGGTGATGGCCGTGGCCCGACTGGCGGAGCGGGAAGAGGAGGGGAACGGACAGGAGACGGAGCCGGCCCCTGAAGAAGCCGCCTCCGAGGAAGAGACCTGATCCATGAGCCGGGAGGGAGGTGGGATCGCAGTCATCGGTGCCGGCAGCTGGGGAACCACCCTCGCCAACCTCCTGGCGGAGAAGGAAGAAGCTGTAACTCTCTGGGTTTTCGAAGAGGACCTATGCCGGATCCTCGTGGAAAGGCGAGAGAATGATTTTTTCCTTCCCGGAATCCGCCTTGCCGAATCCCTCCGGTTTACTCATTCTCTGGAAGAAGCGTTAACCGGCCGCGAGGCCATCCTCTGCGCCCTCCCCTCCCATGCCATCCGGGATATTTTTCACAGGGGCAAGCCCTACCTTCGGAAGGGACTCTTAGTGATCAGTGCCACCAAGGGGCTGGAAGATGGGACCTTGCAGACCCCTTCCCAGGTTCTAAGAGAGGTCTTGGACCCTGCCCTCCAGGCGGACATGGCCTGCCTTTCCGGGCCCAGCTTTGCCAAGGAAGTATCCCGAAGGATTCCCGCTGCCGTGGCCGTGGCGGGAAGTACACCCCGAGCAGCGCAGAAAGCCCAGGACCTCCTCTTTCGCCCCTACTTCCGTGTATATACCAATCCGGATCTCTTGGGGGTGGAGCTGGGAGGGGCGGTCAAAAACGTCATGGCCATTGCCGTCGGAGCCGCGGATGGGCTGGGATTCGGCCACAGCTCCCGTGCCGCCCTGGTCACCCGGGGACTGGCGGAAATGACCCGCCTGGGGGTGAGCCTGGGGGCCTTGAGACCGACCTTTTTCGGCCTAGCCGGATTGGGAGACTTGGTTCTGACTTGCACTGGGGACCTAAGCCGGAATCGTCAGGTAGGACTGGAACTGGGAAGGGGGAGGAGCGTGAAGGAGATTCTCGGGGGAATGCGGATGGTCGCGGAAGGGGTCCGCACAGCCAAAGCTTTATGGGAATTAGCCCAAAGGCAGAAGGTGGAGATGCCGATTACCGAGAAGGTCTATCAAATCCTTTACCACGGAAAAGATCCGCGCGAGGCCGTCCACGAATTAATGTCCCGCCACCCCCGATCGGAGCAGGAAGATCCCAGTTCAGGAATTTGTTCGATTTGATCTCATTCCACCGGGGTCAAGAAAGAGTCATCTATTTCATCGCCGGAGGAGAAGCCGGGGGGAGGCTCTCCAGCAATCGATCGGCGAGCTTCCGCTCATAGGTTTGCGCAGAATCGCTGGAAGCCCTTATGGTCCCTTCAGACATCCATAACAGTTCTCCCTTATTTGACTCGAACAGGCGCAAAATCAGACGGATCTCCGAACTTCCACGGAAAAAAGAGGGAAGGAGCATTTCGCTGAAGGAAAAGGATTCTGAACGCCAAGTCTCAAAGGATTCACTTCCCAGGCGAGATTTCTGTACTCGGTAAGCTGGAAGAGTTCCGATCATCAGAAGCTTGGCCTTTAACCGCTCTCCCAACTTCATCCGAGAATCCTGGTCAGAAATGAGGAGCTGGGGGGTCAGCTTCATTTCTTCGAGGGCCTGGGAGACCTCGGCCGCTTCCACCAGGGTGTAACCCTTTTTTTTGAGGGAATCCCGGATTAAAGGATAGAGACTGGAACCCGAAGCGGGCTGGCCGGCGGCCGCTTGGACCGGGAGAAGGGCCACCGGTTGATATTCCTTCGGAGCAATCTTAAGGGATACCGTTGGCTCCAAGGTTACCCGATAGAAACACGCCCAAGACGAGCCCAAAAGGAGAAAGGTCAGGAGCAAAAAGAGGTATGGTTTCTGCCCGGCAGGTCTATTCAAGGGCTTGCTCCCAGGGAAAAATTTCGATAGAATGATAAAAACCCCTCTGTGCCCAGTAATTATTAGACCCCACATCGGGGATCCTGTCAAGGGAGAGAAGAGAGTCCACATGCCCATCTATGAGTACCTTTGCCAGGATTGCGGAAAAATTTCCAGTTATATCGTCCTGAATATCCGTGATCCCTATCACCCCCAGTGCAAGCGCTGCCAGAGCGGCAAGATGACCAAGCTTATCTCCCGGGTGGCCCGGGTTCGCTCCGAGGAGAGCCGTTTGGAGTCTCTGGCCGACCCCGCGAAGCTCGGGGACCTCGACGAGAAAGATCCGGCAAGCATGGCCCGCTGGATGAAGCGCATGGGAAAAGAGATGGGGGAAGACGTGGGGGAGGACGTGGATTCCGTGGTCGATCAGGCCATGGAAGAAGAAATGGCAGGTCGGGGGGAGGAATCGGGAGGAAAGGACGAGGAGCTCTAAAAACAAGCACGAAAGGCCAACCACATGTGCAACCTGGAGAACCCGGAAGCCTTTAACCAGACGGTTCTTTCTTTCCTGAAGGGATTGGAGAGGACTTAAGAAAGAGGAAATATGCCCATTTCCGGAAACCCGAAAAAGCTAGCCCAGGACGTGGCGAATGGATTTCAGCAGTTCAGCCAGGCCTCCCTTCGCCAGTATACGGTGGAGGATTTAAGAGTCATCCTTTTCAATCTTAATTTCGTTCTCCGGGAGATCCGGGGCAAACAAGTCCGTCTGGAGGACATCGAAGCCCTCAAGGATAAGAACAACAAAACCCGCCGGATCATCCAGGCCGTCAACATCATCCAATCCTTTGCCACCCTCAAGGGCATAAAAATCTGAATTCAGGCCGAATCCCCTCCTTTCTCGTATTTCCTACCTTGACAGTAGGAATAATAGTGATTATTTTTACTTCGAAAAAACTGGTAGTTGGCCAAGAGATCTTGTTTTTGGTTTGAAAGGAGGGATGACANNTCTTGTTTTGGTTTGAAAGGAGGGATGACAATGAGCAGCATAGTAAGATGGAGACCGCTGGAGCAGTTGATTCCGCGGGACTTCTTCGGCAGCTTCTGGGACAGCGATTTTGAAGATGTTTTCGAAAGCCTAAGGGAACCGGAAGGTTTAGAGAAGTATGACTGGACCCCCAAGGTGGAGCCCTACCGCAAGAATGGAACCTATGTAATCAAAGCGGACCTTCCCGGAGTGGAAGCGAAGGATATCCATGTAGAACTGGAGAATGGCTGCCTCACCATCCGGGGCGAAAGGAAAATGGACAAAGAGGTAAAAGAAAAGAATGGGGGCCGGAAGGAGGTGTTCTACGGATCCTTCGAGCGCACCATGGCCGTCCCGAGCAACCTGAAGGCGGAGGAGATCAAAGCCAAGTATCAGGGCGGGGTCCTCGAAATCACCCTTCCCGCCGATGAAAAGAACCTGACGAAGAAAATTAAGGTGGAGGAAGTAACCCACTAAGACTCTTTGAGGGTTGAATGACAGGAAGGCCGGGGATGTAGCCCGGCTTTTTTTAGCAACCAGAAGATCCCCTCCGGTTATTTCTGCCCGGGAAAAATCCTTCCCTCTGTCCCCAAGCCGAACCATAACCTCCCTCCACTCCAAAATTTTCTTGACAAAATTTTCAAGCCTGCTCATATTGCCTATGAAGGAGTTGGGTCTTTTCCTTTTTGACGCCCGCTGGGGAAGAGAGTAAACCCACGGGCCCGCCCGAGCAAGCCAACAGGACTTTTCAGCGAAAGGAGGTGAGGCCCCCTTCTTTTGAAGTCCGGTGGGACCTCCCCGCAAGCAGTTGAAACTCTATATCTTCGCCATAAGAGAATAAAGGAAAACGCGATTCCTATGGTCAAGTTGGAGGAAACCGCGAGTCAAGCCATAAGGTCATTCCTTGCTGAAAAGGCATTCCAGCGGCCTCTCCGTATCGACCTTCAATCCAGCGGATGCTGCGACCCATCGTTGTGTCTGAGCGTGGACGATATCCGAGAGTCCGATCTGACCCAGGAGGCGGATGGCCTGACGTTCGTTATCAGTCCTGAGACTCACGAGCTGGTCGGCAAAGTAACGATCTCCTTTTCGGGCGAAATCGGGAGAAAAGGGTTCGTTCTAACCTCGCGCAAACCGGTAAGCGAATGGGACGGATTCGCGATAAGCACCATCAGAATCTGACCTAACCTTCAAGGGCCGCAGAAAGGCCCCTCCAATCCATAACGGAGGAGATCAGGGACTTTTTTCCATAGATGAAATGAATGGATTGCTTTAAAAATGACTTGAACCTCCGCTCACAAATGAAAGGCCAAGAAGGATTCATTTGAGAATCTCCTGCAGGATTTCAAATTTGAATAACAGGGAGAGCTGGGAATGGACCACTACAAACTGTTTATCGACGGTGAGTTCGTCGACGCTCGGGACGGCAAGACTTTCGAATCAATCGACCCGGGTACCGGCCTCCCTTTTGCGACCGTAGCGCAAGCCGGGAAGGCGGATGCCGAGGTGGCCATAGAAGCGGCCCGACGAGCCTTCGATCAAGGGGACTGGAGCGGTCTGGAAGCGGCTGCACGGGCGGCAAAAGTCTATGATTTTGCCGATCGGGTCATGCAACAAGGTTTGCGCCTGGCGGTTACCGAATCCATGGACTCCGGACAAGTCATCGGACTTGCCAAATTCATGCCCATGCTTGGTTCGGGGCTCCTGCGCAACCTGGCTTACTACGCGTCGACCAAGTTTCCCTGGGAAGAAGAGATTCCCTATTCCGGGAATGTCTTCGCCCCCGGACGCGATTTTATCCGCCGCGAACCGGTGGGCGTATGCGTAGGGATTATCCCCTGGAACTTCCCCATGTCCATGGCCTTTTGGAAAATCGCCCACGCCATCATCATGGGGAATACCATCGTACTGAAACCGGCTTCGGCCACATCCCTGAGCGCCCTCATCATAGCGGATTGCGCCAAGGCGGCGGGGATTCCCAAGGGAGTCATCAACATTATTGCCGGGCCCGGCGGGGAGTTGGGCAAGGTTCTATGCACCCATCCTTATGTGGACAAGATCGCCTTTACCGGAAGCACCGGGGTGGGGCGGGAAATCATGAGGATGGCAGCCGATACGGTGAAAAAGGTGACCCTCGAGCTGGGCGGGAAGTCTGCCAACATCATTCTGGACGATGCGGATATGGATCTGGCGGTGGAAGGCGCCTGCTTCGGTACTTTCTTCCATCAGGGGCAGATCTGCGAATCCGGGACGCGTGTTCTGGTCTCCTCAAAAATCTATGATGAGTTTATCGATAAGATGCAGAAGCGGGCGGAACGTCTCCGCGTAGGATATCAGCTGCAACCGACCAGTCATCTGGGCCCCTTGGTCAACGAAATCCAGTTGGCCACGGTCGAGCGGTACGTCAAGCTGGGGAAGGAAGAGGGGGCGGAGATGGTCACCGGCGGCAAGCGCGCCGAGGCACCAGGAATCAAAGGGGGATTCTATTATGCTCCCACCATTTTTACGAAGGTGAAGAATAAAATGCGCATTGCCCAGGAAGAGATCTTCGGCCCCGTCGTCGGGGTGATCAAATTCGACAGTGACGAAGAAGCCGTGGCCACGGCCAATGATTCCATGTACGGCCTGGGGGCCGGGGTCTTTTCCAGCAATCATGCGCGGGCCGAGCGCGTCGCGTGCGGGGTTCGTACGGGAACCGTATGGATCAACAATTATCATGCCTTTGGCGATTTCTGTCCCTTCGGCGGGTATAAGCAATCCGGCGTCGGGCGGGAGTTTGGGCAGAGCGGATTATCGGAGTATACCCAGGTCAAGAGGATGCATGTCGCTTATTTTGCCGACCGAGAGTCGAACTTCAGCATGAACATCCTCAGGGACAGCAACAAAGTATTGTCTTTCCAGTACCATTGTCCCACCAATGTGGTCGCCGGCCATGGAAGCCTGGCGGCCATCTACAAGGAGATCGTGAATTTGGGTTGCCGGAGAGCGCTGATCTTGACCGATCCCGGGGTCCGGAAAGCGGGACTTGCCCAACTGGCGAAGGACGCCCTGGTGGATTTCTGCGTGGGCATGTTCGACAGTATCGCCCAAGACACCGATTTGGATACGGTGGATGCAGCAACGGCGATGGCCCGTGACCTGAAGGCCGATTGCATCGTCAGTGTCGGGGGCGGCAGCGTGATCGATACGGCCAAGGCGGTCTGTGTGACCCTAAAGAACGGCGGCCGGGCCAATGATCATATTGCCTTGTTCCGGCTCACGGAACCCCAGACGCCGCACATCGTCATTCCCACAACCTCGGGAACCGGCAGCGAAGTGACCAATGTGGCGGTCGTAAAAAGCAAAATTGCCGGCCGGAAAGTATACATCGTCGATGGCCGCATCATGCCGAATACGGCCATTTTGGACCCCCGCTTCACCATGACCCTGCCGCCCGGATTAACCGCCACCACGGCCATGGACGCCATGACCCATGCCGTCGAGGCGCTTACCAGCACCTTGTCGAACCGTATCTGCGACGGGCAGGCATTGCATGCCATCCGCCTGATCGGGGAAAACCTGCCAGTCGTTGTTGGGGATGGGAAGAATGAAAAGGCCCGCCTCAATATGCAGATTGCCGCCACCATGGCCGGATGGGCTTTCACGATTGCTCAGGTCGCTCTGGTCCATGCCATGGCGCATACTTTGGGGGTCCTGCACAACATCCCCCACGGAGCGGCCTGCGGGATCGTCCTGCCCAAGGTGATGCGCTTTAACGTCGATCATGCCGCTGATAAACTGACTAAGGTGGCCCAGGCACTGGGGGTCAACACCGCCGGCATGGATGACCGCAAATCCGCGCTGGCCGCCGCCGACGCAGTGGAGGACCTCATGAAGAAGGCAGGCCATCCCATGAGGTTACGGGATCTTGGGGTTTCGGAGCAGAGCCTGGGGATTTGCGCTTTTCACGCCATTGCCGATACGCCTTCCCTGTTCAACGCCCGTCCGGTTAACGATCCGGGGGAGGTTCTGGAAATTTACAAGCAGGCTTATTAGAGGGCCTAAAACGAATCGGCCGACCCCGAAAATAGGATGATTCACTTCTTGGGTTCACGCTATGCAAATTGTTCTTAGCGCTATGGGATTTCTTGAAAGGAAAGGGGGGATGGAACGCAGATTTCTTGGAAGGTGGTAGGAATTGGACACGGCAAGTAAAACGATGAAAAGGGGGTTTTATGAGAAAAGTTCCAAAGAGGAAAGTGGCCATCGTAGGTGCTTTTACCACCCCCTGCCGGGCGCGCTGGCTGTCCAAGACCATCTGGGAGCTGGCTCAGTGGGCCGTGTCGGGTGCCCTGCAGGATGCCAAATTGAAGATGGACCGGGTGGAGGCGGGGGTCATCGGCCTCTACAATGACATCTTCGCCCGCCAGGCGATTCCCGAATGCGCCTTCCTGGGACATATGGGGTTGGCTTTCAAACCCCTGGTCCGGGTCAGCAACGGCGGAGCCACCGGGATTTACGCCTTCGGGACGGGGTTCGACATGGTGGCCAGCGGAAGGCATGACCTCGTTTTCTGCGTGGGGGCGGAGAAGGCCACCGACTGCTACGATTTTATGAGCGAAACTCAGACTCCGGAGGTAGTTCAAACCATTGCCTGGTCCTGGGACCCTCTCTTTGAACGGGATCAAGGGGCCACGGCCGCCGACTCTTATGCCGAGGTCATTCTTTCTTACATGGATCAGCACCCCAACGACTTGAAGATGGCTGTCCGGGGAGAGATCTTGCGGATCATGTGCGACCAGGCCAAGAACAACCCCAACGCCCAGCGCCGGGATGAAATCGTCACCCCCGAGCGGGTAGCGAACTCTCCCTGGATCATCGAACCGGCGTTCAGGAAGCTGGAAACCTGTGTTTACACGGAAGGGGCCTGTTGCCTGATCTTCGCCGCCGAAGGAGTGGCGGAGGAAATCTGCAAAGACTCCGGCCAGCCGCCGATCTGGATCGAGGGGGTGGGGTTTGCCAACGAACCCTACTGGTGGGGAATCAAGCATCCCCACAAGCTGCCGGGCAGGATCGAATCGGATTATCTAGCCTCAAAAACCGCCTATGAAATGGCCGGCATCGGACCCAAGGATGTGAGTGTCGTGGAACTCCACGATGCCTTCCTGCCCCAACTGGAGATCACCATGGCCGAGATGGGCTTTGTGCCCCTGGGTCGCGCCGATGATCTCATCGAGAAGAAGATCATGGCTCCCCACGGGAAAGTGCTGGTGAATCCCTCCGGGGGGCTGATCTACGGGGGGCACTTCGTGGGAGGGAGCAACATGTTCTCCGCCTGGTCCGCCAGAAGGGAGCTGATCGGCAGAGGGCTGGATTATGCCCTGGTCCATGGGACCGGAGCCTCTTCGTCCCAATACGGCGGTGCAGTCGTCCTGAAGAGGGGGGTGATCTGATGGAAAAAGTAATGAGAAGAGCAGGCGAATATGTGATCCCTCATGAGGCCATTCCCGAGGTGATGAGCCGGATCAGCGTCTATCCCGAAGATCAATCCGTTTGCGTCGAGCGAACCGAAGCAATGTTCACCACCTACTGGGCCAGCGCAGGGGAAGTATCTCCCTTTTTCCTGGCGGTCATGAAGGAGAAAAAGATCCTGGGGTCCCGCTGCCCCAAATGCAAGATGGTGATCTGCCCGCCCTACATGACCCGCTGTCCGGTCTGCCAGAATGAGGATTTTAGCCTGGTAAACCTGGAAACCGGGATTGAGATGCCCCAGGTGGGGTATATGCTGGGAACCCCTCCCATTACGGTCTTTGCCAACGCCCGCTTCGCCCGTTACGCTCCCTTCGGCCGGGGCCGGGTAATCCTGGGAGACTCTCAGTCCGCGCTGCCCATCCAGGTCTTCACCACCACCGGGTTCCTGAAGCCGGGGATCTTCAAGGCGGGAACCAAGGTGAAGGTCATCTTCCGGAAGGTCCGGATGGGATTTTCCACCGATTACTTCGCCGTTCCACTGGACGAAGTCCCCCAGAAATTGAGGGACAAAAACGGGGTGGAGGAGACCGCCCTCAAATGGAAGAGCATGGAGATCGAAGAACCCGGGTTGACCGACGCCTTCAAGAAGCAGTTCCCTAAAGCCCTCCAGGCGGTCGCCAAATTTTTTGGCGCGATCCCGAAGAGTCCTCGCGCCCAGCGCGATGTCGCCAATTGGACCCGGAAGATTCTGGTCAAGACCGGCGGAGGAAATTTCGGCCTGCTACTGGACAAGCAGAGGATTAAAGTGGTGAAGGGGAAGATACCCCGCCCCGACCTGGTGATGGTCGTGGAAGACCCGGCACATCTCATCGGATGGACAAACGGGGACTCCCTGGTCAACCTGATCCGTACCGGGGGTGCCGGGATCAACAACCTGCAGGATATGGAAACAATCTTCAAGTTCGACCGACTCCCCCGGTCGATCCGGAGGGATGCGGAAGAGAGAAACAGGAAATAATCATCCCGGACAAAATTTATCTACCCGGGTGATGGGGTGATTCTCCCTCACCCGGGGAAGGGCAGCTCCCGATTGGCCGAGCTGCAAGCATTCCGAGAGAAATAAATGGTTTCTTTCAAGAGGACGAAGAGTATTCTTCTGACCTTTCACGGCCAAAAAAGAAAGAACCAATTACGAAAAAGATTTTTAGCTTGACTTTCTTGGAGGCTTTGAGATATAGGCTTTTAACAGTAGACAGAAAAGGGCTATCCCGAGGTTCAATATGAGTCAGGCAATATCATCTGAATTGCAAGAACCTCTGATCCGACGGGAAGACGTATTAATCATCCCGGATAAATATTTCCAGGCCAAAAACGTTGCCGTCGTCACCGGAGCCGCAAGCGGCGTAGGACGGGCAACGGCCATTGCCTTAGCGGTCAATGGATTGACCGTAGCGGGGTTGGATGTTGACGAGACCCGCGGCCGGGAAACGGCGGATATGGCCAAGGCGCTCGGAGGAAAAGTCCTCTTCGTCAAAACCGATCTTACCAGAGACGAAGACATTGAAAATTCCGTTCAGAAGGCCAGGCAGTACGGGGCCATCAAATTTTTAGCCAACATCGCCGGCATTCAGCATATCAACTCCATCGAAGATTTCCCCCTGGAAAAGTATGACCTCATGCAGAGGATCATGCTTAGAGCCCCTTTCTACCTCTCCAAACTCTGCATTCCTCAAATGAAGGCCGGCGAAGAAGGAACAGGCGCCGTCGGGAACATGAGCTCCATCCATGGTCACATCGTAACGAAGAACAAGCCGGTTTATAACATTATCAAATTTGCCCTCCGGGGCCTGACCCAATCCATCGCCGCAGAAGGAGAAGGAAAAATCCGTTCCTTCACCGTGAGCACGGGTTTTGTGAGAACCCCCCTGGTTTTAAAACAGATCCCCGACCAAGCCCGGCAGCGAGGGATTTCTCCTGAAGAAGTCGTGAGAGAGGTAATGATGGGCAGGTCGCAAGTGAAAGAGATGATGACTCCGATCGAAGTAGGAAACCTGTTCACCGTAGGGTTTTCTCACGTAGGGAAATACCTGGTCGGAGGGGACCTCCTATTCGACGGAGGAATGGTCAAGACTTATTAGCGGCTGAGATGTCCGGGCGGGTTGCTGCCTTAAACCTAAATTCCAAAAAATAACTTCAGGAGGGCGACGATGAAAAAATTTGCGATCATCACAGTTCTGGCCTTTATCCTTTGCGTCTTTACTGTTTCCATGGTCATGGCTCAGGCCAAGCCGGCAGCTAAGCCCGCAGCCAAACCCGCACCCGGCAAAGAACCCATCAAAATCGGGGCCATCTATGACTTTGCCGGACCTTGTTACATGTATTCTGAATCGGCGGTCAACGGCATCCGGATCGCTATGGAAGAGATCAATGGGAAAGGCGGCATCTTAGGAAGGAAACTCGACCTGATCGTTCGGGATACAGAGGCCAAAGTCGATGTCGGCGCAAGGGAGACAAAGGATTTGATCCTTCGAGAGAAAGTAAATTTCCTCATGGGACCATGTAGTAGCGGTGTTTCCCTGGCTATGCAGGTGGTGCATACCGAGTATAAGGTAATGAGGGTAGTGGGAATCGCCAATACAGAAGCGATGACCGTTGACAAGTTCACTCCTTACATCTTCCAAGTTGTCCCGAATACCTATATGGAAGCAATCGCTAATACACGGTACCTCATGAAAAAAGTCCCAACAGCGAAGAAGTTCTGCACCATCGGCCCGGATTATGAATTTGGCCGGCGCGAGGAGGCAGCCTTCTCCGAAGAGATCAAAAAGTTGGTGCCGGATGCTGAAATTCTCTACCAGGCCTGGCCAAAGCCGGGGGAAACGGACTTCACCTCGTTTATTACTGCGATAATGGCCAAAAAACCCGATGCAGTCCACGGCTCACTATTCGGTGGAGACCTGGTAGCCTTTGCCAAGCAGGCCAAACCCTATGGTTTCTTCGAAAAAATACCGATGATTTCACTTTTTGACCTTCCTGTTCTAATCGCCTTGGGGGAGGATGCCCCCGAAGGAACATTTGCTTTCGGGAGGGGATGTTTCTTCATGGACCCCAATCCCAAAATGATGGAGTTTGTCCAAAAGTTTAAAAAGGCCCGTGGGGCATATCCAGACTCATGGTCGGTCATGGCTTATGATACCGTTTATCTCATCAAGGCATCAATCGAAAAGGCTAAGACAGCTGAGACCGAAGCTGTCATTAAAGCGATGGAGGGAATGACCCTTGACAGCTTGAGAGGGAAATTTACCATTCGGTCTTTAGACCATATGGGTACCGTCCCCAGTTATCAGGGAGTCATTAGTAAAGACCCCAACTACCCATTTAAAATCTGGAAGGACCTCTCCCGGATTCCTGGAGACGAGGTTATCCGCCCCGAAGCCAGTGTGCGAGAAATCTGGAAGAAAACAGGAGTGGTGAGATAGATAGTTCTCATCCGGAAACCCGGGAATTCTCCTCTCCCTCTGAGGGGCTGTGAAAAAATTGCCTTTTAGTGGTCACCCCGGTGAAAACCGGGGTCCAGGCAGTTCTTANNGAGGGGGATTCCGGTAGAAAATTTTTGCAACGTTTAGGATTCTTTAGGATTAGGAGTTTCAGGTAGGTTATGTCTTTTGACGTTCTCTTCAACCAATTCATGAGTGGAATCGCCCGGGGCGCATTGCTCTTTCTGGTCGCCTCGGGCCTTTCTCTCACTTTCGGTGTCCTGAGGGTCCTCAATTTTGCTCATGGCTCTCTCTATATGCTTGGGGCCTTTCTCACTTATTCTATCTGGAAGTACCTGCTCATCCCAGTCGTAGGGTTCTATATCGCAATGATCCTCGCTTCCCTGATTATGGCAGGGGTAGGCATGCTCATAGAATTTTTTCTGCTAAGGCGCCTCTATTCCAGAGGATGGCCTGAGCAACTTTTAGCCACGTACGCGATCATTTTGATTATCACGGATATTGTCAAATGGGGATGGGGGGGAGAGTTCCTTTCCATTCCCAGGCCCAAGCCCTTTACCGGCGCGGTCTCCCTTTTCGGTTTTCCTTTCCCGTCTTATAACTTCTTTGTCATCTTATTGGGCTTGGGGCTGGTCGTCTTTCTCTGGTGGCTCGTCTACAAGACGCGCCTCGGGGATATCATCCGGGCGGCGGCCAACGACCGGGAGATGGTATCCGCCCTGGGAATCCCGATTCCCTGGCTATTTACATGGATATTTGTGCTGGGGGCCTTGATCGCTGGATTGAGCGGAGCCGTAGCAGCGCCTTTCGGAGCCATTCGTCTGGGTATGGATGTCGAGATCATTATTGAGTGTTTTGCCGTCGTAGTCATCGGCGGAATGGGGAGTCTCCCCGGAACCCTTCTTGGGTCTTTAATTGTTGGGGAAGTCTATTCCTTTGGGATCATGTTTAAACCAGAATTGGCTTTGGCCTTTATCTTCATTGTCATGGCCATTGTCCTGATCATTCGTCCCTGGGGAATTTTTGGAAGACCGGAAAGATAGAGATGGAAACAAATCCTGCAGAGGGAAAAAGCTCCTTGATCAAGAGACAGTGGTGGTTGGCACTACTCATCGTCATGGCTGTCGTTGCCCCTTTTTTCACCAGCGAGTTCTACCTGGCTATATTGGGTGAAGCCCTCATTATGAGCCTTCTCGCCCTGAGCTTCAATCTCCTCTTCGGGTATATGGGTCAACTCTCTTTCGGTCAAGCTGCTTTCTATGGAGTCTCAGGATATACCGTAGCCATGCTTATAACCAAGGCCCACTTTAATTTCTGGCTCAGCTTAGTGGCCGGGGTTTTCGTAGCGAGCCTCCTTGGCCTGGTGATTGGATTTTTTTGTGTTCGCTTGAGAGGAATCTATTTCTCGATCTTGACCCTTGCCTTCGGTCAACTGATCTATTTTGTCATTTATAAGTGGCATGATTTCACGGGCGGGGATGACGGTATCCAGGGTGTCTTTCCGCCCGAAATACTCAAGTCACCCATCCATTACTACTTCTTCATCCTTGTGGTCTTTGTCTTTGCCGCCCTCATCCTCTGGCGGATTGTTAATTCCCCCTTTGGTTATACTCTCAAATCCATGCGCGAGAACTCTGAAAGGACAGAATTCTTGGGCATCAATATCTCCAGATATCAATTGATCGCGTTTGTTATCGCTGCTGCCTA
This sequence comes from Syntrophaceae bacterium, assembly GCA_003154025.1. The sequence continues at coordinate 25,215 of PMCE01000563.1, forward strand.
CGGTGGTTTGGCGGGGGTGTTGTGGGCGCCTTTTTATCGTTCCATGGCCCCCTCCGCCTTGTTCTGGATCAAGTCTGGTGAACCGGTCATGGCGGCAATTCTGGGAGGGCCATCGCTCTTCTTTGGACCTATTTTCGGGATGTTTGTCATGACCTTCTTTCACGCCTGGGTTCTTGGCTTCACCGTTTTCTGGGCGTTTATCATGGGAGTTTTAATTCTAACCGTTATCTTCTTGCTGCCCGGGGGGATGCTCGGTTTTGCCGAAGAGAAGCTTAAGGAGCGAAGAGAAAACAGAAATAACGGTGCAGATCGCAGATCGCAAAATGCAGATTGAAAGACCCTGCCTGCGGTAGGCAGGGGAAATCTAAAATCTGAGATCAGGTAAGATATGTTTCTGCAGACGCAGGGAATCGCAAAGGACTTTGGTAAACTCAGGGCCGTGAATGAGGTCACTCTCGAAATCCAAAAGGGAGATACCCATGCCATCATCGGCCCAAACGGAGCCGGGAAGTCTACCTACTTTAATCTTATCACGGGCTATCATCGAGCAACCCTTGGAAAGGTCCTATTCAAAGGGAAGGAGATTACCAATCTGCCCGCTTATCATCGATGTAAGCTCGGCATCACCCGATCCTTCCAGATCACCAGTATCTATCCGAAACTTAGCGTTTATGAAAGTGTATTAATGGGTTTATTATCTCACCGGGGGATCACCCTCGACTTCTTCTCCTCTGCCAAGAAACATTTTAAGGAAGAAGTCTGGCGCATATTAGAAGACGTGGGGCTGGCCGAGCAAGCGAACCGGTCAGGAGATTCAATTTCCCATGGGGATAAAAAAAGATTGGAACTGGGCATTACCCTCGGGACTGAGCCTGAACTCTTGCTTCTGGATGAACCGACGTGTGGCATGTCTCCTGATGAGACAGAGAGTACCATGCTTTTTGTCAAAAAGTTAGTGGAAGAGAAAGGGCTCACCGTCCTCTTCACGGAACATGACATGAATGTGGTCTTCGGGATCGCCAAAAGAATTTCGGTGCTTCATCAGGGCACCCTGATCGCCGATGGATCTCCCCAGGAGGTGAGGGCCAGCGCGGAGGTTCAAAAAGTCTACCTGGGCGGTACGGCCTAATGCTTGAGGTGAAAGAAATTCATACCTATTACGGGACCAGCCATATCCTCTTCGGGATCTCCTTCGGGGTGAAGGAGGGGGAAGCGGTTTGCCTTTTGGGAAGGAACGGGGCGGGAAAGACAACGACCTTTCGGAGTATCATCGGCCTCACCCCGCCCCGAAAGGGGAGCATCAACTTCCAGGGCAAAGAAATCGTGGGAAAACCTCCTTACCGCATTGCCCAATGGGGGATTGGTTTTGTTCCGGACACCCGCCGGATCTTCCAGGATTTGACCGTTCGTCAGAATATTCTTGTCGCCCGGAGGGAACGAGAGGGCGGC
>PMCE01000563.1:26723-34279 GCA_003154025.1 Syntrophaceae bacterium
GAGCACAACGTCGGCCTGGCCACGGGCTTGAGCGATCGGGCGTACGTCATGGACAAAGGAGCCATCCGCTATCAGGGAACCATCGAGGAGCTGCGGCAGAACGAAGAAGTACGGAAGAAATACCTGATGGTATGAAAATTCTTCAGCCAAATCTTTTTGATCCCACCCATGAGAAGTTTTAGAAAATAATCATCGAGCTTACAATCCCCTTTCCCCAAAGACTGGAAGGAGAAATGGGAACCCCAGAAGATTTACCCTAAATCGACCAATATGTGGTAAGAAGGAAACCCAATGAATGCACTCATCACCGGGGGAACTGCATTTAGAGGTGCCCCGCGTACTTGTATGCAAAGGGGAAAAACCAATTGTTTTTGCCATTAACGACCGGACGGCCCTTTCGAGAGGGGTGGTAGAGAAAGTCATAGTTGTGAAGGGGGTTGTTTCCAATTATTCTCACGCCTTCAACTGGGTGAAGCAGTACCAAATGGAAGTTCTCGAACTCTGGGCTTTATGCTCTCCGTTTCGTCCGATGCCGCGGATGATATTAAGAAGTTCTTCCCTAAGGCGCAGGAATTAGGAGGTGCTTGATGAAGGGAATGGATATAAAAAAAGAAAGCTCTCATCCCATGCTTGCTTCGTTCCCACCTTCCTTTGTGAAGAAGGGGAAAATAGTGAGTGCGGAGGAAGCCGTCCGTATTATAAGGGATGGGGATACCGTAGCCACATCAGGTTTTGTTGGGGCCGGATTTGCCGAAGAGGTGGCCATCTTCCTGGAGGAATATTTTTTAAAGACTGGCAGGCCCAAAAACCTGACCCTAGTCTACGCTGCTGGCCAGGGAGATGGTAAGGAAAGGGGATTAAACCACCTGGGTCATGAAGGGCTGGTTCGGAGAGTCATCGGGGGACATATTGGCCTGGCCCCTAAACTACAGAGCCTGATCAGAGAGAATAAAATTCTTGCCTATAATTTCCCTCAGGGAGTCATCAGCCATCTTTTCCGGGACATTGCTGCCCATAAACCGGGTACCATCACGACCGTGGGCATGGGAACTTACATAGATCCGAGAAATGACGGGGGGAAATTGAACGGTCTTACCCGGGAGCAAGGGGAAAATTTGATCGAGGTCGTAACCCTCGGAAACGCGGAATACCTTTTCTATAAGGCCTTTTCCATAAACGTAGCCATCCTTCGAGGCACCACTGCCGACACAAGCGGCAATGTCACCATGGAAAAGGAGGCGTTAACCCAGGAAGCCCAGGCTATCGCGATGGCCGCCAAGAATTCCAATGGTTTCGTGATCGTCCAAGTGGAAAGAATTGCCGATCAGGGAACACTAAACCCCAGGATGGTAAAGATCCCCGGTATCCTGGTTGATTGCGTGGTGGTGAGCCGGCCCGAGAATCATTGGCAGACTTTTGCCACCCAGTACAATCCTTCGTTCAGTTCTGAAATCAAGATCCCCATGGAATCCATCCCCCCGATGGAAATGAGCGAAAGAAAAATCATCTGCCGAAGAGCCGCCTTTGAACTGAAGCCCAATAGCGTGGTTAACCTGGGCATCGGCATGCCAGAGGGAATCGCCCAGGTAGCGAATGAAGAGAAAATCTTAAACTATCTCACCTTGACTGCCGAACCGGGGGTGATTGGAGGCCTTCCGGCGGGCGGTCTTAATTTCGGTGCAGGCAGCAACATGGAAGCGCTCATTGACCAGCCCAGTCAATTCGATTTCTACGATGGGGGTGGACTGGATATGGCTTTCCTCGGCCTGGCCCAGGCCGACCAGGAGGGAAATTTGAATGTAAGCAAATTCGGACCCCGGTTTACTGGACCCGGAGGATTTATTAATATCAGTCAGAGAGCGAAGAAAGTAGTCTTTGTGGGGACCTTTACCGCAGGGAAATTAAGAGTTACGGTGGAAGGAGAGAGACTCCGGATCGATCAGGAGGGCAAAGAAAAAAAATTCGTCGCTACCGTGGAGCAGAAGACCTTCAGCGGAAAATATGCTGCTGCGAAAAACCAGCCAGTGCTCTATATTACCGAACGCTGTGTCTTCTCTCTGAGCAAAGAAGGGATGGAGTTGATCGAAATTGCCCCGGGGATTGATCTGGAGAAAGACATATTCCCCATGATGGATTTCCGGCCCATCATCAAAAAACCCCCCTGCTTGATGGATGAGAGAATCTTCAAGCCCGAAGCTATGGGATTAAAAGAGGAGCTCCTTTCCATTCCCCTGGAGGAGCGTTTGATCTATCATCCGGAGGAAAACCTTTTCTTTGTGAATTTTGAAGGTTATTCCTTGAAAACCCGGGAAGATATCCAGAAAATAAAAGCGCTGGTAGAAAAAATCCTTTCCCCTCTGACTAAGAAAGTTTATACCATCGTCAACTATGACAATTATTATATTCATCCGGACCTGGTGGATGAATACACAGACATGGTAAAAGGGGTTGTAGACCGATTTTATTTAGGAGTTACTCGCTATACGACGAGCACGTTCTTGCGCCTGAAATTGGGGGATGCCTTACAAAGGCGAAATTTGGCCCCCTATATCTATGAAAGCAGTGAAGATGCCCGCAGGGCTCTGAAGAAAGAATAGACTTTCACTGAGCTCCAGGGCGTTGCAGACGGCTTTTCCCTGGTAGTGGTTGTTGGTGATGGCATAGGCCTCCTCAGCCTCTTTGGCGATCAGGCTAATTCTTTCGGCGATCTCAAAGAGCTCAAATTCGTTGTAGAGGTTATCATACCGGGCATCCCGCCCTCTGTCTCAAACGGGGGAACGGAGAAAGGTGAGGGGGAGAATCCGGATGGCAGAGAAAATTCACCGCCTTAGAGGATGGGCTGGAAAGACGGAGGCCTTATCCTCGTGAATGAAAGAGCTTCAATTGCCGAAGAAGACGTCTATCCCTCTCCCTGATTTTCTTCTTGACCACCGCCGGGGGATAAGAATAGAAACCTTCACCCGTTTTCACCCCCAGCTTTCCTTGCTGCACTAATTTTTCCAGAACCGAAGGGGCGCTCTTGGCGGCGCTGAGGTCAGGAAAGAGATTCTGGGCCAGCCGGTAGAAAGTATCCAGGCCCCCGAAGTCGCTTGTCTCCAGGGGTCCGAGGTTGGCCAGGCGAAAACCGAATCCGGCTTTAACTACGTTGTCGATGTCCTCGACCGTGGCGATCCCGGTTTCGAGGCAGTAAAGAGCCTCGCGGTAAAGGGCGAGCTGGAGACGATTAAATAGGAACCCGGGAACTTCTTTCAGGACCCGCACCGGCCTCTTCCCGAGTTTGAGGAGGAGGCGGTAGCAAAGTTCCGCCGTTTCATCCGAGGTCTTTTCTCCGCGAACGATTTCAACGACGGGAATGATGGTGGGGGGGTTTATCCAGTGGACGATAACCGTCTTCTCCGGCCTCTGGGTAACGGACCCCATTTCGGTGATGCTCAAGCCGGAGGTGTTGGAAGCCAAAATAGCGTGGGGAGGGGCCAGACGGTCGAGTTTGGCGAAGATATCTTTCTTTAAGTCCAGGATCTCCGGGACCGCCTCCAGGACAAAATCCGCCTTGCCCACCGCTTCTTCCAGGTTTGTGGTGGTTGAAATTTTTTCCAGGGTCGCTTTTTTCTCTTTCGCCCGGACCATTCCGAAATCGATGAAGGTATCCAGATTTGCCCCGATCCTGGCCACAGCGGCCTTTAGAATCTTTTCCTCGATATCGTAGAGAGAGACCGAATACCCTTTTTGCGCGAAGATCTGGGCAAACCCATGTCCCATAATCCCCGCGCCGATGATAGCGACTCTCTTAATCTGGCTGAGTTTCATGCACGCCTCCTTTGCGGAAGTCAACTAAGATAAAACAATCTGGTATACCTCTAAAGCCGCCTGGGACAAAAAAAGTTTATACAGGAGAGATCCTTTTGTAAATTCTTAAAATGTTAGCTATCATAGCTACTACCGGGTTGTCAATTACCACAGGAAGATGCCCTCCGTTATTAGAAAGAGGAGGGATGATGATTTGCCCAAAATGGTTTATGATTATAAAGCGCGCGTTTTTGATGTGTCGGCGCCGCATCTTGCAAGGGGGTATGATCTGCAGAGCCACCGGGCCAACGGGGAGAAGGTCGTAATTGAAGTGAGGGGAAGGGCCGGACGCGGGCCTGTTCAGCTTACCGAGAATGGGTGGCCGACGGCCGTAAACGTCAGGGATCAATATTGGCTTTACGTCGTCGCGGATTGCGCCACGAACCCGAGACTCTACCGCGTGCAAGACCCGGCTTTCAAACTGGCGGTGAAGAGCCGGCAGAGTTTCACCATCAACATCGGGGATATAATCCGGGAGGCGGAACAGGACTGAAGAGAAAGGCTGAAGGCTAAGGGATAAAGGAAAAACGATGGGTTCGCAAGCAAAGCCAGTGAATGCAAAGGTTCTTCCCAGTATCCTGCCGGAAATTCGGTCAATGATTGACCAATCCCGGCGTCATGTGGCTACTACGGCCGACCTTACCCTTGTAAATCTTTGCTGGAATATAGGAAGGGTCATCACGCAAGATATCCTGAGGAACCAAAGAAGAGCCGAGTATGGGTCACAACTTTTAAAAGGACTCGCTTCTGAGTTAACCAAAGAATATGGCCGAGGATATTCAAAGATTAATCTTCAGGATATGCGGAGGTTCTATGAGTATTTCCGGATTGATCAGACACTGTCTGATCAATCTTCACAAAGCCGAATTGATCAGACACCGTCTGATGAATTAGGAAGGGAAATTCGCCAGACACTGTCTGGCAAATCCACCGATGAGCGAATTCCGCAGACAGTGTCTGCAGAATCTCCCGAACGCATCCGCATTGATTTCAAAAAGCATTTCCGTCTTGGATGGTCCCATTATCGCCTTCTTCTTGGCCAAAGTGATCCCCTCAAGCGAAAATTCTACTTTGAACAAGCTGCCACCCAACGCTGGTCCGTCCGTGCATTCCAACGCCAAATAGACGGTGCTCTCTTTGAACGGGTTGCCCTTTCCCGCAATACCCGCAAGCTCGCCGCCATCGAAAAGAAGAAAGACCCTGAAGAGGTAGCGCGTTATGAAGATATTTTCAAAGATCCATACATCCTCGATTTCCTGGGTCTAAAAGGCGCCTATTCGGAGAAAGATCTCGAAGCAGCGATTATCCACAATCTCGAGCAATTCCTGACAGAGCTGGGCAGCGATTTTTGTTTCATCGGCCGTCAGTATTCGATGAGGATCGATGATGTCAATTATTTTCTCGACCTCCTATTCTTTCATCGTGGCCTACACTGCCTGGTAGCCATTGATTTGAAGCTGGGAACCTTCACAGCTTCCGACAAAGGGCAGATGGACCTCTACCTTTCTTGGTTGAAAGCGCATGAATGGCGCTCAGGAGAGAATGAACCCGTGGGTCTGATCCTGTGCAGTTCCAAAAAGCGCCAGCACGTCGAATTGCTCCTGCGCCATGGGCCGCACAAAATGCAGGTATCAGAGTATTTGATGAAACTCCCGCATAAAAAAGTTCTGGAAGAACGGCTGAAAATCTACAGCAGGTTGTTGGAAGATAAAATCTTATAGGAAGAATAGGTCTTTATTCTTTCTCCTCCAGAAGTTCCTGTAGCTGGGGGTAATGCTCCAGCAGAACCTCGGGAACCTTCAGGTTCTTCTCCCCCAGTTTGGCTTTGAGCTCCAGCGCGTTGCAGACCGCTTTTCCATGGTAGTGGTTGTTGGTGATGACGTAAGTCTCCTCCGTCTCCTGGGAAAGCTGGCGGATTCTTTCGGAGATCTCGAAAAGCTCGAATTCGTTGTAGAGGTAATCATACCGGGCATCCCGTCCGGCGTCCTCCCGGAACCATTCTTTCACGTTTCTCCCGTGAAGGCGCAGGTAACCGACCTTGCTCGTCACTGTCTTAGTGGGGCCGATGGAGTAGGAAACCTGGGGCTGGTCGAGGTTGCAGAAACCCACCTGGATTTCCCTCAGGAAGCGGTAGGCGGAAGCCCGGTCCCAGGAGGCGTGGCGGATTTCCAGAACGAGGGAATACTCCCTGAATCGATCCGCGAGCTCTTTGACATAAGCCTGATTTGGGTCCGTGTTATGGAAGGAGTAGGGAAATTGCAGTAAAAGGGCACCCAGACGCCCGGCCTCAACCAGGGGAGAAAGGCCGCCCTTGAAAGCCTTCTCATCGGATTCGGTTAAAGATTCGCGAGCGTGGGTAAAGTTCCGGTAGAGCTTGGCGGTGAATTTGAATTGCGAATTGGCTTGAACTCTCCTGGCCCAGCTCTTGCTCATAGCAGCACTGGGAGGGCGGTAAAAGGTATTGTTCAGCTCGATGGTGTCGAAGAATTCAGAAAGGTACACCAGGGGATCGAACTTGGTCCCCTTTTTCGGCGGGGGATAAACAATCCCTTCCCAGTCCTCGTAAGACCACCCTGCCGGGCCGATTCGAATCATAAAAGCCGCCTCACGCCAAGGCGCAAAGGACGCAAAGATATAACCCTATGATGCAGGGAAAGAAATAATTCACCCGTGGTACCGGAATTTATCATCGAGTTTCCGCTTTTATTTATAAAAAATTGTTTCTTTGCGTCCTTCGCGCCTTGGCGGTGAAAAAAGTCTTTACTCCGGGACGGTGAAAGACTCTCCCTGCTGGAGAATGATCACCCGGTCTTCTATCCCTAGCCGTTTCACCTCCGCTTTCAGGCGTTCCAACGGCTCATCCAGGGGTTCGTGGGAGATGATAAAAGTTCCCCAGTGAATGGGGATCATATATTCAGCGCCGCTCTCCTGGAACATTTGCAGGGCTTGTTCGGGGGTGCAGTGGTTCACCTGGAACCAGTCGGGCTTGTAGGCGGATATGGGAAAGAAGGCTAAGAAGAGCTTCTGGCTTTGCCTTTTCTCTCCGAAAATTTTCGTGTAGCCTGTGTCGCCGGCGAAAAGAATCGTCCGGCCATTCTTGGAAAGCAGGTAGCTGTTATACCCCCAGCCTTCGCCGTCCCAGGGGCTGCGCCGCCCCCAGTGGGCTGGCCGGATCGCCTCGATCCGCACCCCCCGGACCTCTATGCTCTGATTCCAATCGATTTCGGTTACCGAAGCAAAACCCGATTTTTCCGCCAGGGGCTTGCACCCCCGGGGGACGATCAGCTGGGCTTGCCTGGGGAGGCGCTTCAGACTCTCCAGGTCGAAATGATCATAATGGGCGTGGGTTATGAGGATGAGGTCCAGATCCATGATTTCCTCGGGTTGGATGGGCAATTCAACCGCCCGCCGGGCTATCTTAATACGGCTGGAGAAATTCGGATCGAAAAGGATTTGAGTCCCGTAGAAGGACAGAAGAACGGTGGAGTGGCCTACCCACCCGGCATGAATTCCCGGGTTGTCCGGGGGGAAAATCTTCAGCTTGGCGGCGGGAGGTTTAACGGAATGCCGCACCTCGTAAGAAAAGCTTTTCCCCACGATCTTCAGCAGATCCAGCTGTTGGCTGCACCCGGGGAGCATCAGCCCTGCAATCGCCATGATGATCAGTCCACGGGAAAAGTATATTTTAAGTTTATAAGCCATCACCCTCA
>PMCE01000461.1 GCA_003154025.1 Syntrophaceae bacterium
GCCCGGTGCGGACAGCCGGGGCAGAGCGTAGGCCTTCTGGGTTTGCCGGCTGGGACGGGTCTTTTTTCTTGGGTCATTCCCGCAAATTTGCGCAGGCAATCCTCCAGGACGTCGGGGACCAATTCTCCCTGGGGGGGGATCGACCCGTCAAGCCTCCCCCTTATACGATCCCGCATGGCCAGCTGCATCTCCATGACCGGATCGGTCTCTTCAATCACCAGGATATCTTTGTATGTGCTGACTTTCTCCCATATGGCCTTGGCGTTCAGAGGAAAAGGCATCTTCACCTGATAAAGGGCGATTTGATCTTCCAGCTTGAGTTCTTTCAACAGGTCATAGGTATGGGCCAAAGCGACCCCGGAGGAAAGAATGCACTGGGAGGCGTTCTTGCCGCCCAATATTTTGAGGAATGATTTCCGGCCATATTTTTCCGCGATGGTTTCTACCTTTTGATTCAACTGCTGATGGAGGACGAAACGGTATCGGGGAGTGGCGGCCCATCTTTGCGGGTCTTTCAGNNGAGATCTGATAACCGAGTTGGATCATCTCCTTGGCCTCCTGGGGGCTGGAGGGGTCCAGGACCGGGATCTTGGCCATCATGGCCATCATGCGGCTGTCCTGCTCGGTCTGGGAGCTGTGCGGTCCGGGATCGTCGGCGGAGATGACCAGGAACCCTCCCTTGACCCCCGTGTAGGCGGAGCTCATCAGGGGGTCGCAGGCGACATTCAACCCGACCTGCTTCATGCTGACCGCCGCCCGGCCTCCCGAGTAACTGACGGCCAGGGCGGTCTCAAAGGCGACTTTCTCGTTGATGGACCACTCGCCGACAGCCGGGCTCTCCGCGGCCTTGCCTATCTGGACGAAGGAGGAGAGAATTTCGGAAGCCGGAGTTCCCGGATAGGAGGCCGCGAAACAGCACCCGTTCTCCAGAAGACCCCGGGCGATGGCTTCATTCCCCAGNNTTGAAATCCGAAACCCAAAATCCGATTTTTTACCGCTTGTGGCTTTTCCGCCTAACCCGATTTTTCCCGGTGTTCTCTGTAACCTCTGTAGCTAAAAATAAAAAAGCCGTGGGCTCGGAATCTGCCCACGGCTTTTCAGGTAATCGATTATGTCAATCCGGCCGGTTTATGGGCAGACTCCTCCTTTTTTGTTCCACCACCACCAGAGATTGAGAAGTTTGCCGTTCATAAACCCCTTCCCAAGCAAGATTCTTTTTTTTACTACGGTTTTCACAAAGTTGTCAAGATTTTTTTGCCCCCCTGGCGAAATTTTGCCAAAAAGTCTTGTTTTTTTATCTCCATCTGTTAGACTCCTTTCCGGGCGGAATTTTGTCTCCCGGATTTTATCCACTGCTCGCTTTGAAACTAGGATTCCTGATTTGTCGAAATCAATCCAGAAAGAAGGAGCGTAAAATGAACGGGCAGCAGCGTAAGGGCGTCCCCCCGCTGGTTCGGGGGCTGATCGTAATTGCCGTTGGGCTCATCATCTGGTTCTCTCCCGTTCCCACCGGGGTCAAAAAAGAGGCCTGGCATCTTTTGGCCATTTTCGTGGCCACCATCATCGGATTGATCCTGACCCCCTTGCCCCAGGGCGCCATGGTGATCATCGGGGTCATGGTGACCGGTTTCACCCAGACCCTCAACGTGGGAATGGTGCTTTCCGGTTTCGCCAACAGCACGGTCTGGCTGATCGTGTCGGCCTTTCTCCTGACCCGGGCATTCATAAAGACCGGCCTGGGGAGGAGAATCGCCTATCTTTTCATCCGCACTTTCGGCCGCAAGACGCTCGGGCTTTCTTACGCCATCGCGGCGAGCGATCTCGTGCTCGCCCCGGCCACCCCTTCCAATACGGCCCGGTCCGGCGGGATCATCTACCCGATCGTGCGGGGGATGGCCAGCACTTTCGGGTCCGAACCGGGAGAGAGCGCGAGGAAGATCGGTTCGTTCCTGATGATGACCGAGTACCAGGTCGTGGTCATCACCACGTCCATGTTCATGACCGCCGGGGCGGCCAACCCTCTGCTCATAGAGCTGGCCAAAAAGACAGCCAACATCTCCGTCTCCTGGGCGACGTGGGCGCTGGCCGGGCTCGTTCCCGGCCTTCTCTCCCTGATCCTCGTCCCTTTAATCCTCTATAAAATATACCCGCCGGAGATCAAATCCACCCCGGAGGCTGCGGAACTGGCCCGCCGCGAACTCCAAAAGATGGGGCCCATGAAGCGCGGCGAAAAGATCCTCCTCGCCGTTTTCTTCATCATCCTGACCCTCTGGGTGACCTCCGAGTTGACTAACCTGGATGCCACGGTGGTGGCCCTGGTGGGCGTGGGAATCATGATCTTGACCGGAGTCATCAACTGGGAGGATGTCCTTGCTGAAAAGGGAGCCTGGGACTGCCTGATCTGGTTCGGCGGACTGGTCATGATGGCCACGGGGCTGAACACCCTCGGCCTCATGAAATGGATTACCGTTCTGGTGGGCGGGAGCGTCGCCGGCATGGACTGGCTCCCGGCTCTCATCATCCTGCTGCTCTTCTATTTTTATAGCCATTACGGGTTTGCCAGTTGCTCGGCCCACGTTTCGGCCATGTTCATCCCTCTCCTGACCGTGGCCCTGGCCGCGAAAGTTCCCCCCTACCTGGCTGTCCTAACCATGGGACTCTTCTCGGGCATCTATGCCGGGACCACCCATTACGGGACCGGGCCCTCCCCCATCTACTACAACTCCGGGTATGTTCCCCTGGGAACCTGGTGGCGACTGGGCCTGATTATCTCTTTCGTCAATATCGCCATCTGGCTGGGCGTGGGCTTCCCCTGGATGAAGCTTTTGGGGCTGTGGTAGGACCCCGGCTAATTGTCCAGCGTGACTGGAGACCCTGCCCGAGCGGGGTCATTTCCGGCTAGAATTGGAGCGAATAGGGGTCCGGGAAATTCGAGAAGTCTTCCACAAGCCAAATAGGATTATTTATCAGATCGTCAAATCAGAAGTTTTTGCTCATTGCCTGCTCGATGGGAGAAGGGATTTGTAGGATATTCTGCAAGATAGGGTATTGAGGTAATCCTGTTTGCATATAATTTATCTTTAAGAATTCAGGCGTAATGGTAACATCAATCCAGAAAGAACGTTGAATTCGGAAAGAATGCCCCTTCCAACTTACCTCCCCGATCTACGTCCTCTGCTTGTAGGCATTGTCTGGCCTTCCTCTTTGGGAACATTGCTGCTGCTTAGTCTCTGATCTTCTTCTTGTTGCATATAGCCATATTTAATCATTTGCTCATTCGTTAGGTAATACTGGAGTTGTTTTTCGGTGCTTATGCGCAGGTCTTTCAAATCATCCCGCAGAGCCTCCATTCCCTGCCGGTCCCGGCCTGCGTATTTTTTCATAAGCATATTTCTCTCTTGCACTTGTCGCTCGATAATCGGTCGGATATGGCTTTCCTGCTCATCGCTTAGCTGGAGGCCGCTTTTCATTTGGGTGATGATTTGATCTGCGGTTTGAGCCTCTTTCGCTTCCGGAACGCCCCTCCGATTCTGGGTATGCGTCGAACAGGAAAGTAACGTGCTTGCGAAAAACAAGCATCCAGTCAACAAGATGAAAAAGTACTTATAGAAATGCCGACTGCCACGGATCTTTATAGACTTATCACCACGCATGGCACTCCTTTCTTAAGACCTCTGACTAACATGATGGATCTAAGGCAAATCCTCGGAGGCCTGGGTTCGGAATAAAGACGGCGGCAGCGGTCTACCGGATCACAAATTTCATCGCCCTTTTAACATTGTTTCCCTTATTGGAGGACGACTTCAAATTCCATTTCTCTCTCCCTCCCCTGAGGGTCTTTTCTAAGGATCTTGACTATTGCCCGATCGCCTTTTTTCTTGAAAAGGAGCTCGATGCGGACATCCTCAGCACTCTGCACGGGCACTTGATCGAGAGAGAGGATTCGATCCCCCTTCTGTAAACCCGCTTTCTCCGAAACGCTCCCATGAGAAAAACCTTGAATGATCGGCGGCCCCTTTTCTTCCGCCAGAGTTATCATGAGCCGGGGAGTGCCTTCCAGGGGAACGGGCGCCGGGTTCACGATGAAATGAGCGATCCCCTTCCCCCAATCCCCCTCATTCAAAAGGATGGAGTAATCGAAGCCATTTCTCCTCGCTGCCCGTTGGGGAATGCCGGAACCGTAGGCCAGATGCCCGCTTCCGGCCAGGACCACCATTTGATAGTCCGGATTCTTCTTCAAAAACCGGTCGACGGACTCGGCCATGGTTTCATCCCATAGGATCTGTGCCTGGAGAAAAAAATCGAAGTTTTTGGCCTCAAAAGACGGGTGCTCCCGAAAGATCCTTTCCAGCCTTTCCCGGTAGACACGGTCCGAAAAATCCATCTGGGCGGGGATCCGCTTCTTCTCCTCCTCCGAAAGGGAATCCAAGCCGGTTTTGCCGACCTTTTCGGTTATCTCCCGCTGGATGTTTAAAGCCACTACGGGAATTTTCTCCTTGTGGGCGAACTGAAGAATCGGCCGGTAGAGGTTGTAATCGAACCTCCACCTTTGAAAATACTCGCTCTGTTTCAAGAAGGCCTTCTCACCGGTCCGGCCGTCGAGGTAATCGTCCACGGCTCCCTGGAAGGGCCTCTGGAACATCTCCATGCCGATAGCCACCCTTTTCCCCATCCGGTGCAGGGCCTGGATGATTTCCAGCTGAACCAGGTGGTGGGAGAACCGGTCATGATTTTCTCCCACGTAGATAATTTTCTTATCCGCCACCTCGCGGATGATCTGAGGGAGGGTCTTTACTGCGGAGACCTCAACAGCGGTCGTCTCCTGGACCAACTCTTTGACCATTCCTCGGCTGCTGTCTGCGGTTTTCTTGTTTACATTCTCCCCCTGGTTAAAGGAGACGAAGCTATACTTCCCATAATGGACGAGTTTGGGAAAGGCTGCGGCCATTTCCTCCTTGGACTCGGCGTGAAGAATGGCGATGACCTTCTTCGGGTTCCACGGGTTTTCTTTAACGGTCAGGCTGAAGCCTCCCTCCGCCTCCACCCGCCCGTAAAGCCTTTCCGCCAGGGGGTTCTTCTGGCCCAGGATCACCAGGGTTGACTTCTTTACGTCTTCATCTCTTACCTGGCCCGCTCTTTCGACTTTCGCCCCCATCCCCTTGAAATGATCCATGACCATTTGATAGATCTCTTCTCCTGCCGGAGGCGAAACCAGGAGGGTCTTTTCTTCATTCAACAAGCGGGCTATGACCGGAGGAAACTCTTCATCGGCCAGGGCGCGAGCCACGTCGTAGTCCTCATCGACGATGATTCTGTGCGGATATCGATCCAAGAGGACCTGAAAGCTGCTTTTCCCTTTTTCGACCGGAATGATATGTTTGACCCGGCCGCCGTTTGAATAGAAGGAAATCGGGAGGTCGAATCGGTTCGCCCTTCCCTTTTGCCGGACTTCAAACAACACTTCGAATTTTCCATCCCGGGGACGAACCTTCATTTCCCCAAGATCAAACTCCGCCATCCCTCTTTCATCTACCCACTGCTGGAAGAACCAACCTAACTCCCTCTTCGAATTCTTCTCGAAGGCGCTCTGCAGGTCCCGCCAGGTTGCGCTTTGAAACCGCTTTCCGTCCAAAAAAGTCTTCAGGGAACCGGAGAAAGCATTTTCCCCCACCAGGTTCTTCAACATGTGAAAGACCATCAACGACTTCCCGTAACCAATCGCCTGGGATGGCCGGCTGTTCCGCTCGCGGAAATCCTTCAAGGGAATTTCGTTCTTCGGGTTCACGTAACTCTGGTAATCGATGAGGGCTCCTTTCCGGTATTCAAAGCCCTTGCCCTTCTGTTCTTCGTAATAATGGTCCGCCAGGTAGGTCGTCAGGCCTTCCGCCCAGTTCCCTTTTCCAGAATCAACGTAAACCAGGTTTCCGAACCACTGGTGGAGGATCTCGTGGCCCAGCGAAGTTTCGAGGATGAAGGGAAGCCTCACCACCCCCTGACCCAAGAGCGTATAGGTAGGCATGGAATATCCGGTGGGCAAAAAGTTCTCGACGATGGAGAATCGCTTGTAGGGATACCGTCCCATCAGCCCCTCGTAGAGTTTCAGGTACTTCTTCGCCGCCTCGATGTAGGTTTGAGCCAGCTTTTGGTCCTCGGGGAAGAAATAAGCATAAATCGTGATTCCATCCTGGTGACCCTCGCTCACCCGGAACCTTTGGGTGGCAATCAGAGTAAGATTTTCAAGAGGATGGGGGAAGGAGAAGGAAAACTCTTGGCTCCCGTCTTTCCGTTCGATCTCAATCTTTTCAGCTTCCGATACGGCTTCGTACCCTTTGGGCAAGCTCGCCGTCAGCTGGTAATGGCAAAGGCCAGCCACCTGCGGATACCACCCCCCCGCCAGGAATATCCCTTTCTCCCCGAT
>PMCE01000149.1 GCA_003154025.1 Syntrophaceae bacterium
GACCGGACCCAGGAACTCTACCGGGCCTCCACCCTATGCGGGGCCTGCAAGAGCCTCTGCCCGGTGGGGATCGACCATCCCAGCCTGTTCCTCTACTACCGGGCCAAGGATGTCCTGGGAGATCCCAATTTCAAAAGCGTTGACCGTCCCTGGGTGGAAAGACAATTCTTCAAAATGTTCGGCTGGGCGGCCAGCACGCCCTGGGCATGGAACCTGGGAATCCGCATGGCCCGCCCCTATATAAATAAGGATGCCAAGGAAGGGGTCCTGAGCAAAGCCAAGGGGCCTTTCGGGGGATGGTTCCGCAGCCGGGATATCCCGGCCATGGCCGGGTCTACCTTTCATGAGCGGTGGAAGGAAAAAATGAAGGATCAAGGTAAAAGGTGAAAGGTACAAGGTTAAAAAAGAAGCATTTAATACCCCTCTCTTTTTTTGTTGTTTCTTTTACCTTGCGCCTTGAACCTTGTGCCTTGAACCTTTCGCCTTTTTATATGGGAGGAGATAAATGGAATCCAGTGTACGCGATGAAATCCTGGCGAAATTGAAGGCTGCTCCGAAGGCGGCGATTCCTCCGCGGCCTGCCCTGCCCCCTTATGCCACCCTCTCCATGGGGAGGGAACAGCTGATCGAGGAATTCTCCAAGCGCCTGGCGGAAGAGACCGTCATCGTCCACCGGGTCAGAGACTATCAGGAAGCTAGGGAAAAGCTCGCGGTCGTAGCCGTGGAGGAGGGCCTGAAAAAGGTCATGGCCACCACCGATGACGTGGTTTCCAAGCTTGACCTGCCGTCCTGGGGGCAGAAGAATAACATCCAGGTCATGACCCCCAGGGATTTTGCCGATCGGTACGCCTACCGCGACGCGGTCTTCGACCAGGTCCAGGCGGGAATTACCGGAGTGGATTTCGGCATCGCCGAATCCGCAACCATCGGCATCGCCCACAACAAGGACCAGGCCCGTCTGGTCTCCCTGGCCCCGATCCTGCACATCGCCATCGTTCCCGTCGACCGGATCATCCCGGTTTACGAGGCGGCGATCGAAAAGTTCTTCGGGCAGAAGGGCAAATACCCCAGCCAGTTCGTTTTCATCACCGGCCCGAGCCAGACCGGGGACATCCAGGGAGTCCTCTTCAAGGGAATGCACGGGCCCCGGAANNATGCAGAAAATTTCGATTCCTTCCCGCCTCTGGTACGAAAATCGGGAATGGCAGTTGAGTCTTCCCGACCGCTGGGACGTTCACAACCTGAACCCCACCGGTTTTGAAAAACCGGCTATAACTGCGCCACAGATCCAGGACAAGATCGAGCATCCCGTGGAGGGACCGGCCCTGGAGGATCTTGCCCGGGGGAAGAAGCAGGCGGTCATCGTCTTCGACGACATGACCCGGCCGACCCCGGTCAAAGAGGTGGCTCCCCAGGTGGTCGCCGCCCTTCACCGGGCCGGCCTGAAGAAAGACCAGATCCGTTTCATCTGGGGCCTGGGGGCCCACGGGGCCTATGACATGATCAACGCCCGCAAGAAATTGGGGGAGGAGATCGTGGAAAATTATGCCGTATACAACCACGACCCCTTTCAGAACACGGTGCGGGTGGGCCGGACCCCCACCGGAGTGGAACTCTGGTTCAACAGAGAGTTCATGTCCTGCGACCTAAAAATCGCCATCGGCTGTATTACCCCCCATGTCCACGTGGGGTTCGGGGGCGGGGCCAAGTTGATCCTCCCCGGAGTCGCCGGGCTCGAGACCATCAACCAGTTTCACAACCAGCTCTTTCGCGACCAGAAGCGCACCGGGCTGGGAAACTTCGAGAATAACATCATGCGGGCCGAGTGCGATGCCGCCGGCAATGCGGTGGGGCTAAATTTCAAAGTGGATTGCCTGATCAACCGTCGCGGAGAGATCGCCAACCTCTACGCCGGGCCTTTCAAAGCCACCCATGCTTCGGGCGCCGAAGAAGGGAAGGAGCATTACGGGGTTCCCCATTCCTCCGGGTACGACCTGGCGATCTGCAATGCCTACGGCAAGGCGAATGAATCGGCCATCGCCCTCTTTTTCGCCCTTTTGTTGATGAAACCAAAAGAAGGTGTTGCCGTCCTGATCTCCGACGCTCCGGAGGGACAGGTTCCTCACTATGTAATGAGGATTTGGGGGAGCGACTACGGAGGACGTCATTTTAACCCCCGCCCTAAAGGTTTCGCTCATGCGCTGATGAAGAAGCTGATCGTCATGGCCCCGTACCCCGACCGGACCAGCCTGGACCTCCTCTGCCACGCGGACGACGCCGTCTACGTCAAAACCTGGCCCGAGGTCCTGGCCATCCTGGAGAAAGACTTTCCCGGCTCGGCCAAGGTGGCGGTGGTGCAGGACGGGACGATGATGTACATGAAAAAAAGCTCATAGCTGATGGCTCATAGCTCATAGGAAAAACTGATCTTAACGAGCTGAAAAGCTCAGGGTTCACAGGAAAATTGGTTTTGCTATGAGCTATCAGCCATGAGCCACGAGCTAGCCGGAGGCTCTATGAAGGAGAACGCTTTGTTGATTCATCCCCGTGATAATGTCGTCGTCACCTTGCGGGACTTGTCCTCGGGGGAAGAAATCGTCGTCAAAGGGCTGGAGGGGTTCCGGGTTTCCCAGAACATTCCCGCCAGCCATAAGGTTGCCCTGCGGAATATTCCCGCCGGAGAAGAGATCGTCAAGTACGGGGAGGTCGTGGCGGTCTGCACCCGGGAGATCCAGAAGGGGGAATGGGTCCACACGCATAACCTGGAGAGCAAGAGGTGGAAGAAATGAGGGACATCACGGGGTACGAGAGAAACAACGGGAAATTCGGGGTCCGCAACCACGTCCTGGTCCTGGCCACCGTCTCCTGCGTCAACGGGGTGATCAACAGGATATCCCGCGAGGTGCCCGAGGCGGTCTGTGTTCCCCATTCCTANNGCATGGTCCATCACCCCAACGTGGGGGCGGCGGTGATCATCGGTCTCGGCTGTGAGCGGGCCAACACCAAGGCTTTCCGGCCCTTCGTCGAGAAGGCGGGGAAGCCGGTTGAAATCTTTAACGTGCAGGAATGCGGCTCCCTGCAAACCGCCAAGAAAGGAGTCGAAGCCGCCCGGCGGATGCTGGCG
This sequence comes from Syntrophaceae bacterium, assembly GCA_003154025.1. The sequence goes on from PMCE01000149.1 coordinate 3,125, forward strand.
GAGGTCGGCGGGCAGCGGCGAATCCCCATGACCTGGGATCGGCTCATGGTGGCCATGGAATGCGGCGGCTCCGACGCCATGTCCGGGGTGACCGCCAACGTGGCCCTGGGCTCCGTCTCCGACTGGGTCGTGGGAAGAGGGGGCAGCGTCATCTTCGGGGAGAACACGGAGATGATCGGAACCACCCATGTGCTCGCCCGGCGGGCCAAGAATGAAGAGGTGGCCAAGAAGATCGAGGTGATGATCAACCAGGCCGAGCAGCGGGNNGGGTCATCTCCCCCGGGAACATGGACGGGGGCATGAGCACCATCGCCGAAAAATCCATGGGCTGCATCTTCAAGGGAGGTTCGACGACGATCAACCAAGTTGTCGATTATGGAGAATGGCCCACGGAAAAAGGGCTGATCCTCCAGGACGGTCCCGGCTACGATGGAGATTCCATGTCCGGACTGGCGGCCAGCGGTTCCCAGGTCATGTTCTTCTCCACCGGGCGGGGAACTCCCGCCGGCTTTCCGGCGATGCCGGTGATCAAAGTGGCCAGCAACTCCAGAATCTATAAAGCCATGATCGACGACATCGATATCAATGCCGGCCGTCTGGTCGAGGGGAAGCCGATCGAGGAATTGCGGGAAGAGATGATCGATTGCCTGGTCCGGGTGATCAACGGAGAAAAGACCAAGGCCGAGGCCAACGGCATGGAAGTCTTCACCATGCTGACCGTGAACCCGCCCTTCTAAATTCGGAATGCGGGATGAAAAATAAAAAATGCAAGTGAAAGTGTAAGTGCAAGGGGGGTAGACCTCATCCTTTCGCTTTCACTTTCACTTACACTTTCACTTTTTTTCGGAATTACGGCCTAAAGGCCAGATATGTTTTCCTGTCAGGTTCCTGGCCGCTGTGGATGAATTCGGCCTTCATCGGTGTACCCACCTTGATTTCTTCCGGCTTCTTGGCATTGACTCCGGTGATGCGCCCCACGATTTTAACTCCTTCCTCGAGTTCCACGACTCCGACCACGTAAGGATTATTCTTGTTGAACCCCTCTTTGGCCATGAACGGGGGAGCCACCATGATGCTGGTGAAGGCGGCCAGGTTCCCCGCTCCTTTGAATCGAAACCATTCCATTTCCCCGCCGAAGCAGGCGACGCAGAGGGGACGGGGAGGCAGTGCCAGCGCCCCGCACTTCCGGCACCGGGTCCCCATGAGCTTCTCCTCCCGCAAGAACAGCTCGTAGGAGTTGTCGTTGAAAGGCCGGTCATACATGGCTTACCTCCTCTCCAGAATGGTGAAGGTGCAGGTGCCGCCGGTTCCTCCCAGGTTGTGGGCGCCGCCGACCCGCAAATTCCGGTTGGGAACCTGGCGTTTTCCGGCTTTTCCTCTTAGCTGCATCCAAACCTCGTACAGCTGGGCAACCCCGGTAGCCCCCACGGGATGTCCCTTGGATTTGAGCCCCCCGGAAGTGTTGACCGGCATGGGGCCGTCCAGGCGGGTAAGCCCCTCGGCTGCGGCCTGATGGCCTTCCCCGGGCTTGAAGAACCCCAGGTCCTCGGTGTGGATGATTTCGGCGATGGAAAAGCAATCATGGACCTCGGAGAACTGGATATCCTGGGGTTTCAGGCCGGACATGTCGTAGGCTTCCTGGGCGGCCGCCCGGGTTGCCTCGAAAGAAGTGAGGTCCTGAGTGGCATGCAGGCTGTACCCGCTCCCCTGCCCGATGCCCGCCACATAGATCGGTTCATCAGTGAATTTCTTGGCCATATCCTCGGCCACCAGCAGGAGGCAGGAGGCGCCGTCGCTGATGGGACAGCAGTCGAAGAGATGCATGGGCCAGGAGACCGGAGGATTCACCGTAATATCGCGGAGGAATTCTTTTTCATCCTGCCATTGGGGCGCGGGTTCTCCCCTCTTCCGGCATTTTTCCACCCGGGCGTTCATGAAATCCCGGATGGTCAGAGGGAATTGCGCCTTGGGGTTGAAGGGGGCATTGAGGTGGCTCTTGATGGTCACGTTGAAGAGCGTTTCCCGATTGGTGTGATACTTGGCGAAATAGGCCGTGGCAATGGCCCCGAAGACCGCGGGGAAGGTGAACCCGGCGGCGACCTCGTAGGGGCTGCCGGCCGTGCCCAGTCCTTCGGCCACCTCCTCCGTCGTCCGCTTGGACATCTGCTCCAACCCGCCCACCAGAACCACATCATAGAATCCCGAGGCCACCGCGAAGACCCCTTCCCTGAATGCCAGGGCGCTTGAGGCGCAGGCGCCCTCGGTGCGGGTGACTGGTTTGGGTACGTGCCCGATCAGGTCTGAGATGATGGGCCCCCAATGAGCCTGGTTAACAAAGAAGTCGTTGGTGAAGTTTCCGATGTATACCGCGTCAATGTCCTTTGGGTCGACGCCCTTGTCTACCGAGGCGCGCATCTCCTGGTAGGCCTCGGCAAAGAAATCCTTCGAATTGCGGTCTTTGAACAGCCCCAGCTTGGACAGGCCGCCGCCCACCACCGCCACCCCTCGCGAAAGTTTTCTCTTCTTTCCCATGTCGCCCTCCAGGCTGAAAGGTTGGAACACGCGGGATGGACCCGTTGGGTTCCGGAATCATTATGCCCTATTTTCAAAAGGAGAAGCAACCCTCCTTCGGGTTCGCTCGCCCACCCAAGGCGGGGCGCGTGGAAGACCATCTTGAAACCTTTGTTCAGGT
>PMCE01000173.1 GCA_003154025.1 Syntrophaceae bacterium
CCCCTTGCGCCTTACGACTTGCGACTTACGGTCTTTTTAGGGCTCCGTGATCCGCTCCAAGACTTTCATCAGATCCGCCCCTTCTCCATTTTCCAGTCCCTGAGAAAGAGCGGCCAGAAAATACTGATATGTGGCCGTGGCGGCGTAGAGGGGGAGCTTGAGGGTCCGGGCGTTGTTGATGACGATCCCGATATCCTTGGCCAGCTGGCCCAGGCCGCCCGGAGAAGGGACCTTGTCGAGGACGCTCTTGGACAGAAGCCGGAAGTAATCGCTGCCTCCGATTCCCCTCCCTACGATGTCGCAGACCGTATGGGGGTCCAGCCCCAGTTTGCGGGCCATCTGGATGGTCTCCATGACGGCTGCATGGGTGACGCAGACCAGGAGTTGATTGCAGTGCTTGACCGACTGGCCGATTCCCGGAGTCTCCCCCACGTGGGTGATCTTGCCGATCACCTCGAGCACCGGACGGCAGGCTTCCACCAGGGGGCTCGGGGCCGCGACGATCAGGGTGAGAGTCCCCGTCTCTACCCGGGCGGGCCCGCCGGTAAAGGGGCAATCGATGAACCCGACCCCTTTCTCCGCACATTGGCGGGCAATCCACTCCTGGTTCTCCCGGTTGATGGTGGCCATCCCGATCACCCTGGAGTTCTTCCCCACGCCTTCGAGGAGCCCCTTGGGACCGGTGACCACCTCGATGACCTGGGGGTCGTTGAGGACCAGGACGATCACCGTTTCGGCCTTCCGGGCCACTTCCTGCGGGCTGGAGACCGGCTCCCCGCCGAGGGCTCTGAACCTCTCCACCACCTCGGGCCGGCGGGCGTAGCCTACGACCTCGTAGCCGGCCGAGATAAAAGCCTTGGCGCTCGGCATGCCGATCCGGCCGAGCCCGACGATACCGACTCTCTTCACCATGTCCTTGCCTCCTTCGGAGNNAGGCCGTCCAGGGTAAGTTCGAACATGGGGAAGATCATGCGGATGGTCTGGATGGTGCGGACGTAGTGCCACTCCATCTCCACCCGGGGATTGAGCCAGGCGATGTGGCGGAAGTTTTTGCCCAGGAAGCGAAGGCGGTCGATGGAAGAGATCAGATTCCGCTCTTCGATATGAATGGAGCCGTCGGTGGCCATGAGCTCGTAGGGAGCCATGCTGGCATCTCCCACGATGATCAGGCGGGTCTCGGGGTCGAAGCGGCTGAACTCCTCCACCTTCTGGGGCTTGCGGCGGCGGGGCGCGTCGGCCCAGACGTAGTCGTAGATGGTGTTGTGGAAAAAATAGGTCTTCAGGTCCTTGAATTGGTTCNNCGGTCGAAGACGATCTCGATCTCGCCGGCGTTGCGCATGGTCTCGTAGATGGTCTCGTCGATGTTGACGTGGTCCTTGGGCCCGAAGGGGACCATGTGGCGCAGCCGCTTCAGCGCCTCGCCCATCTGGGCCTGGGTGAGGGGACCCTGCGTGGAGTAGTCGCGGTAGCGCCGGTCCATGGCCACTTTGACCGCGCTCTTGTTCATCGAGGCCCCCCCCACGCGCATCCCCCCCGGGTGGTGCCCGGAATGGCCGACGGGGGAGGTGCCGCGGGTTCCGATCCACTTGTTCCCCCCGTGGTGGGCCTCGGTCTGATCCTTGAGCCGTTTCAGGAAATATTCGATCAGCTCCTCGGGGCTGAGTTTCAGGAGGTCCTCCGGGTCCGCCCCCAGGGCCTGGGCCACCCCCTCGGGGTCGCGAAGCCATTGTTCCAGGAGCATCCGGGCGGCTTCATCCAGGTCGATTCCTTCAGGGTCGGGGAGGTCCATTCCCTTGAAGTAATGAGCGAAGACCTGGTCGTAGAGGTCGAAGTAGCGCTCACTTTTCACCAGGATGGCCCGGGCCGAGGTGTAGAAGTCCTCCAGGGAGGTGATGAGACCGAGGCTGAGGGCCTTCTGGAGGCGCAGGAAAGAAGTGGGAGTCGCCGGGATCCCTACTTCGCGGAGTTTATAAAAAAAGTCGACGAACAATGGTTGCTTTCCTCAACTTGGCAAAAGGAAATTCCAAATCCCAAAGGCCAATCCCGCGAGGCGCGGGACCAAATAAATCCCAAATTCCAAAAATACAATGACCGAAGCAACCCTCTTGGTTAAGAGCTTAAGAATCTTGGAATTTGGTTATTGGAATTTGTTTGGGATTTAGGGTTTGGTGNNCTAATTCCGTGCCCCCCTGGCCAGTTGCTGGGTGGCCACCATGAAGTCCATGCTCTTCTTGAAAAGCACGCCCAGGTAGGGGATCTCCCCTTTGCCCAGTCGGGCCGGCTTAAAGTCCGGGTCGCAGCGGAGAGCCCGGATCCAGTTGAGCAGCTCCCGGGTGGCGGGCTTTTTTTCTATGCCCGGGATTTCCCGGAGACGGTAAAAGGTGTCGATGCAGGCTTTGACCAAGTCCCGGTCCAGGTCGGCAAAATGGACGCCGATGATCTCCCGCATGAGCTCCGGGGTGGGGAAGGCGATGTGGTGGAAGTTGCAGCGCCCCAGGAAGGGATCGGACAGGTCCTTCTTGGCATTGCTGGTGATGATGATCACCGGGCGATTCTTGGCCTTGAAGGTCTTGTCGATCTCCACGATGTCGAAGCTCATCTGGTCCAGGACGTCGAGCATGTCGTCCTGGAAGTCGGTATCGGCCTTGTCGATTTCATCGATGAGGAGGACCACCCGCTCGTCGGCCACAAAGGCCCGCCCGATCTTGCCCATCCTGATGTATTCTTCGATATTGCTCACATCCCGCTTGGAGTCGCCGAAACGGCTGTCGTTGAGCCGGGTGAGAGTGTCATACTGGTACAGCGCCTCCACGAGCTTCATGCTGGATTTCACGTTGAGGACGATGAGCCGCATTCCCAAAGCCTCGGCGATCGCATGGGCCAGCATGGTTTTGCCGGTGCCGGGCTCGCCTTTCAGCAAAAGGGGCATCTCCAGGGCCATGGAGATGTTGACGATCTTGGCCAGCTCCGGGTCGAGGACGTATTTGGCGGCGCCGGTGAAGCGCGCTCCTTCCATTTTCGAATGCATGCACGGACTCCTTCTCTGGATTCACAAACACTCTATTCTAACGGGTAATCCCCTCCAGTTCAACCAAAACTTGGCCAAAGCGGTCAGCCGGTCAGCCGGTCGGCCGGTCAATCCTTAAAACGGAAACCCGGAATTTCGGCGGACCGGAACACTGGCTGACCGGCCGACTCACAAACCGGGGAACCGGAAGCCCCGCAGACTGGCCGACCGGGAGACCGGCCGACGTGCTGACCGGAAGGAATCCGGTTTATAATAAAAAGAGCCGGCCAGCTGGCCGCCAATTATTTACGAGCACACCATGAAGGGAGGGGAACCTGTGGACTTCTACCAGATCGATACTCTGCTGACCGAAGAAGAGAAGGATTATCGATCCCGCGTATCCAAATTCGTGGATGAGGAATGCCTTCCCATCATGGCTGAACATTTCGATCGGGCGACCTTCCCGATGCACCTGATTCCCCGCATGGCCGAGATGGGGCTCTTTGGCCTTCACGTGGAAGGATTCGGATGCCAAAAGGCCAGTCACACCGTTTACGGCCTGGTCTGCCAGGAATTGGGAAGGGGCGACAGCGGCCTGCGGGCCCTGTTCTCGGTCCAGAACTCTCTGGTCATGTACCCTATTTACGCCTTCGGCTCCGAGGAGCAGAAGGGGAGGTGGCTCCCCTTGATGGCCAAGGGTCAGGCCATCGGATGTTTCGGGCTTTCGGAGCCGGACTTCGGGTCTGACCCGGCGAGGATGACCACCTCGGCCGAGAGACGCGGGGGCGGCTGGGTGATCAACGGGACGAAAATGTGGATCACCAACGGTCCCATCGCCCACGTGGCCCTTGTTTGGGCGCGGACAGAGGAAGGGATCCGGGGATTTTTGGTGGAAGCAGGAACTCCCGGCTTTCGGACCACCCCGGTCCAGCGAAAATTTTCCTACCGCACTTCCCCCACCGGGGTGTTGATGTTTAAAGATTGCCTGGTCCCTGAAGAAAATGCACTTCCGCGGGCTCTGGGCCTCAGGTCCGTCTTCCAGTGCCTGAATCATGCCCGCTTGGGCGTCGCCTGCGGCGCATTGGGATCAGCGGTAGCTTGTTTTGAGGCCGCCAGGGCCTCTGCCCAAGCCCGAAAGGTCTTCGAAAAGCCGATCGCTTCCTACCAGCTGGTTCAGGAGCGGTTGGTGAGGATGGCCGTGGAGATTACCAAAGCCCAGCTCCTCACCCATCATCTGAGCAGGCTGCTGGACCGGAATCAGGCTCGGCCGGCCCAGATCTCCCTGGCCAAGCTGAATAACGTGCGGGAGGCCATGAAGATCGCCCGGATGGCACGGGACATTTTGGGGGGGAGGGGGATTTTGGCCGATCATCATGTCATCCGGCACTTGTGCGATCTGGAGGCGGTGAGCACCTTGGAGGGCACGGAGAGCATGCACACCCTGATCATCGGGCAGGAACTAACCGGAGTCTCCGCGTTCGTTTGACCTTTCTCGGGCCATTCCATAACAGGATTACGGCCGGTTTGTCTGCGGGGAATACAGGAGCGCGGCTTCGATCCAATGGGCCATGGTTTCGGGGCGTCGAGCGGGAGAAGCAGTCCTGGAATCCCTCAAATAACGCAAGCTGAGGGTGGAAGGAAGAGTCTCCGGGTTCTATCGACGCCACCGTCAACCAAGATTCCTCCCCGGTTGAAAAGTTCATTTGCCTTTCTTGGGGGAGTGTATGTCATGGGCCTTCCTCCTTAAGACCGAGGCCACATTTTGGTCGCGCGATAATGCTTTGAGATCTCTATCGTGGAGCTGAGGCAAGAGATTGAGGGCCATGGCAAGAGGCGTTTTGGGATTCGAGACGACCGCGAACTTGATGGGGTAGTGTTTCTGCCATTTATGCTCTTTGGCAATGGTCGAGATGACATCCTCGGGGAGATCCTTTCTCTGGGCGTATTGCAAAACTTCACTCTCGTTCATCTTTTGATTTTTCAAAACCGCCAGGGCAATCATCTTTTTCGGATCATGAATGAGCTTGCTTCTCACTTCCCGGTTGGCAAAGATGGCTAAGCGGAACTTTTCGGGAGTGCTCATCCCGTTTATTTTATTATGTAGATTTTGGCGCTGCTCGTCGGTGTAGTTTTCCTGGGCTTCATCGATCATTTCGGGAAAAGACTTCATAAGATCTTCTTCTTTGACCTCAAGGTTGTCAGGGGACGCATCCTCTCCTCCCGCTTGGAGAGTTTGCCAGCCATCTTTCTCAGTAAGCTCATTCTCCTGAGGTTCGTCGATCATTCCAGGGGCGGACGCCGCCGCCTTTTCTTCCTTGGCCTCACGCGGATCCGGGAGGGTATCAATTCCTATTTGTCGGAGAGGTTGCCATTCGCCTTTCCGAATAAGCTCATCAGCCATCGTCACTCCTTTTTTTCATTTTCCTGGAGCATGCCTTCATGAGAACCCTGGCCCGCTTGCCAGACCCTTTTATCCGCCTATCCTTCGGATCTTTTGTTTAAATATCGGAATGAATGGCAGAAAACTTGACAATGAGGGATAAGGGGACAAAAAAGGTCTATTTTGCCCGGGCTTTCAAATGTCAGGGGCGAGGGAGGAAGGATAGGGGGAGTCGTTCTTTATTCGATGAGGTCTTCCCGAACTCCGGTGATCGGAGTGATCCCCGAAAGTGCGCCCCTTCAAAGGAAATTTTCAACCCGGTTCCGAGGTCCTGAGAATGATCCTTTTTTTCAAAAAAGCATCAATAGAGGTAAAGCCGTGGGATCATTTCCAGGGCGGAAAAGAAACGAATCGGCAGACAAGGAGGGATAAGCCATGGAGGAGAA
>PMCE01000282.1:0-2294 GCA_003154025.1 Syntrophaceae bacterium
CCCCCCTCCCCCAACGCCTGGGATATAAGGGACATCTACCTGGCCCATTTTGCCTTGACCGATGTGGCCGGCAATAAATTCCGGGCTGTGGACCGGCTGTCCCGGGCGGGGCCCGGGTTGGCCGGGGCAAGCCCGGAAGGGATGAAGATCTGGCTTCTGACCTGGTCAGCCAGGATGGAAGGATCGGCCATCCGCCTCGAAGCCCGAGACTCGGAGATGGAGCTCGGGCTGCGACTCATCCCCCGGAAACCCGCGGTCATTCACGGGCCGAACGGGTTCAGCCGGAAAGGGCCGGTCCCGGGGCAGGCTTCCTATTACGTCTCCCTAACCGACCTGGAAACCCACGGGTCGGTCAGACTGCCCGGCTCCAGGGCGTCCATCGAAGTCCAGGGCGTAAGCTGGTTCGATCAGGAGTTCGGCTCCAACCAGCTCACCGCCGACCAGAAGGGCTGGGACTGGTTCAGCCTCCATCTCTCCGACGGCCGGGACCTGATGATCTATCTCTTGCGGCTCAAGGATGGATCGATNNGGCCGCTGGAGAATCCGGATTCCTTCAGCCAGAATCGACCTGACGGTCATTCCTCTGCTGGCCGACCAGGAACTCCAAACGGAAGCCTCCACGGGAGTCACCTACTGGGAGGGAGCGGTGGCGGGGGAAGGCCTGTCCGGGGCGGGCCGGGTTGCCTGTGAAGGGTACGCGGAACTCACCGGATATGCCGGAAGCCTGGGGGGAACCTTCTAGATTGCGGATTGTGGATTGCGGATTGAAAAAGTTTGCCCGTTGTCCCGTCTGCCGGTCAGCCAGTCAAAGAATGAAATACTTAGGACCGACAGTTGGGCGGACCGGCTGACTGGCAGACTGGCGGACCTGCTGACTCCGCCCTGCTTTACCCAAAATTCCCCTTTACATTTTCTCCGTTATTAATAAAATATCTTCTCGACTATTCCTGTTATTCTAACTTTTTCCGTCCCAAGGGAGGAAGGGTATGAAAAAATTATCTTTATTAGCCCTGGCAGGGTTGCTGCTCTTTTCGTTCTCCTTGGCCCAGGCGCAGACTCTTACCTGGACCGCCGGCGGAGTCGGCGGAGGATGGTACACCATCGGCGGGGGAATCGCCAACCTGATCAACGAAAAATCGGGCGGGATCACCGTGAAGGTCATTCCCGGGGGTGGGACCGTCAATCCGCGATTGGTGGATAAAGGCGAGTGTGAACTGGGATGGGGACTCCCCTTCATGAATGCCGCCGCCTGGAACGGCGAGGATCCCTACGACAAAAAGCATTCCAACCTCCGCGCCATCGCCGGGGGCATGAGCATGAACTACTTCCACTTCTACGTAGGGGCGGANNATCTCCCCGACCGGCACTTCGGACGAGTGGGTCTTCCGGAAGGTCCTGGCCCATTACAAAACCAACTACCGGGAACTGGATGCCGCGGGATTCAAATTCTTCCGCGGGTCCTACGCCGAGCAGGCGACCCAGTTCAAGGACCGGAATGTGGACTCGGTCTTTACCTTCCTCGCGCTCCCGGCCGCTGCCGTGACCGAGGCGACGATCGGACGGAATCTGCGAATCCTGAATTTTCCTCCGGCCCTCCTGGAAAGCCTGGGCAAGTATGGAATCACGGCCGGCAAGATTCCCGGGGGAACCTACCCCAGAGCCGCCAATGGCAACGAAGAGGTTATCGCCGCCGCGGCCGGGAGCGTGATCATCACCACCAAGGACCTGGCCGATGAGGTGGCCTATCGCCTGGCCAAGACGATTCATGAAAACCTGGACCAGTTCCGCCAAATCCACGGGAGCCTGGTTCCTTATCAATTGAAAGACGCCGTCACCGGGACCGGATTGCCGCTCCACAGCGGAGCTGAAAAATACTACAAAGAAAAAGGGGCTCTGAAATAGTCGCCCCCAGCGATGGAATCGCGACGCCCGCTGTGTCTTCGTCGGATCTGTGCGGGCGTTTTTATCCTTCCCCTGCCTCCAAACCTGTAGGGGCGNNTTCTTGAAACCCTAAAGGAAACCCCTTTGCGCAATCTCACCGGCTGGGTCAAGCATGGGCTGGTCATCTACGGAACCCTGGCGTCTTTGTTCCATCTCTATACTTCGGGTTACGGCACCTTCGAACCCCGGGTCCAGCGCGGCCTCCATCTCCTCTTCCTCCTGCCCATGGTCTTTATCCTCTTCCCGGCCACTTCGAAATCCCCGAAAGAACGTCCCAGTGTCTGGGACGTTTTCGCTTCCATCTTCTGCTTTCTGGGGACCGCTTACACGGTCTGGGATTCCGAGCGGCTCAA
>PMCE01000282.1:2385-5285 GCA_003154025.1 Syntrophaceae bacterium
GAGGGAATCTTCGGATTCCTGACCGGGATCTCCTCCAACATCCTCTACGTCTACATCATCTTCGCCGCTTTCATGCTCAGCGCCGGCGTGGGGGAGTTCCTGATCCAGTTTGCCGTCTGGGTCGCCGGATGGGCCAAGGGGGGAGCGGCCAAGATCGCGGTCATCTCCAGCGCCCTGTACGGGACGGTGAGCGGCAGCACCGTGGCCAATGTCTACGCCACGGGAAGTTTTACCATCCCCCTCATGAAACGGTACGGGTTCCTCCCCCGTCAGGCTGCGGCCATCGAGGCCATCGCCGGTACGGGGGGCCAGATCATGCCCCCCATCATGGGAGCCGGCGCCTTCATCATGTCCGAGGTGACCGGGATTCCTTACTTCAAGATCATCCAGGCCGCCGCCATCCCCGCGGTCCTCTATTACTTCGGCCTATTCGCGGTGGTTCACTTCATCGCCCTGCGCCAGGGGATGCAGAGCATTCCCAAGGCCGATCGCCCGAGCTTCCGGCCGATCCTGCGGAATTCCTATTTCTTCCTTCCCTTCCTGCTGATCATCTTTTTCCTGGGGATCGGATACTCTCCCAGTAAATCGGCTTTCTTCGTGGTCCTCATCATCATCGGCCTCAGCTATCTGGACCGCAGGACCTGGCTCAGCCCGGCCAGGATTCTGGATACCCTTTTTCAGGCCTCCGTGAATGCGGCCATCATAGCCACGGCGCTGGCCGGATCGGGCATGATCGTGGGGGTACTTACCCGCACCGGCGCCGCCCTGGCTTTCGGCAGCGTGCTCATGGGGTTTTCCTTCAACCACCTCATCCTGGCCATGATCCTGGTCTTTCTGGTGGTCAGCGTCCTCGGGACCGGGATTCCCACCACTCCTTCCTATATCATCGCCGTGACCGTCGGCGCGTACGCCCTCGGCAAACTGGGCGTTCCGCTCCTGGCCGCCCATCTCTTCATCTTTTATTACGCCGTCCTCTCCGACCTGACTCCTCCCGACGCCATCACCGCCTTTGCCGCCGCGAACATCGCCGGGTCGGAGATGATGTCCACGGGAATCGAAGCCTTCAAACTGGGCATGGCCGGCTTTCTGATTCCCTTCGCTTTTGTCTTCCAGCCCGCCCTGCTCCTGGAGGGGGACCTTTTGGCGATCTTGAAGGGGACGGGCCTTACCGCCGTGGGAATCGCCTGCCTTGCGGCCGCGCTGGTGGGACACATCTGGACTCCCCTCAGCTGGCTGCAGCGTCTCCTTTTCATCACCGCCGCCTCCCTCCTCGTCTTCCCCACGATTGGCTACGAACTTCTGGGCATCGGCTTAGCTTTGGCCCTTTTTGTTTGGTCTAAGATAAGAAAAGCTCCCTCCGCGGCTCGATAAGCGCCCTGCCGATTATTCTTCCGAACTCACTCTTGGCTCCCTTTTCTCCGGGTTCTTGGAATTCGGGATCTCCGGGTTGGGGAGGGGAGAGGATTCGCCATTACTTTGCCGTCCGCCCAGGCGCTGCAGGACCACGTAGAAGACCGGCACGAAGGGAATGGCGAGCAGGGTGGAGGCGAGCATGCCGCCGAAGACTACCGTGCCGATGGCCTGCTGGCTGGCGGCGCCGGCGCCCCCGGCGATCAAGAGGGGGACCACCCCCAGGATGAAGGCGAAGGAGGTCATCATGATGGGACGAAAGCGCCGGCTCGTCGCCTCTACCGCGGCATCGACTGCGGACAGGCCTTCCCGTTGCAGGTCCCGGGCGAACTCGACGATCAGGATGGCGTTCTTGCTGGCGAGGGCGATCATCAGCACCAGGCCGATCTGGGTATAGAGATTATTGTCAAAGTTTCGAGCAATGAGAGCCAGGAGAACCCCGACCAGGGCCAGGGGCACGGCCAGAATGACCGCCGCCGGAGAGGCCCAGCTTTCGTACAGCGCGGCCAGCACCAGAAAGACCAGGGTAATCGAAATGGCATAGATGAAGTAGGCCTGGTAGCCGACGCGCTTCTCCTGATAGCTCGTCGTCGTCCACTCGTAGCCCACCCCCCGGGGCAGCATCCTCTCGGCCAGCTGTTCCATGAGCTTGATGGCCTGTCCGGAGCTCACTCCCGGAGCGGCAGCGCCGAAGATGCCCGCTGAAGGGTAGAGGTTGTAGCGGGTGATCAGCTCGGCCCCCGTGGAGCGCCTGACCTCCAGAAGGCTTCCGAGGGGCACCATCAGCCCCTGGGCATTCTTTGTGTAGAGGGCCTTGATATCCTCGGGCTTTGTGCGGTAACGGTCGCCGGCCTGGATGTATACCTGGTACACCTGGTTGAACTTGTTGAACAGGTTGACGAAAGAGGAACCCAGGTAGGCCCGCAGGGTCTCAAAGACGTTATTCAGGGGAACCTGAAAGGACTGAGCCTTCGTCCGGTCGATGTCCAGGAAAAGCTGGGGGCTGCCCACGTTAAAGGTGCTGGCCAGGCCCCGCAAGTCNNCGGATGGGGGGCGGGATCAGCACGAACACCAATGCTTCCTGGATGACGGAAAGATCGCGGTTGAGGCGGGCCACGATCTTCTCCTGACTCATGGCGGCGCCGCGCTTGCTCCAGTCTTCATAGACCACAAAGGTGCTGGAGATGGTGGACACATTGGCGGCATCCAGGAAGGAATACCCTCCGATCGTTACCCAGCCCGAAACTCCGGGGGTCTCCTTGAGGATGGCGCCGATCTTCTCCGACACCTCCCGGGCCCTCGGCTGCGACGCGCCGTCGGGAAGGCGGGCGAATAGGACGGCAAAACCCTGGTCTTCGGTCGGGAGGAACCCGGTAGGCTCGTGCGCAAAATACCAGCCGGAAAAGGCGATAATGACGACAAAGACCCCGAGCATGAGCCATGCCCAGTTCACCATCCAGCGGACGACTCCCATGTAGGGCTTCTTCACG
>PMCE01000282.1:5306-6746 GCA_003154025.1 Syntrophaceae bacterium
CCGGGCAGAAAGGCCGCCGGCAGGAAGACCGCGATCAGCGCCACGGTAATGCCCATCACCGGGCCGGTCAGCTCGGCCATGGCCCGGATGGCCGCGTCTTTGGGAGACAGGCCCTTCTCGATGTAAAAGGAGCTGTTTTCGACGATGACGATGGCGTCGTCCACCACGATGCCGATGGCCAGGACCAGGGCAAACAGGGTCATGAGGTTGATGGAAAAGCCGAGCGCCACCATGGCGATCGAGGCGCCGATGATGGTCACCGGGACGGTGGTGGCGGGAACCAGCAGGGCCCGGAAACTCTGCAGGAATACCATGATGACGATGAGGACCAGAATTCCGGCGATGATCAGAGTTTCGTAGACGGACCGGACCGCGCCCCGGACGAACTTGGTGGTGTCGTAGCGGATGGCATATTTCATGCCTTCGGGAAAGCCCTTGCTCATCTCCGCTACGGCGGCGTAGACCTGATCCGCCACGGCGATGGCATTGGCCTCGGGGAGGGAGAAGATGACGATTTGGGCGGAGCCGAGTCCGCCGATATTGGCGAAGTTGGAATAATTCTGCTGGCCCAGGTCGATGCGGGCGATATCGCGCAGCCTGACGATCTGAGCAGCGGCGCCGCGGTTGCTCTTGACGATGATGTCTTCAAACTGTTTTGCGTCGGAGAGGCGCCCCAGGCTGTTGATGGTGAACTGAAAGACCTGATCGGTCGGGACCGGAGGAGCGCCCAGTTGCCCGGCCACCACCTGGATATTCTGGTCTCCCACGGCGTTCAGCACATCCTGGGTGGTAAGGTTGAAATCCTGGAGCCTCTTCGGGTCCAGCCAGACCCGCATGCTGTAGGGGCCGGCCCCCAAAACCCTCACCTGGCCCACGCCGGGAAGCCGGCCCAGGGGGTTCTGCATGTTGATGATCCCGTAGTTGGAGAGGAAGGCTTCGTCAAACCGGTTGTCATCGGAATATAGACTGGCAACCAGGAGGATGTTCGTCGAAACCTTCCGCACGTTGACCCCTTGCTGCACCACGCCGCCCGGCAGCTGGGCCAGCGCCGTATTGACCAGATTCTGGACCAGGGCAATCGAGGTGTTCAGGTCGGTCCCGACGTCGAAGGTGATGGTCAGCGTGTAAGAGCCGTCGCTGCTGCTCGTGGAGGACATGTAAATCGAGTTTTCGACGCCGTTCACCGCCTGCTCGATGGGCACACCGATCGTGGCGGCGACGACTTCGGCGCTGGCGCCCGGGTACCGGGTGGTTACCTGAATCGTCGGCGGGGTGATCGGAGGGTACTGTTCCTGGGGCAGCCGGGAGAAACTCACCAGCCCCACGATCACGGTGATGAAGGCGAGGACGTTGGCCAGGATGGGCCGCTCGATGAAGAACCGGGAGATCATGACCCTGCATTCCTTTGGGGAGGGGGGGAAGGGGCCGTTTTGACCGGGG